>DATBFX010000499.1:0-25182 GCA_036558305.1 Thermomicrobiales bacterium | reverse complement strand
CTCCCACCGACTGGCTGACGGCGTTGGGCTATCCCCCGCCCGCGGCCGCGGGAACGCTCATCCCATTCCGGTCCCGGCGGTCGGTCGAGCAGGAGGTGGCCGCCTGACGCCCACACTGTCATGTTCCTTTGAACCATCCCTTCAGCCGACTTATTGCGGCTGAGCACGGCACTTCAAGTGCCGTGCTGGAAAGCCGTCAAGTCGCTCAAGGGTCGCGCCCGGACGCCACGTATTTGCCGGGCGGCGAAGGACTTCGACGCTACTTAACAATTCGGTCAAGGTCCGTTAATGCGACCGGCCACCGGCATAGAATAGGCTCCGCCCGCCGGTGATCACCGGTAGCGTTCGGAGCGGCCGCAATGGCAAACGCTCCGGCCAGAGAGGAGCAAACGAGGGATGACTAAATCGAGTCTGATCGTCAATCGCCGCGTGCTGCTCGGTCGTGCCGCCGCGGTCGGCGCCGGTGCGCTGGTTGCCTCCGCCGGACTCCGCGAGACACTCGCGGCGCCGACCGCGGGTGGTCGTCTCGCCGCGCGTCGGTTTCAGGGGCTGACGGGCGAGATCACGGTCTCCTATCCGGACGAACTAGGCAAGAAACCCCCGTTCGTCGACAAGGCCGCCGAGGCCGTGCAAAGCGCCAATCCGGGTGCCAAGGTCAACGTCGACCTCCAAAAGGTCGGCGACGACGACTTCTACACGAAACTGTTGCTTGCGCTCGACGCCGGCGATGCCCCGGACGTCTTCCACATCGGCGGCAGCTCGATCGGTGAGTTGGCCGAGGCTGGCTATATCGCGCCGCTCGACGACTACACCGCCAAGTGGGAGGACTTCCAGTATTACCCCGACTCGGTTCGCTCCGGCGTGACCTACAAGGGGCACCTGTGGGCGATCCCGTACGGGCTCGACACCCGTTTCCTCTACTTCCGCAAGGATCGGCTCCAGGAAGCCGGGCTCTCGGCGGATTGGCAACCGGCCAATCTCCAGGGCATCATCGACGCCGCCAAAGCCGTCAAGACCGCCGGCAAGGCGATCCCCTACGCCTTGTACGCCGGGCAGGCCGGCAGCAGCGGCACGGCCGATCACGCATTCGTCCCCCTCGTCTGGGCGTACGGCGGCGACGTGATCACGGCGGATGGCAAGTGGGTCGGCAACAGCACGGCGATCCAGAAGACCCTCGCCTACTACGCCGATGCCTATCTCACCGACGAACTGGTCCCGAAGGAGATCCTGACCACGACCAAACCCTGGACGGCGATGCGCGAGAAACTCGGCAACGGCGGGCTCGCGCTGCTCTTCGAGGGCGGATGGGTCTACGGCGGCTGGTACAGCGCCGACCAGGCGGGGACGGAGGCCAACGTCGGGTATCTGCTCCATCCGACCGAATCGGCGGGTCCGTCGTTCACGATCGGCGGTCCCGGCACTTGCTGGTACATCAACGCCGCCAGCAAGAACAAGGACCTGGCCTGGGAGTTCATCAAGGCCTTCAACAACAAGGACACCGTGGCCCAGTTGAACATCGGCGACCCGCACCCGGTCGCCAGGACCGACTCGGCGGACGTGCCGGAGTTCAAGGCCCAGAAATTCCTCGTCGATTCGACCGAATCGCTCAAGAGCGCGCGCTTCGTCCCGCCCGATCCGAACTACAGCAAAGTCATCACCGCGATCCAGACCGCGACCGGCAACGTTGCCTCCGGTTCCGCCAGTCCGGAGGACGCCGCCAAACGCTACGCCGATGACCTCGCCCGCGCCCTGGGCGACGATCTGGTCGTGACCCAATAGTGGTTGCCCGTACCGGGGAGGGCGGTCTCGCCCTCCCCGTCTCGCGGTCGAAGCGCCGGCTCCGCGCCTGGCGCCGCAATCGGTTCTACCTCGCCGGCATTGCCCCGGCGGCGATTCTGCTTGCCCTCTTTTTCATCAGCCCCGCGGTTTGGGCGATCCGTGCCAGTTTCACCAATCGCGCCCTCACGGGGATCGATGCCCGCCATCCGCGATCGATCGGGCTCGACAATTACCGCCGTCTGTTGGACGACCCCGACTTTGCCCAGGTCCTCAAGAACTCGCTCGTGTTCGTCATCGGCTCCGCCGTGATCGGCCAGTTCCTGGTCGGTCTCGCCCTTGCCTTGCTGATCGACCATGGCGAGCACCGCGGCTACCGGATGACCCCCCTCGTCTACGGCACCGTCGTCCTCGCCTGGGTCAATCCCACCCTGATCGCCGGGTTCCTCTGGGTGGCGATGATGGACTACTACTACGGCTCCCTCAACAAGGGGCTCGCCCTCCTCGGGCTCGGCCCCGTCAGTTGGTTCGGCACCGCCCCCATGCTCTCGATCATCGTCGTCAACATCTGGCGCGGCGCCGCCTTCGTGATGCTGATCATCCTGGGCGGATTGCGCACCATCCCGACCCAGATCTACGAGGCCGCCCGCGTCGACGGCGCCGGCGCCTGGCAACGCTTCTGGGACCACACCCTGCCGAACCTCCGACACGTCGCCACGGTGACGCTCCTCTCGATCACCATCTCGACCTTTGGCACGTTCATCCTGATCCAGACGCTGACCAACGGCGGTCCCGGTATCCAGACCGAAGTGCTCGCCCTCTACGCCTACCACACCGCGTTCAAGAGCTACCAGATCGGCTACGGGTCGACGATCGCCGTCGTCATGCTGGGGCTCAATTTTATGTTCGCCCTCGTCTACCTCCGCGTCGCGAGACCGAAGGCATGAGCGCGCGCGTCTCCACCGCGGTCGAGCCGGTGGTTGCCGCCACCGCAGAACGGACCGAAGCGGCGACGGCCGTTGCGACCACGCCTCGCCGGCGGCAGGGTTCCCGCCTCGAATGGGTGCTCGTCCACATCGCGTACGTCGTCACGATCGCCTTCTTCGGCGCGCCGTTTCTCTGGTTGTTGACGGCCGCCTTCGACGGCAAGGCGAAGGCCTACATCCGCTGGCCGGAGGCACCGACATTTGACAACTTCGTCTTCATCTTTCGCCAGCTCGATTTTGCCCGCCCCCTGCTCAACAGCCTGTTCGTCGCGTCGGCGACGATGGTCGTCTCCACGATCACGGTTTCGCTGGCGGGATACTCGCTCTCCCGCCTGACGTTTGGACCCAAGACCGCCCTGGTCTACGCCATCCTGATTCTGCAGACGATGCCGATCTCGGCGACGATGGTGCCGATCTACGGACTCGCCCGCGATCTCCACCTGCGCAACTCGTACCTTGGCCTGATCCTCGTCCATGCCGCGCTGGAGATGCCGTTCCTGATCTGGCTGATGAAGGGGTTCTTCGACGCCGTGCCGCGTTATCTGGAAGAGGCGGCCTGGCTCGACGGGCGTTCCAAGTTGCGCGCCTGGATCGAGATCCTTTTGCCGGTGGCGCGCCCCGGTATCGGCGTCGTCGCCGGGTTTGCCTTTCTCAACGCCTGGGCCGAGGTGCTGATGGTCCTGATCCTGGTCGACGACGACAAGTACATGACCGTGCCGCTGGCCTTTTACCAGACCTACCGCAACCAGGGCGGCTATGCCGAAGTCCGCTACGAACTCGTCGCCGCGATGGGGGTTCTCTACGTGCTGCCGGTGATCGCCCTCTTCTTCGCCACCCGGAAGATGATGGTCCGTGGTCTGATGGGAACGACTCGCGGCTTGTAAGGAACCGACACGAGATGGCGCAAATCGACTTCGACGGTGTCTGGAAGCAGTTCGCCAAGCAGGCGTCACCGGCGGTGCAGGATCTCAGTCTGGCCGTCGCCGATGCGGAACTGCTGGTCGTGCTCGGACCGAGTGGCTGCGGCAAAACGACCGCCTTGCGCATGCTGGCAGGGTTGGAAGACCCGGACGCGGGTGACATCCGGATCGACGGCCGGAGCGTGGTCAACCTCGAACCCAAGGATCGGGACATCGCATTGGTGTTCCAACAGTACGCGCTCTACCCGCACCTGACCGCCCGCAACAACATGCTTTACCCGTTGAAGGTCCAGCACGTCGGCCAGTCGGAGCGCCTGGCGCGCGTGGACCGGGTCGCCCAACTGCTCGGGATCGGCCGCTTGCTCGATCGCAAACCGGGGCAGCTTTCGGGCGGTGAACAGCAACGCGTGGCCCTCGGACGGGCGATCGTCCGCCAGCCGCGCGCCTTCCTGATGGACGAACCGCTCTCGAACCTCGACGCCCAGCTCCGGATCCAGATGCGGACGGAGATCAAAGGGCTCCAGCGCGATCTCGGTATCACCACCTTCTTCGTCACCCACGACCAGGCCGAAGCGATGACGCTGGCCGACCGCATCGCCGTCATGAGTGCCGGCCGCTTGCAGCAGATCGGCACCCCGGACGAGGTCTACGACCGTCCCGCCAACCTCTTCGTCGCCGAATTCCTCGGCAGCCCGCCGATGAACATCCTCCCCGCCGAGCGGACCGCGGATGGGTTAGTCGTCGCTGGTGCCTGGCGGATGCCGGTGCCGACGGGCTACGATCTCTCGCACGGCGAGGTCCGGATCGGACTCCGCCCCGAGGCGATCGAGTTGGTCCCGGCGACCGATGACGGAACACCGGTTCAGGTGTTTCTGTCGGAACCGTTGGGGAGTGAGGTGATCGTGAACGCCCGGATCGGCGAATCGATGGTGAAGATTCGCACCGCGCCCGACGTTAGGCCGAAACCGGGCGAGACGGTCCACCTGCGCGCCCGCCCCGAGGGGTTGCGCTTCTACGATGCCGGCACCGGCGAGGCACTCGGCGCATGACGAGACCGGATCGCCAACCCGACGTCGTCATCTCCGGCCGCTTCGAGCGCGGCGAAGAGCGGCGCTACGTCCATTTGCCGTTCACGGTTCCTGCGGGCGTGCGGCAGGTCCATCTCCGTTACGACTACAACGACCGCATCTCGTCGGATCCCGTGCTCGAAGGCGGCAATACCCTCGACGCCGGGCTGTTCGACGAGCAGGGGATCGCCTCCGGCGGTCCCGGATTCCGCGGCTGGAGCGGGAGCGAACGACTCGCCTTCACGATCGACGAGCACTGGGCGACGCCCCCCTACCGCTCCGGTCCGATCGGCGCCGGCGTCTGGCACGTCTTGCTCGGACCGTACAAGATCGGGCCGCGGGGTCTCGACTACCGGGTGGAAATCTGGTTCAACGCGGGATTGCCGCCCGAGGTGCCCGAGATCGTGTTGCGAGAACCGCGGATGCGTGCGCAGGTGCCGGCGGCGGCCGAACCGGGTTGGGTTCGCGGCGACCTCCATTGCCACTCGCTCTATTCGGACGGCGATTCCTGGCCGTCTGAGCTGCTGGTCCGCGCCGCCGAGCTCGGTCTCGACTTCCTCGCCATCACCGACCACAACAGCGCGCAGTTCCCGAAGCGACCCGACGACCCACCCGGTCTGCCGTTCCTCCTCCACGGGATCGAGGTCACGACCTACGGCGGGCACTGGAACGTCTGGGGACTCCGCGAGTGGTTTGACTTCCGCGACCCGACAGCGGCCGGTGTGGCGGCGGAGATGCGCCGTGCCATCGCCGCCGGGGGATTCGTCAGCATCAACCACCCGCGCCCGTGGGGACCCGACTGGCACTACGAGGGGATCGAGGTCAACCACGCGGTCGAAGTCTGGAACGGTCCGTGGGACCACCTCAACCCCGTCTGTGCGGCGTTTTGGGAGGACCAGATTTCGCGTGGGCGGCGCGTCGTCGCGGTCGGCGGTAGCGACACGCACGAGCTACGAGGTGCGGGCGAGGGGCTGTTGCCGCCGCCGAAGCTGGCGGAACCGACGACCTGGATCCACGTCGGTCCGCGACTGGATGCGGCGTCCCTCCTCGCCGGCCTGCGGGCGGGCCGCTGTTTCGTGTCCGCGTCGCCGCGTGGGCCGCAACTCTATTGCCGCAAGATCGAGGGCGGAATGACGGTCCGGGTCGTCGGCGGCGACGGAGCGAAACTCGAGGTGCTGGCGGGGGCGACGGTGATCGCCGAACGGGCGGTCATGGGTGGTGACTGGTCGGAGACGGTCGAGATTGCCGAGCAAGCGCCGTATGTGCGCGCTCAAGTCGTCAACGAGAAGGGCAACGTGCTGGCGTTCGCCAACCCGATGTGGGCGGATGGTCACGAGTAGGATGCCCGCCCGGTTGTTGGGAAACATCCGTTCACACGATCCGTCGCCACCTCGAACCAGTCCTCGCCGAAGCGATGCCGCCCGACGGTCGTCAAACAGGCGAGGCCGACCGGTGACGTTTCGGTCGCGTGCGCGGTCAGGAAACGCAAAAGGCCATCGGCCCCATCGATGAAGGAGAGGTGGCTGTACTCCGGGTGCCGCGTCGACGCGAACGCGGCGGCCGGCCGGGCCACGCGGGCCTCCGTGAGGAGATCGGGTTTCAGGATGGTGCTGTTTTCGGCCAGTCCGAGGCAGACCATTTCGGTGATGGCCTCTACGGCGATGCCGAACTCCTCCTCCAGTTCGCGGCGGGCGGCGGCGAAGACGCCGGGCGCGGCGGGACCGTCCACGTCGTCCGGTTCGACGTTGCCGCCGCAGACGTGGAAGTAGCCCGGGTATTCGAAGACGGACTCGCTGCGCCGCTGGACGACGAGCCGACCGTCGCTCGTAACGACGGCGACGCTGATGCCGAGCGGATTGGCGAGGGCGTCTCTGCCGTATCGGGACGCCAATTCGGGATGACGGAGATTGGTCCCGACGAATTCGCGGTAGTCGGTCGGTCCGAGATCGAGCGTCAGCGTTTGGTCGTCAGCCGACCAGCCGAGGAGGCGGGTCATGGCGCCGGGGAAGAGGTCGCGGCCGCGATCTGTGGCTTCGATGCTCGCGTTGGTCCAGGTCTCGGCGATGAGGCGTGCGATGGTGGACGGCGGTGTCATCCGTTGGCCGGACCACCGCGCGCGGACCGCGTGCTCGGGATAGGAGCGCGTCAACAGTTGCGTAAAGGGGAGCACCATTCGCGACGGCGTCCGGGCTATGGGGCCGCGGCCGAGTCGCGCACCCGGGTTCCCGCCACGATGCCGCCACTCGGTGGCGAGGGTTCGGTTGCCGGCTCGGCGGGAGAGTCGGGGGTCGATGAGGGCGCGAGGGGGGCAGGTCTGGCATCGATTGAGGGGATGGGCGATATCTCGAAGGTTACGTTGAGCGCCTTGGCGAGGCGAACCAACATGTCGAAACTCGGCCGGGCCTCACCGGATTCGAGTCGAGCGATCGCGGGTTGCCGCGTGCCGATGGCGCGCGCCAGTTGAGTTTGGGTGAGACCGGCCGCCAGACGTGCCCCGATCAGGGCGCGTCTGAATTCGTATTCCGGCCGCATCGCCTCCATTGCGGCGCGAAATGCGGGATCGCGTTCCGCTCGATCGGCAATATACTCCTCGAGATTCATTGACCATGCCTCCTGCGATAGTCCGCCAGACGTTGTTGGGCAGTCGCGATTGCCCGCTCGGGCGTATGCTCCGTCTTCTTTTGGAAGGCGTGAAGGAGCAGCAGTCGCCGGCCGGCGACTGCCAGGTACAACACGCGATGCTGTGTGCGGCCGCGGATGCGGAGTTCCCATAGCTCGGTCCCCGTAATCGGCCTCACGTGCGGCATGCCCAATGCCGTGCCCTGCTGCGCGAGGAGCCGAAGACCAACGGCGAAGCGCGCGGCATCCGAGTCGGGCAGCTCATCGATGTAGTCCTGAACGGGTCGCCGCCCATTCGCTGACTCGTAGAAGATCACTTCCCATTCGGTCATGGGCACAGTATACCGAAGTCGTTATGTCTGCGTCTGACTTGAGGAGCGAGCTTGCGTGCTCCGCCACAAACCGTGGTAGGATTATGCAAAGAAGTTCCGAGTGCAAGCCCAAGGATGAACGGCAAGAATGGCCGAAACGACGACAGACAACGGTGTTCAAACGATCGAAGCCGCATTTGCGCGGGCAGAAGCCGAAGCCGATGCGGCGATCAAAGCGGCGACCTCGGTGCTGTCGACGCTCAAACGCTACCGGAGCGCGGCCCGCCAGGGAAAGATCCGCGACATCCGGGTGGCGGGAGAGGCGGCTCGTCAGGGGATCGGTTCACTGGACGCCCAGGTTGCCGGTCTTGCCGAGAGTTGGACATTCGACGACGAAGCCTATCTGCAAAATGGCGGCTACGTCGCCGAGCTGATCGGGCGGGCGGAGCGAGAAGGACTGCGCATCTCGGAACTCGACGGCCGGCTCTATTGCTACCCGTCGCTGATCCGAGTCTTGCCGGGGGACCGGGCCGTCTCGATCGACAAGGCGAAGGAGCGGCGGCTGCGACCGAGTCTGCTCGTCGAGCACCTCAAAGAAGTCCAGAAGCGACCGCCGCGGTTTCGCCCCGGTGAGTTTCTCGAATCGCTCGCCAGCGCCTACAAGGTGGCGATCAAGCAAAACAACCGCGGTCCGGGGGCGGTCGTTGCGCTGGGTGAGTTGTACGACCTGCTGACGATGCTGCCCGGTCAGTCTCGCGAATACACGAAGGCGGAGTTTGCCCGCGACATCTACCTGCTCGATCAGAGCAACCAGACGACGGCGAAGGACGGATCGAGGATCGAGTTCCACGCCGGCGCCGGGGCGCGGGTCCCGCGCGGCGCCCTCTCCGTCGTCACCCAGCACGGCGAGGAAAAGAAGTACCACGGCATCTCGTTCGTCGCGGTGGGCGGAGCCTGACGGTGTACGTCGGATTGGCGGACTGGTTGGCGGTGATCGAGCGCGAGTACCTGCGCGATTTCATCCCTCAGGGCGGGTCCGCGGTCAAGTTCGCCGTCGTCTCGCCATCGCTGGAGGCGGACGAGGTTGGGGGCGGCCTGGCGAGGTTGGCCCGCGAGAACGGTTGCCTGTACGCCGCGGTCGACGCGACGACGACGAAACTCCATATGATCGACCAGTTCTTCTTCGCGGTTGCCCGCCAGATCGATTGGGACGATCTGGCGCGGCGATTTCTTCGCCGCCTGTTGGCCGAGGGCGGATTCACGTTGCCGACGGGCTCGATGGCCCTGGACTACTCGTCGATCGCCGATGCCAACGACTACAGCGAAGCGGAGTTGCGCCGCGACGTCCGTCTCCTCTTGACGAGCCGCGTTTTCCGCGACTTCGCAATGGCCCAGGAATTCCGGATCGCGATGGTCCGATTGTGCCAGGCTCAACTGGAAATCGACGCGAGCGCCGGGCCGGAGACAGAGGCGGTCAAGGAGTGGCTGCGCGGCGAACTCCGCTCGATCGTGCTGCTCAGGGCGGCGCTGATCTTTCAGCGGATCGCCCGGCACAACGGGCGCGACATGTTTCTCTCGCTCGCGCATTGGGCGCGCCTGGCCGGATACCAGGGGCTGATTCTGAGTCTCGACGTCGAACGCTACTTCGTCGATCGCATCCCGGTCGAGCGCGACGGGTCGCTGTTCCACACGACGACGGCGGTGCTGGACGCGTACGAAGTCTTTCGCCAGTTAATCGACGCGACGGATGAGTTCGAGGGCTGTCTGCTCGTCGTCACGGCGCCGCCGTCGTTCCTGGAAGATCCGAAACGCGGATTGGAGAGGTACGATCCGCTGAAGCTGCGGATTTGGGACGAGGTCCGCGATCGCCGGATCGCCAATCCGCTGGCATCGCTCGTCCGGTTGCGCGCCGACGCCGCCCGTGCGGTTGCCTGAGACTTGGGGGCGACGATGACCGGTTCGGCGCTCGATTCCCCGGTCCAGGCGCGGCGCGCGATCGAGGCGCTCCGCGCCGGCGTCCCGAACCGCGACGCCGTCCTAGCGCTCGGGTCTGCTCACCCCCAGATCGAAGAGCAATTCGGCCGTCTGCTCGCCGAGGCGAAGGAGCAGCCGACCGCGCCCCGGAGTCCGGCCGGGTTCTTGATCGCCGGCAACTTCGGCACCGGGAAATCGCACGAGTTGGAGTACCTGCAACAGATCGCGCTACGCGAGGGCTTCGTCGCCAGCAAGATCGTCATCAGCAAAGAAACACCGCTCTACGATCCGGTCAAGGTCTATCGCGCCGCGATCCAGGCGGCGGCGGTGCCGGGGCGGGTCGGGGCGGCGCTGGCGCAGATCGCCGGCGAGCTCAGGTTCGACGATCCCCGCTACCTCGACTTCTACCGCTGGGTTCAGGGGCCGACCGCCGCGCTCAACCAGCGCTTCGCGGCGACCCTATTCCTGTTCGAGCGTTCCCGCCACGACCCGGAACTGCGCGATCGCATCATCTCGTTCTGGGGCGGCGATCCGATCCAGGTCGGGGAGATCAGGGCGCGCTTGAAGGACCTCGGGCAGCGCGTCACGTACCCGATCGAGCGGGCTGGGGTGCGGGCGCTTGCCTATCAACGGTTCCGCTTCGTCGCCCAATTGATGGTTGCCGCCGGCTACGCGGGATGGTTGCTGCTCTTCGACGAGGTCGATCTGATCGCCCGCTACACCCTGAATCAGCGGGCCAAGTCCTACGCCGAGATCGCGCGGTGGACCGGGAACCTGAAGGAAGAAACCACGCCCGGTCTGTCGTCGGTGCTGGCGATCACGTCGGCGTTTGAAGCGGAGGTGATCGACGGTCGCAACGATCGGGAGGCGGTGCCCGGCAAGATCCAACTGAGCGGTAACGAGGCCGACCGCCTGCTCGCCGGACCGGCCGAGCGCGGCATGAAGTTGATCGGCCGGGCGCTCCGGCTGGCGCCGCCCGATGCGGCAACGATCGACGACACCTACGCGAAGGTGCGGGCGATCCACGGACGCGCCTACGGTTGGGACCCGCCGCCCGCCGATCACCGGGGCGAGCGGTTGGCGAGTACCAGGATGCGCGAATACGTCCGGCGGTGGATCAACGAGTGGGATCTCAAGCGGCTCTACCCCGGCTACGAACCGGAGTTGGAAGCGACGACCGTCGATCTGCACTACGATGAAGACGCCGCCTTCGAGTCGCCGGCCGAACCCGACGCCGGCGATTCGCTCGGTTAGGCGAGCGCGACGGCGATGCCCATCCCCTTTCGCGACCAGGACGACGTCGAGGAACTCGGTGCGGCCGCGTTCCTCCGGATCGAGACCGACCCCGGCCGACCGGGTTATCGCGGCGCCCTCTTCCAGATCAACGCCCGCGGCGAACCGATCGAATTCACCTACAACCGGGTGGCGACACCGAACAGTTTCCTCTGGCGGCCGGGTGACGTCCGCCGCGCCGCCGCCAAGAAACTGACGGCGACGCTCCTCGCGACATGTTCCTCCGTGCCGAAGGTCATCCTCGGCCGCGCCGACGAGATCGCGAGCGACCTCTTTTGCCTCGACATCCGAGTCGCCGTCCCGGTCTGCCGGATCGCGACCGCCCTCCAAACCGCGGGATTTTCCAGTCTCGAATCGCCGGAGACTTTGCATCGGGCGACCGACGACCCCGAGGGTGAGCAACTCCACCTCTTCTGGTTCCCCGAACTTGCCGGCGACCAGGCGCCGGCTCGCCGGCTCGTGCGCGATCTCCACCTGCGGGGACTCTTGTTGGAACCGTTCGAGCGCGCGGCCCAGGGGATCCACGAGGTCTTCGGCGAAGGGAGCAACGGCGCGTCATGAACCCCGCCCCCTGGTGGTCGGAGCAAGCGGCCACCGGCGACGAATCCGAGTCGAGCGCGGAACCCCGTGTTCTCGGTCAGCCCGCGAGCCGGGTGCTCATCCCAGGTCCGGCCGCCGCGACCGCCCGTTCGCGTGTCACCGGCTGGGGATCGCCGCCGCGCGCTCAAACGATCCGCGGGGTCGACCTTCTCCCCGATCGCGCTCGGCAATTTCCGCGGATCGACGTGCGGGTCGATCCGGCGACCGGCGGCAGCGTCTCGCTCGCCACGTTGTACGGCGACTTCGACGGTGTCGAGGTGCCGTGGATGCACCAGGACCGGGAGCGGGGCAGTGGCGGCTTACCGCCCGGTCTGCGGTGGCAAGGAGACGACGTGCCGCTGTCGCGGCGACTGACGGCCGTCTTGTTGCCGTCGACCGAGTTGCTCCTCTCGGCGCTCGGACCGATGGACTGGCCGCGACCGTTGATGCCGTACCAACTGGTCGGCGTGCGCGAGCTCGTGGCGCGGGAATCACTGCTGCTGGCCGACGACATGGGGCTGGGTAAGACCACGATGTCCCTTGCTGCCATTCGCATCTTGATCCGGCAGCGACGGATCACGTCGGCCCTCGTCGTCGTGCCGGCCGGGTTGATCTCGCAATGGCGGGTCGAGGCGCGCCGCTGGGCGCCGGAATTGCGGGTCTCGACCGTGCACGGGGCGCAGTCCGACCGCGGGTGGCAATGGCGGACACCGGCCCACCTCTATTTGACGAGCTACGAAACGCTGCGGGTCGACTTCGGCGACAACCCGCACGCGCCGCCCGCCCGTTTGTGGGACCTGGTCGTCCTCGACGAGGCGCAGCGGATCAAGAACGCCGCGACCGAGGTGACGCGCACCTGCAAGCGGTTGCGCCGGAAACGGCAGTGGGCGATCACCGGGACGCCGCTGGAAAACAGCCCCGACGATCTCATCTCGATCCTCGAATTCGTCGAACCCGGTGACAGTCGCGAGTTGCGCGGGTTCATGTGGTCGGCTGGATTGCGCGACCACCTGCGCCGGGTGCAGTTGCGGCGGCGCAAATCCGACGTCCTGCTCGATCTCCCGCCCAAACTGGTCAGCAACCTCGTCCTGCCGCTCACACCGCGACAGCGCGCCAGCTACGAGCGGGCGGAGCGCCGGGGTGTCCGCGACCTCCAGGAACTCGGCGAGGCGATGCGCCCGGAGCACGTCTTCAACCTGATCGGCCGCCTCCGCCAGATCTGCAACTTCGACCCGGTCTCGGGAGAGTCGAGCAAGCTGAACGATCTCCGGGAACGGTTGGCCCTCCTCGAGGCGGAGGGGCACAAGGTGCTGGTGTTTACGCAATACGCGAATGCCGCGTTCGGCGCTCGCGCGATCGCCGCCCGCCTCGGCCCGTCGGCCCTCGCCTACACCGGCGATCAGAGTCAATCCGCCCGTGACCGCGTCCTCGCCGAGTTCCGCGGCAATCCCGATCGCCGGGTCCTCGTCCTGTCCCTCCTCGCGGGCGGGCAGGGACTCAACCTGCAAGAGGCGTCGTACGTCTTCCACTTCGACCGCTGGTGGAATCCCGCCGTCGTCGGCCAGGCCGAGGCGCGGAGTCACCGGCTCGGCCAACGGTACCCGGTCAACGTCTACGCCTACACCGCCGAAAACACGATCGAGGAGCGCCTCGATCGCATCCTCAAAGACAAACAACTCCTCTTCGACCAGCTCGTCGACGACGTCTCGCTCGATGTCGCCGCCTCGCTGGACGAAAGCGAGGCGGCGGCCCTCTTCGGTCTCGAACTTCGCGCCCCGAAACCGGCGCCGCTGGCACAATCGGCGGAGTCCGACCCGACCAGCCTCGACGGACCGGAACTCGCCGAGCTCGTCGCCGCCAGGTTGCGACAGGGCGGGTGGGAACCGGTATCGACCGGATCGATCGCCGCGGGCACACGATTGGTACTCACGCGACGCGGTAGCGAATCCGCCGAGTCACTGGTCGCCTATTGTCGACCCGCGCGGACTCCGTTGGGAACCGGTGAGGTGCGCGCGGCGATCGAAGTCATCCGCGCCGCGAGTACCGAGGAGAGTGGCGCGTTGATCGTCTGTCCCGCCGGATTGAAGCCGGAGGCGAGAACCTACGCCGCCGATCGCGGCATCGCGGTTTGGGACCGGGTGAGTCTGCGTGGTGCCCGCGATGGACCTTCCGTTCCGCCATCGGACACGGTATGATCCCCGCTTCGCGGCGGGCAGCAGGACGGGACGCGGGGACGTCCGGGGAGGAGGGGGCCCATGGGAAAGCCTGCCAACGATCGGTTCCAGGCGCCGGCGCGTCCATTCGGCGCGTCTGCTCACGGCCCGGTCCTCGGCGACTGGGTTCGCACCACGCGCACCGCGCAGGGCATCAGTCAGCGGGCACTGGCCGATCGCTCCGGGTTGAGTCGTTCGTATCTCTGCGACATCGAACGGGGGCGCGGCGCCAAGCCGAGTGTGGCCACGCTCGACAAATTGGCGAATGCGCTGGGCGCCTCGCGGGCGGATCTGCTCAGGGTCGCCGGAATCCTCGAAACGGCGGGGCGCTTGGGCGACGAACGCGAGCGTCGTTTCCTGTCGATCTTTCGCGACCTCGGCGTTGGTGCCCAAGACGCGGTCGAGCGATTCGCCCGCTTCCTCCACGCCGAGGAGCACCGCTGGGTCCAACCCCGCCTCCTCGACGGCGAGGAGGACCGAGCGGAGACCGCGATCCCGGTCCCGAACGGCCCAACGCTCTTCGACCGCCTCGCCGATTGACCTACTTGCTCGGCGGTGGGGAGCGATGCGACGTGACGTACCCGAGGGCGGCGAGGATCACGATCAGACCGGCCATCAGGGAACTGCGGGAGACGGTGTCGCCGACGACCGTCACGCCGAACCAGAGTACCAGGAAATAGATCGACAACCCGGCGGCGGCGAGCACCGCGTGCTGCTGTCGGGTGTTGCGGGAGGCGCGGCGGCGGCGCTCCTCGGGCGGCGGGCTGTCACTCATCGGCGACGACTCCTCCTTGTCCAGGACCGGCGATACGTGGTTTCGGCGCACCGCTATCCGGCGTCGGGTCTGACGTAAGTTTGGACCTCTTCCGACACAAGAAACAAGGCGTCCGCGATTTTGGCGACGGCGGGAACGAGCCGCGCCTGCTCCTCGGGGGCCTCCCAGGCGGCACGGAACGCCTCGATGTCGGCGAAGTACGACTCGGTCATGAAGCGATACGGCGCGGAATTCGCCGCCGGTCGCTCGGGACCGACGAGCGGCGTGCCGACGATCGTGTAGAAGTCGGAGCGGAGGACGCCGGGTCGGGCGACGTTGGCGGCGTGGTGCGTCGTCGTGCGCCAGCGGACGAATTCCGCTTCGTCGGTCCCGGGTGGGAGGTTGTAGAGGACGGTAACTTTGATCACCGCTGCTCCTTTCGATTGACCGGACCGATTCGATCGATCCGTGGCGCGGTCGTCGTAGGGGCGGACCTCCGTGTTAGCCCGCCTCAAGCGCACAGTCGCCGCCTTCTGGCGCCGGGCGGACACGGAGGTCCGCCCCTACCAACCGTGTAGGCCGGCGCCCGATCACCGCTACAAACGGCCGACGATTCGTAATAATGCGTCTTCGTCGGCGCGCGGATCGTCGGTCGGGACCAGGTTGAGGAGGAGCTCGTCCATGCCGCGGTCGAGGCGCTCGTGGATACCGGCGATGATGGCGTCGTCGTCTCCGCTCAACACCAGATTATCGATCAGGGCGTCGGATGGGGTGTTGTTGGGACCGAGTGGGTGGCCGGCCGCGGCGAACATCCGCTGGTAAAACGGAGCCGAGGCATATCCGGCGAGGGCTTTGCGCGTGGCCCCGCACACCGCATCGCGATCGGTGCGCGGGGAGACGAGGACGTGGGCGATCAGCGGCGGCGTGGCACGCCCGGCGGCACGGGCGCCGCGTTCGAGCGCCGGTTTGCCGGTCGTGACGAGGTAGTCGATCGGGCAGAGCCAGGTGAGCGCGCCGTCGCTCAGCTCGCCGGCCAACTCGAAGGCGTGCTGGCGGAGGGTCGAGATGGGGATGGGCGTCGCTGTCGCCCGCGGCAGCGTCGCCTCCGCGCGGTAGAAGTCGCCGGAGAAGGAGACTGACCCTTCGTGCAGCGCGGGGCGAAGCACCTGGAGGTACTCGCGGAGCTGCGCGAGCGGGCGGTCGAACGGCAGGCCGTAGGCGGGGATCATCACCCGCTGGTGGCTGGGCCCGATCCCGAGACGAAGGCGGCCCGGTGCCAGGTCTTCGAGTGCGAGGGCCTGGGTGGCCAGGGCGAGCGGATGCCGGGTGAAGGCGGGGACGATCGCCGTGCCGAGTTTGATCCGGTCGGTCTGGACCGCGGCGGCAGCGAAGATCGTCGGCGTGTCGCGGCCGAGGGCGTTCATCACCGTCCAGATCGTCTCGACCCCGGCCGCCTCGGCCCGGCGGATCAGGTCGAGTGCCTGCCTCCCGTCGGTCGGTCTGAATCCGACGCCGATGCGCTCGCGAATTGCCAACTTCGCACCTCCTTTTCCCCGGCCGCGACGGACAGACCGAAGCTAAGCATAGCCCAAACATGCCAGCCGGATGACGCGCAATCGACCGCGCCGGCGGCACCCGAACTTGCCTTCAGGGGAGGCGCAAAACTTTGACATGGGGACACCCTTGCCCTATAATTCGAACAAACGTTCTTAGCCCGGAGCGTCCGTGACTCCGGCGGAAGGAGACCCGCATCATGAGTCGAGTAACCAACAAGGACGCGGCGGACGTCCTCTTCAACGTCGCCACCATCCTCGAACTGGCCGAAGACAACCCGTACCGCGTTCGTGCCTATCGGCGTGCCGCGCGTCTGCTGCTTGGCACCCGCGACGACGTCCGGTTGAAATTGACACCCGAACACGAATTGGATCTGCCCGGTCTCGGCCCGCGCCTGCGCAAGAAGCTGGGCGAACTGTTGAGCAGCGGTCACATGCGCTTCTACGTCGAACTCTGCGCCGACCTGCCGGGCGAAGCCTCCGCGTTGATGCAGATCCCGAGCGTCGGCCCGAAGACCGCGCTTCGCCTGAACGAAGAGCTTGGTCTGACGAGTGCCGCGGATGTCTACGCGGCGGCGCAGCAGGGCAAGATTCGGCAACTCTACGGGTTCGGCCCCAAGCGCGAGCGGCAGTTGCTGGAGGGTGCCGAAGAGGTGCTGGCCGGCCGGCCGAAGGTCTACGCGCCGATTCCGTTCCCGACGACCGACGAACTGCCGGCAGAAGAGGCGGCGGAGGCGCCGCACCTGAGCGTGGTGAAACCGGCCCACGAGCAGTTGGCGCTGCCGGAGGCGGCGTAATGCCGGGGCGTTTCGGCGGTCGGCCGGGCTACTGGACGCGCCGCACCAAACCGGCCGAGGTTGCCGAGGCGGATACCGAAACGAGTGCGGGGCACGTCGAGATCGCGGATACGAGCGAGATCGACGACCTCTTCGCCGCGCTCGATTTCGGCGACGAAGAGGCGGAGGCGCCGGAACCGCCGATCGTTTCGACAGTCGCGGCGCCCTCGACGTCGACACCTGCCTCGGTCGCGCATCTGCTGACTGCCGGCGTCCAGGCGGCCTACGGGTTGCCGCGGTCGCCGGTCTTCGACCTCACACCCCGGCCGTATCAGGAAGAGGCGATCGATGCCTGGGCGAAGCACGGTGGGCGGGGCGTGATCGTCCTGCCGACCGGTGCCGGAAAGACGGTCGTCGCCCTGATGGCGGCGGCGCGCCTCGGCGTGCGCACCCTCGTCGTGGCGCCGACGATCGAGTTGCTGCACCAATGGCGGGCGGCGCTGAGCGAACGGCTGGGGTACCCGCTGGACGAGGTCGGGATCGTCGGTGGTGGCAAACGGACGGTCCGCGACCTGACGGTCATCACCTACGACTCGGCCGCGATGCCGCACCGCCGGCTCGACGGCTTCGGTCTGTTGATCGTCGACGAGGTCCATCACCTGCCTGCCCGCGCCTACCGCTCGATCGCCGGCAAGGTCAACGCCCCGTTCCGGCTCGGTCTGAGCGCGACGCCGGAGCGATCCGACGACGGCCACGAGGCGCTCGACCACCTCGTCGGTCCGATCGTCTACCGCAAGAGCGCGGCGGAACTGTCGCGCGACCAGCACATCGCCGCCTACACCGAAAAGCGCCTCTTCGTCGACCTCACCGCCGACGAGCGGTTCCGCTACGACCAGTTGATGGCCGAGTACAAGTGGTATCTGGCCACCCACCGGGCCTATCTCGGCGGTCGGCCAGAAACGCTCTTCGTCGAGTTGATCCGCCGCTCGGGGCAGGACCCCGCCGCCAGGTCCGCCCTCCGCGCTCATCACCAGGCTCGGCTGATCGCCCTCAATGCCGAGGCGAAGCTGGCCAAGGTGTCCGAACTCCTGGCCAAACACCAGGCCGACAAGGTCATCGTCTTCTCCGAGTACAACTCCATGGTCGACATCCTGAGCGAACGCCTGCTGCTGCCGGCCATCACCTACCGGACCCCGCTTCCGGAGCGCCGCCGCGTCCTCGACCGCTTCCGCTCCGGCGACTACGCCAAACTCGTCACCGGTCGCGTCCTCAACGAGGGCGTCGACGTCCCGGACGCCAACGTCGCCATCGTCGTCAGCGGTTCCTCCGCCACCCGCGAATACATCCAGCGCCTCGGCCGCGTTCTCCGTCCGAAGCGCGAAAAGGCCCTCCTCTACGAACTCGTCACCCGCAAAACCACCGAAGGTAAATCGGCCCGTAAACGCCGACCGACGGAGGCGGCAAGGCGGCAAGGCGGCGAGGCGGCAAGGACGTAGAGAACGTAGAGAACAGGGAATAGCGGCCGATCGGGCGCTTGCCTTCCGTCTCTCCCTCGCCGCCTCGCCGCCTCGCCGCCTTGCCGCCTTGACAGGAGACCCCGCATGGCTTTCCGGAGACAGGACATTCCGAAGACGACGCGGCGCGGGAAGGAGGGCGAACCGCGGCGGATCTATCCGCGGTATCTGCGGGACGCCTCCTTCTTGCCGAAGATCGAGCTGGCGATCGGGTACCTCGACGGCATGGTCGGGCGCAAGCGGGGCGATCTCTCGCCCGATGCGGTGATCGACCTTTTCGGGGATCCGAAACTGGCCCGGTGCGTGCTGACCTGTCTGTCGGAGAGCTATCGCTATCGGACGCCGGAGTTTGCCGAGGTCGTCGGCGAGGATGCCGCGCTCCGGCTCGCCGGGTGGGATTTGATGGTCGCGGCCGACGTCCGCGATCTCGTCTACCGCACGTTGAACGAGGAGCGGCAGGGTGTGATCGACCCGGCCGAGCGCGCGCCGTTCTTGAACCGCATCGGCGAGTCGCTCGGGGTCGACGACGATACGCTGGACCAGTTGCTCCACCTCGACGCGGAGCGAAACGCGATCCTGGTCCGGCTCGGCGGGCGGCCGCAGGCAGACGACGTCGTCGCACGCTACAACGCATTGTTGACTTTTTCGGTCCTCCGCCAGTCGTCGACGATCGAACTGGAATTGCCGGGTCTACCGGCGACGACCGTCGAGGCCGTCTGCGCCCGGTGGGACGTTTCGTGCCGCCGGACCGGTCAAGGCGCCTGGCGGTTGAGCGGAAAGAAGGACGCACTCGGTTCCTGGGCGCGCTTCGGAATCAAGCTCTCCAGGTGCGCTTCGCATCTGATCATGCTGGCACCCGACACGCCGTCCGGGTTGTCGACGGTTCATCTCGGCGAGCAGACGTCGCGCTTCCTGTTGGATGCGAAGGCGGTCGCCACCCTGCGGCCGAAGTGTCGGGTCGTTGCCGATTCCGACGGGTTGATCCGGGCGGCGGTTTTGGCCGAGGAATTGACGGTTTCCCGGCGTGGATCGGCCGACAACGGGCGCGGGTGGACGGTGCGACGTGCGGTCGAACCGATCGTCGCCGGCGACCTCGTCGTCTTGCCGGAACTCCTCTTCGTGCGAGGTCACACGGTGGTGCCGCTGATACCGGCCACTCAGGCGAGGTCGCAGCCGGCGGCGGCGGCGTTGCGGCGCGTTCACGCGATGCGCCCGGTCGCCGCTTACGGCGCGGTCGCCGATGCGACGGGAGTCCCGGTGGTACGGTCCGCCGCGGACGTCTGGTCGTTGCTCGAACGCCTGGACGCCGCCGCAGCCCCGCCGATGACTCCGGTCGAGCGCTTGCGGGACGAGTTGATCGCCACCGGTTGGGTCAAGGACGAGCGCGTGGTCGACGTGCTCGGCGGCGATGCGCCGAAGCGGGTCAGACCGCTGGTCGAGGACGGGGAGGCGGCACTCGTACCCGGCTTCGGCCTCTGCCGAATCGCGGTCCTGGACGAGTGGGGCGACCGCTACCTTAGCGGCGAAGTGGACGTGCGCGGTTTGCGAGAGGCATTGGCGGCGCAAGTCGGCGACGTGGCCGCCGCCGACGCCTTGACGCTGCACCTGTTGAGCCGGCAGCCGTTGTTCGCGGGGGATCGAGCGGAGGCGGCGTGACCGCCCTCACCCCCTGGCCCCCTCTCCCTCGGAAGGGAGAGGGGGAATCGTGTCGACGTCGCTGGTTGCCTCGATGTCCTTGGCGCCTGACTTGGGGCGGTCTCCCCTCTCCCTCGGAAGGGAGAGGGGGCCAGGGGGTGAGGGCGGTCACACCTCTTCCTGACCCAGCGATTGCGTCCGTTGGTACGCCGCGTAGACGGCGCGGGAAAAGACGGTGCGGAGGCCACCCTTTTCCATCTGGTAGATCGCTTCCGCGGAGGTGCCGCCGGGAGAGGTGACCATGTTCCGCAATTCGGCCATGTGCTTGCCGGAGGCGCGGGCGAAGGCGACGGAACCGGCGACGGTCTGTAAGACGATCTCTTCGGCGATGCGGCGGGGGAACCCCATGTGGACGCCGGCGTCGATCAATGCCTCCATCATCAGGAAAACGTACGTTGGGCCGGTGCCGGAGAGCGCGGTCGCCATGTCGACGTACTTCTCCTCCTCGACCCAGAGTTCTTCCCCGAGCGCGCCGAGTACGGCCCGGACGCGCGCCCGCTGCTCGTCGGTGACGTCCTCGGTCGACGTCCAGACCATCATTCCCTGACCGATCTGGGCGGGAGTGTTCGGCATCACGCGGACGATCGCGTCGTGCCCAAGGCCACGGCTCAGTTTGTCCACGCCGGCGCCGGCGATGATCGAAATCGCGACCTGACGCGGTTCGAGCCGTCCGTGCAATTGCCGCATCACGGCGGTCAGGACCTGGGGCTTGACCGTCAAGAGCACGAGGTCACAGCCGGCCGCGGCCTCCCGGTTCGACTCGACGGCGTCGATGCCAAAGCGATCGACCAGGCGCTGCCGCCGATCCGGGCGGGGATGGCTGGCGACGATCTGGTCCGGCGCGACGAGGCGGCGGTCGAGCAGTCCGGCGATCATCGCTTCCGCCATCACACCGGCACCGACGAACGCCAGGCGCGACCCGGTCAGCACGCCCTCGCCACCCGATTCCGCTGCCGCGTCGGCACGCACCTTGCCGGTCACCCTGTCGTCCTCTCCGTGAGCCGATCGTCGTCGCCGCATTGTACCGACCGGAGGGGGTGGGATGGCGCGTCGCTTCGGGCGGCTGCGACAATGCGGGCGGCAGGATGGGCGACGGTTCGACACGGACCGAGCGACGGAAAGGGACGAAGCACGTGGCGAACCGGTTGGCGAACGAGACGAGCCCGTATCTGCTCCAGCACAAAGACAACCCGGTCGACTGGTACCCGTGGGGAGCGGAGGCGCTGGACACGGCGAAGCGCGAGGACAAACCGATGCTGGTCAGCATCGGCTACTCTGCCTGCCATTGGTGCCACGTGATGGCGCACGAGTCGTTCGAGAGTGACCGCACCGCCGCCGTCATGAACGAGCGCTTCGTCAACATCAAGGTGGATCGCGAAGAGCGGCCCGATCTCGATTCGATCTACATGACCGCGGTGCAGGCGATGACCGGGCACGGCGGTTGGCCCCTCAACGTCTTCGTCACCCCCGACGGCGTTCCCTTCTACGGCGGCACCTACTGGCCACCGGAGGATCGGATGGGGCTGCCGGGGTTCACCAAGGTCCTGGAAGCGGTCAGCGACGCCTACGAAAACCGCCGCGACGAGGTCCTCGAAAACGCCGAGCAGATCCGCGACTACCTGACCAAGTCGACCCAATCGACGCCGCGACCCGGCGATCTCCAATCGGCGGTCCTCGACGAGGCCGTGCGCAGTTTGAGTCGCGCCTTCGACGGCGAGAACGGCGGTTTCGGCGGTGCCCCCAAATTCCCGCAGCCGGCGGCGTTGGAGTTCCTGCTTCGCTACCACCGCCGGACGAACGACGACCATGCCGCCAAGATGGTCCGCCTGACGCTCGACGAGATGGCCGCCGGTGGGCTGTACGACCAGATCGGCGGCGGCTTCCACCGCTATGCCGTCGACGCGATCTGGCTCGTCCCCCACTTCGAAAAGATGCTCTACGACAACGCGCAACTGGCCCGTGTCTACTTGGATGCCTACCGCGCCTTCGGTGAACCGACCTACCGGCGGATCGTGACGGAGACGCTCGACTACGTCGTGCGGGAAATGACCGGTCCCGAGGGCGGTTTCTACTCGACCCAGGACGCCGACAGCGAAGGCGAGGAGGGCAAGTTCTACGTCTGGGCGCCGGAGGAGATCGAAGCGGCCCTCGGACCGGATGACGCCCGTGTTGTTGCCCACTACTATGACGTAACGCCGGGCGGCAACTTCGAAGGGCGCTCGATTCTCTATCTGCCTCGTCCTGCCGCTACCGTCGCGGCAGACCTGGGTATCACCCCCGAGCGCCTCCAAGAGATCGTCGCGGCGGCGCGGCCGAAGCTTTACGCCGCACGCGAGCGCCGCGTTCATCCCGGCCGCGACGAAAAGGTACTGACGAGTTGGAATGGCATGATGCTCCGCGCCTTCGCCGAGGCGTCACGCGCGCTGTCGCGGCCGGACTATCGAGACGTTGCGCGCCGCAACGCGGACTTCTTGCTGTCCAAACTCCGCCGGGAAGGACGGCTTCTCCACACCTACAAGGATGGTCGGGCGAAACTCAACGGCTACCTGGAGGACTACGCGAACCTGATCGACGGATTGATCGCGCTCTACGAAGCCACCTTCGAGCGCCGCTGGATCGGGGAGGCTATCGCCCTGGCGGAGACGATGGTGGCCGAATTCGCCGATGACGACGGCGTCGGCTTCTACGACACGGGTACCTCGCACGAGACCCTCGTCAGCCGGCCCAGGGATCTCCACGACGGTGCCACGCCCGCCGGCAACTCTGTCGCTGCCGCCGTGTTGCTGAAGCTAGCGGCGATGACCGGCAATGCGGACTTTCAGCGCCGAGCGGCGGCCGTCCTCCAGACCATGGCCCGGCCGATGGCCGAGCAGCCGAGCGGGTTCGGCCGCTTCCTCTCCGCCCTCGACGCCTATCTTGGTACGCCGCGCGAGGTCGCGATCGCCGCCCGCCGCGACGACCCCGGTATAGATGCGTTCGCCGCGACCGTCTTCCAGCGCTACGAGCCGAACGCGGTCCTCGGCTACGCCGATCCGGACGACCCGGCGCCCGCGTCGCTCCTCCCCTTCCTCGCGGAACGGCCGATGAAGGGCGGCGTGGCGACGGCGTACTTGTGCGAACGCTACGCCTGCCTGCCGCCGGTGACCGCGCCGGGCGACTTGCTGATCCAATTGGAGCAGGGGACGGGGATCAGTTGGCAGGAGTTCTAGGTTCACTGGAACGGGGAGATGCGTCGTGGATGACTTAAACGAAGACGCGAGGCCGTTGCTCTACACGATCGGTCACAGCAATCTTTCTGGTGACGAGTTCGTCGGCGCCTTGCTCGCGTACGACATCCGCGGTTTGGTAGATGTCCGCAGCACTCCCTACAGTCAGTATTGTCCGCAGTTCAATCGGGAGAATCTGGACCGCACGTTACGCGAGCACGGTATCACCTACCGCTTTGCTGGGGATTTGCTCGGCGGCCGGCCGACCGACCCCACGTGCTACAAGGACGGCAATCTCCCCGATCGGCACGCGAACTTTCTGGAACTCGTCGATTACGACGAGGTGGCACGGCGACCCTGGTTCAAGAAGGGTGTGGCCCGCCTCCTCGACCTCGCGCGTCGGGAACCGACGGCGATCATGTGCAGCGAAGAGGACCCGAAGCAGTGCCACCGTTACCACCTGATCACGCAGGCGATCCTCGACGACGTTCGGGTACTTGACATTCGTACCGGGGGTGGTGGAGGATTGCGTCACTCGGAGGCAACGCGGATACCCCGCCAAGCCATGTTGATCTGATGGAGTTCGTGCGGCATGCGACTCTTGACGATCGGGTTCACGCAGAAATCGGCCGAGCAGTTCTTCGACCTGATTCGTGCCAACTCGGTCGATGTGCTCGTCGACATACGCCTCCACCCCGACGGGCAACTCGCGGGATTCGCGAAGCGGGGAGACCTCCCCTATTTCTTGCGTCGCTTGGCGAACTGTGACTATCGACACCTGTCGTCGTTGGCGCCGTCTGAGGAGATCTTGAAGGATTATCGAAAGGATCACGACTGGGGTCGATACGTCGCTCGGTTCGAGTCGCTGATGGACGAGCGGGGGATACCCGAGTCGCTCGATCGCGCGCTATTCGAGGGCAACGATTGCTGCTTGTTGTGCAGCGAGGCGACCCCGGACAAGTGTCATCGCCGCGTTGTCGCGGAACGGATGGCGCGCACGTGGTCGGGCGTGGAGATCGTGCATCTGACGTAGCTGGCGAGGCACCGCGGTGCGGAGACGCGTCCTGATCAGCGACCTGACGCGAATGGCCGGCGATCGGGTCTGCGTCGCCGGCTACACGCGGAAGGCAGGACTGCCCGATTTCTGCGTCCGTCCCCTCTTCCGGTACGGGCACCTCACCGAATCCTGGCTCTATCCGCGCACCGGTATCATCCGACCGCTCGCCGTCGTCGAACTCGACTTGCTCAAGCACAATCCGGGGAAGCCCCACGGCGAGGATTGGCTCGTCGAGCCCCGGCTTCGCATCGTTCAAGAGTTGTTGACGCCAGACGAGCGGGCAGCGTTTCTCGCAACGATCGAGGACGCGGCCGTGCGCGAGATTTTCGGCACGGAACTCTGTTTCGAGCGGGGTTGGTTCGTTCGGTCGGGAGAGGGCGAGCGCTCGCTCGGTACGGTCCTCGTCGCGTCACTCGACGAGGTCGTCTACCGACAACGGAGCGATCTCGGGAAATGGGAATACCGGTGCGGTTTCCACGACGCCGCGGGCGAGCCGTACCGGCTTGCCGTCACCGATCTGGCCTTCCGTCTCCACCTCGACGCGCTCAGGGACAAGGGAGCGCCGCCGCCGAGGGCCGCTCGGGTCGTCGAAGACGCGCTCAGGTCCGCGGAACGGGTTTACCTGCGTATCGGGTTGGCTCGCGGTTGGGGAGATTACCCCGAGCGGTGCTACCTGCAAGTCACCGGCGTTTACTCGTTCCCGGATTACCTCGAAGGCAAATGCTTCGCGGATTACATGCCCGCTCCAGACGATCGAGACCGGCCATTGCCGTTGGATCAAGTGCCATTTTAGCCCGCGGTAGTAATGGGATTGTCGCTGCCGTTGCCATGCGGTCGATGCTGACGGCCAATTGCCGGCGCTAGGTCGTGGTGTAGGGGCGGACCGCCG
>DATBFX010000498.1:0-10838 GCA_036558305.1 Thermomicrobiales bacterium | reverse complement strand
GGGGGTGGGGGCGACGCGGCGGGCCTCGGCGGTCCGCTGGGGCGTTGCCGGGCGGATCGTGACGGCCTGGGTGGTGACGATCCCGGTCTGCATCGCCACGGGATGGGCGATGTACTCGATCCTGCACCTGCTGACGGGCGTCGACTGAGCGGCCCCCTTCCCCCCCAAATGCCCAGAGGGCGCCCGGGGGAGACGAGGGGGCGCGCCTTTCGGGGTGGTCCGAAAGTAGGCACGCCGTTCACACCAACGGCGATTGGGACCGGGGCGACCCATTGCTCTACGATTCGCGCATGAACATCTACGTCATCGCCGACACGCACTTCGGCCACGCCAACATGGTGAAGTATCACAACCGACCGCAGCAGTTCGATCGGGTCCTCGTCGAGAACTGGAACGGCGTCGTCGCGAAGGGCGACGTCGTGTTCCACCTCGGGGACGTCGCGTTCGGGCGGAATATTGAGATGAACCGCCTGATGAAGCGGCTGAACGGCCGCAAGATCCTCTGTCTCGGCAACCACGACCGGCAGAGACCGGAGTGGTACCTGGAGAATGGGTTCGCCTTCGCCTGCACCTACTACGTCTTCAAGGGAGTTTGCTTCAGCCACAAACCGATCACGCCGCTGCCGCCGGGGTGCACGCTCAACGTCCACGGCCACTTCCACAGCGACGACCACCGCGACCACGAGTACGCGGACGACGACTTCTACCAACGCCATCGCGGTCGCTACCGGCTGGTGCAGATCGAGGACACGCTGGCGCCGGTGGCACTCGACGACCTCCTGGCCGTCACGAGCGCGGCAACGGCGTAAGAGAGCCGACGCGGCGGGCCAGCGACGGGACCGCCAGCGCGAGTGTCGACGCGACGAGGAGCACCAGCAAACAGGCGGTGAGGTACGTTTCGAGTCCCGCCGCCGCGGGCGAGGGCGACGGTTTGTCCGGTCGCAGCAACGCGGCCCCGGCGTGGACGGCGATCACGGGGCTCGCCCAAAGGAGCGCCCGCGGGATCGTCTCGGCCGCCAACGACCGGCCCATCCAGACGGCCAGCGGCACGACGAGGAAGACGAGACTCTGGACGTGGACGTGGTAGGCGGTCAGCAGCGTGCCGAGCACGACCGCGCCGAGCGCGAGATCGGGCGCCCGTCCGGCGCGGAGCGCCCGTCCCGCGACCACGACGGTGGCCGCGGCCAGGACGGCGGAGGCGATCAGGACGATCGCCAGCCGGGCGTGGTCGGTCGCGCCCAGGTGGAGTCGGATGGCCATCCCGCGCAGGTTGTACATGCGCCATTCCACGATCATCGGCGATCCGGTGAACCGCTGGTAGTAGCGAGAGAGTTCGACGTAGTCGCGCACGCCGTGGAGACCGACGACGGCGACCGAGCCGAAGCCGAGCACGGCCCCGGTCAGGACCATGCCGACGGCGGCGCGCCGCCGGCCCCAAGCAAGAGCCAGCAGTGGCAGCGGGACGAAGATCGGCTTGAGAGCGAGCATCCCGATCAGCGCACCGGCCGCCAAGTCCCGGTCGCGACTCCGGTCGCGGATCAGCATCACCGAGCCGATGGCGACGGGCAGGAGGAGGAAGCTGTCGATCTGGCCCCACCAGGCGACGTCCCAGATCGGCTCGAAGGCGAACAGGACGAGGGCGGCGGCAACCGGGGCGCGCGGACAGAGACCGGTTCCCAGGACCCAGGCCGCGGCGGCGGCCGCGACCAGACCAGCAACCGCGAAGACCCAAAAAGCGGTGCGCAGCGGCAACCAGGCCAGCGGCGCGATGACGGCGCTGGCGATCGGCGGGTGGGGCAGCGCGTTGTACCAGTTCCAGCCGGTCCGAGCGCGTTGCTGGATCCGGTGTTGCACCGTCCGCTGGGCGTCCATGTTGCCCAATTGACTGGCGTGGCCTTCGCGGACGAGGGTGGCACCGCCGTAGAACGCGCCGAAGTCGACGCCCTTGAGGGGGTCGAACGGCCGCTGCGATCCGGGACCGGCGAGGATGTCGGCGAAGATGAGGAGGGGGATGAGCGAGAGGAGGGCGTAGAGGCGCCAGGCGGCGACGATGGCCGTCCTCGCACGACCCAGGCCGGTACCGCTCTCTTCCTTCCGAGACACCAAGATCACGGCGCGCCTCCGCGTTCCGAACGGATGATGCCCCTTGTCTGCGGATCACCGTGCTCCCTCGTCGCGCACATCGCGTGCCGGCAGGCGGAGTAGACTATGCCAGAGCGACGATCATTCCGTGGATCGAATCCCGATCGACGATCGCGCCGGGACGAGAGGACGCGATGCGATGACCGACAAAGAACTGATCCTTCGCTACGTTGAGGTCGATCCGATCCACTCGGGTCCTGGCAATGTCCGGCTCAAGGATTCCGGCGTGAACGTGTGGGCAATCATCGGCAACTATCTCGCGAACGAGCGCGACGCGGAGCGCACGGCGGCCGAGTACGATCTTCCATTGATGGAGGTCGAAGCGGCAGTCGCGTTCTATCGTCGCTTCAAGTGGGCGATCGACGCGCGGCTCGCGGAGAACGAAGAATTTGATCTCGAATCCGCCCTCGCCGCGACGGCATGATCGGTGACGATCCATCAGTACTTCGACCACAACGTGTCGCGCGTGCTCGCCGGCTCATTGCGATCGCAGGGCTTCGGCGTGACGACCGCCCAACAGCTTGGTCTGGAGCAGGCGACCGATGCCAAACAGTTCCTGACCGCGGTTGAGCGTGGCTGGTCATGGTCACCCATAACGAAAGCCACTACGAGGAACTGCACGACGCGTGGCATCGGTGGAGTCACGCGTGGGGAGTCCCACGCGGGCACTACGGCGTCGTGATTCTGCCTGCCAAGCCAATCGCGTTCGTTGAGCCGCTGCTGTTGGGGTTGCTGAGACAAGAGACGGACTTTGCGAACAAGCTTTTCCATTGGCGGTTTTCGACCGGCTGGCAGACCTTCGCCTACCGGCAATGAGCGGACCGTCGCCTGCGCGACCGTGGCCGGGGCGACTCCATCCGGCGTGATCCGGTCGTCGTAAGATTCACGTAACAACGCGTGCGGGGCGCGTAACGCCGGTGGCATGGAATGCGACCGTCGCGGCGCAACGATGCGTTGGGCGTGTCGACTCGCGCTTCGGCCGCCGTCCCCGACCCCGGCTGGGGCTCCACCGTGAGGGTATTGCCATGACCGATCGAACGAGGAGCGCCGAGGAGGCGGCACCGGTTGGGCGGGCCGGCAAGGCCGGTTTGCTGGCGGCGCTCGTGATGCTGGCCGTCCAGCTCGTCTGGCGGCTCAACTGGTCGCACAACGGGGTGGTCCAGGCCTTCCCGGAGTTCATCGTCGCCGCGATCTCGCGGTTGACGCCGCTCTCGATCTTCGGCGCGGCGACCGAGAACTACGGCGGCAACGCCAAGAAGGCGCTCTTCGTCGCGGTGCTGGTCGGCGTCGTCGCGGTCGGGTACGCGGCCGGGGACGTCGCCGGTTGGTTGAGCCGGCGGATCGGTCGCGGCGCGGTGGGCCGGTTTGCCGCCGGGTTTGCGGTCGCCGCGGCGCTGCTGCTGTTTACGCTCGTGGTCGTGATGCCGATCGCGCACCTCGGGGTCTTCGCGCGCGACAGCTCGTATCAGGGCGACGTCCTGACCCAACTCGTCGTCACCTTCGCCCTGTACGCGATCGCCTGGGCGCTGCTCGCCGCCCCGGCCGTCGTCCGCGTGGTCGAACCGACCGGGCTGGAGGTGCTCAGCCGGCGGTCGGCACTGGCCCGGGCGGGCTGGGGTGTGGCGACGCTGGCGGCGGTGGTCACGGTCGGCGGGGCGACCTGGCGGTTGATCAACCCGCGCCCGACCCGGGCGGTGGCCACCTCAACGGCAACCGAGCCCGAGACGACGGTCGAGGACATCGTCGCCACGCAACGGGCGCGCCAGGGGCACCCGCTACCGACGCAGCCGCCGACGCCGGTCTCGGAAGTGGCGTCGCACGAGGTGGCGTCGTTGCAGTCGGACGCTCCGGCCGAGGCCACGCCCGATCCGTTCGATCTCTTTGTTGAACTCGACGCGGAGCAGAAGATCACGCCGGTGCTGACGGAGACCGACGACTTCTACCACGTCTCCAAGAACTTCTCCGATCCGAAGGTCGGCAAGGTGAGCTGGTCGTTGAAGGTGACCGGGTTGGTCGAACACGAGATCGAACTCTCCTACGACGATCTCGTAGCGCGGGCGACGACGCAGAAGATCACGACGCTCGGGTGCATCTCCAACCCGATCAACGGCAACCTGATCAGTACCGCCCAGTGGACGGGGGTGCCGCTGGCGGACCTGCTGAACGAGGCGGTGATCAAACCGGGCGCGGTCGACCTCAAGTTTCACGCGGCGGACGACTACGAAGATTCGGTGCCGGTCGAGCGCGGTCTCGATCCGGACAACCTGGTCGTGGTCGGGATGAACGGCGCACCCCTCCGCGACGACCACGGGTTCCCGGCCCGGTTGATCATCCCGAACATCTACGGGATGAAGAACGTCAAGTGGATCGATCGGATCGAGGTCGTCGACAACGACTTCAAGGGGTATTGGGAAACGCGCGGCTGGAGCGACGACGCGACCTTCCAGATTTGGGGCCGCATCGACCAACCCGACGACGGCGACACCTGGAAGACCGGACCGAACATCGCCACCGGGATCGCTTCGGCCGGCGACCGCAGCATCTCACGAGTCGAAATCAGTTTCGACGACGGCGAGACCTGGGCGGATGCGACGCTTGAGCCCTCGCTCAATCCGCCGTTCACCTGGGTCCGCTGGGCCTACCAGTTCGACGCCCAGCCGGGCAAGTACACCATGATCATGCGCGCCACGGACGGAACCGGCACCGTGATGATCCAGGAAGACCGCGACACGCTACCGGACGGTGCGACCGGTTGGCCGCGCCGGCACTTCAAGGTCGAGGATTAGGCACCACGCGTTTCGGCGGACGGCCGTCCGCCGAAACGCGTTTGGCGTGGCACCGCCGATGGGCCGGGACTGGCCTCAGGCGACGCCTGGGGCTGCCGCCGTGGCGGTGATCGTGAGCGCCGCCGGTTGGTCGCCGGTCACGACGACGGGATGATCGGCCGCCAGACCGTAGCCGGCGGGCGCCGCGGTCTGGGCCAGGACGTAGGAACCGGGCGCGAGTCCGGGGAACGTCGCGGTGCCGTCCGTCGCGTCGTACGTGTCGCAGGCCGCGGCCACGGGATCGCCCCGTTTGCCGGCCCCGGCGTCGGCGTAGAGCAGGAAGCAGCCTCCGGGCACCGCCCGTTTGTCGGCGTCGACGACGGCGACCGCGGCCGGTTGACCGCCAGGGGGGTTGGTGAGCTTGATCTGCTGCTTCTTCCCCAACTCGACGGCGACGGTTTGCGCCGGAGCCGACAGGCGTTTCGCGGGCGTCGCGGTCTGGACCAGGAGATAGTCTCCGGTCGCCAACCCGGCCAGCGTCGCCTTGCCGTCGCGCTTTTGATCGGAGGAGTCGCAGGCGGACTTGACGGGTGAGCCGGGGTCCGGGTCCGCGGCATCGAGGAGCGCGAAGCAACCACCGGCGACGCGTTTGCCCTTGTCGTCGGCGACGCTGACGACGACGGTGCCGCCGGTCGCGTCCTCCACCGTCCACTTCCGGTTCTTGCCCTTGCTGACCGTCACCGCGCGATCGGCGGCAAGGGCGTACGGATTGGAAGCGTAGGTTTGCGCGAGGACGTAGTCGCCGGGTACCAGGCTGGAGAAGCGAACGGTGCCGTCGAAGGCGTCGTACCAGTCGCAGGCCATCGCGGCGAGGTCGCCGCGTTTCCCGCCTCCCGCGTCGGTGTAGGCGACGAAGCAGACGCCGGGTACCGGTTGCTTTTTCTCGTCGACGACGGCGATCGTCGTCGATTGCCCGGCAGCGGTGTTGCTGATCTTGAGTCGCTGCCGCTTGCCGAGTGCGATCGAGACCGGCAGCGGCGCGGCGGTGGCGCGATCGGGCGGCGTGACGGTTTGGATCAGGACAAATTCACCGGCGGCCAATCCGCCCAGCGTCACCTTGCCGTCGTTCTTGCCGTCGTACGAATCGCACCAATAGTAGCCGGTATTCGATGGTTCCGGGTTGGCGGCCGGGGTGAGGGCGAAGCAGGCGCCGGGGAGCCGCTTGCCCGTGCCGTCGTCGACGGTGAGGGCAAGGGTGCCGCCGGCTGGGTCCTCAATCGTCAGTTTGCGATTCTTCCCCTTGGCCAGGGTGACGGCGCGATCGCTCGCGACCGTGTGGTTCCCATCCGCGGAGGTTTGGACCAGGAAATAGTCTCCCGCGTCCAGGCCCGCGAGCGCGGTCCGGCCGTCGGTCTCGCCATCGTAGGCGTCGCAGCCGCCGGCGGTCGGATCGAACGCCTGCTTCTCCTCGGCCGTGCGGTAGAGGGCGTAGCACGATCCCGCGACGGCATCCTTTTTCTCACCGATCGTATCGAGGACCAGGTCGAGGCCACCGGCGGAATTCTGGACCGAAAGCTGGTTGTCGCCCTGGACGAGTGAGACGGGGATCGGTTTGTCCGGCAAACGGTGGCCGCGGTCGACGAACGTCTGCTCGACCACGTAATCGCCGACGGCAAGGTTCTGCACCACGAGGGTGCCGTCGTTGGCGCCGTCGTAGGCGTCGCAGCCCCCACCGCCGTAGGCCCCGCGCGTGCCGTCGTCGTTGGCGTGGTAGGCGTTGAAGCAACCACTCGGGACGGCGGCGCCGGTCTCGTCGACCACGGAGATGGTCAGCGATCCTCCCGGTTGTGCCGTCAGCGTCAACTGTGCGTCCTGGCCGGCGCGGATCTTGACTTCCACGCTCCGCGGCTCGCCGACGACGTAGCCGGCCGGAAGGTTATAGTGGCTGACGAGGTACGTCCCCGGCGGCACGCCGGGGATGACGGTGATCCCGTCTTGACCGTCCTCCCCATCACAGCCCGCGACGAAGTAGGCAAACTGATGCGAGTCCGGATCCTCTCGGGAGAGATTGGCGCAGACGCCGATCATGGGTGACCCCGTCTGGTCGACGCTGATCACGGTCAGCGCTTGACCGCCGGCTTCGTCGGTCCGTGTAACCTGGAGGGTTTGGCCGGGTTCAAGCGTGATCGATTGGCGATAACCGGTGACGTAGCCGGACGGCGATCGACGTTCGATCAGGAGATAGGTGCCGGGCGCGATGCCGGTCATGGTCGTCGTGCCATCGGGGGAGCCGTCGTTCCCGTCGCAAGCACCCTGGACGAAGGACTGCTCGGTGTGGATGACCCAGCAGGCGCTGACCAGCAGGTTCCCATTCGCATCGACATTCGTGATGACGATCGTCGCGGGGACAGCATCCTGGGCCAGGGCGGTCGTGGGCGCCGACAGCAGCGACAGGACGACCACCGATACCAAACAGACCGAAGGGCGACGCATCAGGCTTCTCCTTGGCGGCGGACGGACCGTTCCTTCGCCCACGCCGTGGCGGATCGACCGTTACCGGAAACCGGTGACGTCTCCCGCATTACGGCCGGGGCCGGAACTCGGCGGAGAAGACCGCACGGTGTCCCGGCGACCGGCGTACCGGAGGGCTCGTTCTGGATAGGTGCCTATCGTACACGGAATCTGTGCAAAATGGAAGGGTCACGGCGGACGCGTCGGCAACCGCGAAGCAAGCGGCAGATGTGCGGGGAGGCATGGCCGGATCGAAGAACTGTCGCACACGGTAATTGCCTGACCTGGCCAGCGCGCGTCGACACGAATGGCTCCGCGCCGAGAGGGCGAATCGGCCGCCCCGATCAGAGGTGATCGCCCTCCGCCAGCGGGGTCTCCCATCGTGCCCCGCTTTATGTCTCCGGCGCTTCCGCGCGAGCGCCGGCGATACCGAAGCGTCGCCCGACCCACAGGAATGCGCTCCATACCGGACGCTCCATATCTGTGAGAAAATCCGGGACGACCAGAGCGTTTCGACGAGGCGGGCGTCGCGCGAGCGGCGACGGAGAGGCTGCCCGTGGGCAAGAAACCGACCGAGTTCGGTCGCGCGGTGAAGGAGCAGCGGCTGGCGAGGGGGCTCACGCACGAGGCGCTCGCCAGGAAGGCGGGTCTCAGCGCACGGGTGATCAGCGACATCGAGCGCTCGGTCATCCGATCGCCGCACCGCCCAACGCAGCAACGCCTGGCCGATGCGTTCGAGTTGGACAGCGCGGGACGCGAGGCCTTTTTCAACGCCGTGCCACCGCGGCGGCGCCCGTCCAAGCGAACCACGGCGCCGGCGCCGCCACCGCTGCCGGTGCCGGCGACACCGCTGGTCAATCGCGAGCAGTCGGTGGCGGCGGTTTCGGCACTGCTGCGACGGAAGGACGTGCGGTTGGTGACGCTGTTGGGACCGGTCGGCGTCGGCAAAACGCGCCTCAGCCTGGCGGTCGCAACCGGGCTCCAACGCGCCTACCCGGGCGGGATCTGGTTCGTCGATTTGGCGGCCGTCGACGATCCGGCGCGGATCGCCCCGGTCATCGCGGAGCGGCTTGGCATCCGGTTGCCGGCGAGTCAGGCGCCGTTGGAGGCGCTCGCCGAGCAGTTGCGCGAGCGGCGGATGCTGCTGATCCTCGATAACCTGGAACAGATGGAGGCGGGACCGGTCCTGATCGCGCTGCTCCGGATGACGACGCGGCTGAAGGTACTGGCGACGAGCCGGCGTTCGCTGCACGTCCGCGGTGAGCAGGAATTCATCGTTCACCCCCTGGCGACCCCCGATCCGAAGGACTTGCCGCCGCAGGAAGACCTCGCCCGGGTCGAGTCGGTGGCGCTGTTTGTCCAGTGCGTTCAATTCGACCTGCCGGATTTTCGGCTGACCCCGGCCAACGCCCACGCCGTCGCCGAGATCTGCGCCCGGCTCGACGGATTGCCGCTGGCGATCGAACTGGCGGCCTCGCGCGTCAAGGTGGTGTCACCGGAGGAGATGGTGCCGCGCCTGCGATCGCGGCTCGACCTGCTGACGGACGGGGCGCGTGACCTGCCGGACCGGCAGCGCTCGCTGCGGGCGGCGATCGCCTGGAGTCGCGATCTGCTGCCGGACGACGCGCGGGTGCTCTTCCGCCGCTTCGCCGTTTTCGTCGGCGGGGCGACGCTGGCGGCGGTGGAGGTCGTCTGTGGAGACGGACAGACGGACCGACGGACAGACGGAAAACGCGACAGAACAGGGAACAGGGAACAGGGAACAGGAATTCGTTCGTCGTCTCTGTCCGTCTGTCCGTCTGTCCGTCTGTCCGTCTCCGACGTGTGGGGGGCGCTCGGCGCGCTGCTCGATGCGAGTCTGCTGCGGCGGGAGGAGGGGGAAGACGGGGAGGTGCGGTTCACCGTCCTGCAGACGATTCGGGAATGGGCGTTGGAGGAACTGGCGGCGAGCGGGGAGGAGGCGGCGGTCCGGGCGCGGCATGCCGCGTGGGCCGTCGACCTGGCCGAGCAAGCGGAACCGCACCTGTTGGCCGCCGATCAGGGAAGCTCGTTGCGCCGGCTCCGGCGCGAACAAGGCAACCTCGGTGCGGCGTTGGAGTGGGCGCTGGCGCGGGACGGCGGGACGGCGATCCGGCTGGCCGGGGCGCTGGCCGACTATTGGTACGCGCGCGGTCAGATGGTGGAGGGAGCGGACTGCCTGCGCCAAGCCCTGGCCGCGGCACCGGCCGAGGATCCGGCGCGCGTCAAGGCCCTCGTCGGCGGTTCGACGCTGATGCTGGCCCGCGGGGACTTCGCGACGGCAACGGCCTGGGGCGAGGAAGCACTGGCGATTGCCGACCGGTTGGGCGATCGGCTGGGAGGAGCGAAGGCGCTCGCCGTGCAGGGCAACGTCCTCCAGCACCGGCGGGCGTACGACCGTGCCTTCGACCTCCATCGGCAGGCACTGGACGTGTTTACCGACCTCGGCGACGACGGGTGGGCGACCAACGAGTTCTGTAATCTCGCCTGGACGTCGCACGGGATGGGCGACGATGCGACCGCCGCCGGCTTCGCCGAGCAACTCCGAAGGATCGCGGTCGCGACGCGCGACACCTACTTCGCGCAGGTCGCCCTCCTGATCCTGGGAGACCTGGCCCTGGCCGCGGGCGACGCGGCGACCGCGACGGCGCGGTACCACGAGGTCTTCGCGGGCAGTTGGCGGCGGGGCGATCGCTGGCTTGCCGCCGACGCCATCGTCGGCTTCGCGGCGGCGGTCAGCGCCGCCGGCGATCCTCAGCGCGGCGCCCGCCTGCTGGGGGCGGCGGAAGGGCTGTACCGGCGCCTCGGCGTCTCCTTCCCGCCGCGTGATCGGCCAGACTATCCCGCGTGGCGGAAGTCGATGGAGGAGAGACTCGGCGAGGGGGGCTTCGGCCACGCGTGGTCGGCCGGCGCCGCGTTGCGACCCAACGAGATCGCGGACGATGCGATGGCGGTCGTCGCGTCGATGGGGTGCGGATGACGCGCCGATCGTCAGGTCGTCGCCGTCATCGTCGTTGCGGGCAGGGGCTGCGTGCAGAACATGCAGCGCGTCGCCGCGACCGGCACCTCGCTCAGGCACTCCGGGCAGGGGCGCAGCGTGGGATCGGGCGGGACTTCGCCGCGGCGCATCCGCGCCGTGATCACGTTGACCGGTTTGACGACGACGAAGAAGATGGCAGTGGCGACGATGAGGAAGTAGACAACCTTATTGATAAAGTCGCCGTACTTGAAGACGCTGCCGTTGATGGTGAAGGTCAGGTTCGAGAAGTCCTGCTTCCCGAAGATCGCCGCGATGAGCGGCGTGATGAGGTCTTCGACCATCGCGCTGACGACGGCGCCGAAGGCGGCGCCGATGACGACGGCCACCGCCAGGTCGATGACGTTGCCCCGGAGCAGGAACGA
>DATBFX010000497.1:0-24742 GCA_036558305.1 Thermomicrobiales bacterium | reverse complement strand
TAGCCAATAGGGCGCGTGTAACGAACGAATGCCGAGAGGAGGAAGTGCGGTGGCAACGATCGCGATCGTGCACCTGCAAGGAGAAGACGCGATCCTCGCGGATCTCGACGAATTGCCCGATCCGAACCACAACTACGTGGTGCTGCGAAACATCCGGAAGAAGGACGGAAAACCGCTGAGCTACGTCGCGGAAGGAGCCACGGCGTTCCTCTATTCTTGGAACCGAATTTCTTTCATCGAGATGATGGGCGAGATCCCGGGTTCGCAGCGAATCGAGGCGGCAAAACCCGCCGGGACGACGGTGCTCGGATTCTTCCGCGAAGACGATACCTAGTGCAGGAACGAGCGACTTGATTGGTCATGATGCCGACGACGGAGATCCTTCGCTGGTGCTCAGGATCACGAACGGAGGACGCCGCTCCCCCGTCATCCTGAGCCTGCGAAGGATTTCTTTGCGTCCGTTCTCAGCAGCGGTATTCGGGTATCTACGACCCGGCCATTCCCTTCCGTCCCGGCCGAACAAGACGCCGGTCGCCGGACCAAATGAAGCACGGCATCAACGTGGACAAACCTGCCCCGTTGATGCCGTGGTGCCAGAAATCGCCGTCGAAGAGACTAGATCTCGTCGGCCCGGACTTCGCGGCTCTCGACGACGGTGGCGCTCTCACTCCGCTGCGTTGTCGTGGAGTCTTTGGGAAGGGCGCCGGTCTCGTCCTCTGACGCCTTCTTGAATTCCTTGATGCTTTTGCCCATCGCCCCACCGATCTCCGGCAGCTTGCCCGCGCCGAAGATAATGATGACGATGACCAAGACAATCATCAATTCTTGCCATCCCAGGCTGGGCATCGCTCTTCCTCCTCGTGTCGCGCCCGGCCAACGGGTCGCGCTGTATCGGCGAACCGAGGAGAGTATAGCGACCATCGATCACGACTGCCAACCGCGATTTGACCGGACATGCGATCAGCACCCGCCCACACGATCGCTCGCCTGCGGTGCCCGCGCCAAATGTGGGATGCCTGACCTTTTCGATCTTTCGATCGCCGCATTTGGCCCGCGGCCGGCCTGTCGCGTATCATTTGCAGGTTTGAGTTACGGACGCTTTCGCAGATTGACGGTGGGTTGAGGAACACATGCCGACGCAGGTCCAATTGAGCGACGATGACGTCGCGTTTTTGCTGACGTTTCTTCGCAGCGCGACGCTCCCGGTCACGACCCAGCAACTGATCGACGCTCTACGCAACCGCATTCGGTAATTCTGGCCCGCGGCTGCCGCCGCCAAAGGAGATCACCGTCGATGCTTTCGATGGAAGACAAGACCGACATCGCTTTCGCCGGATCGGCCGAAGAGCAACGCGTCGCCCGCGAGATCTATGCCGTGATGCGCGCTCAAGGCCGATTCATGTCGTCCGATGCACCGATCCGCGTCTCGCTCGAATCGGCGCAGACGTTCCTCGCGCAGACCGCCGGCGAGGACGCCGCCGCGCGCGTGGAGCGGGTACTCGAACTGAATAGCGCCGTCTTTGCCGTGGGCGAGGTCGACGGTCAAACGGTCATCGAAACGACGCGCGGCGGCCGGGCACCGCGACTGCCGACGACCGACCGCACGCACAGTTTTGACCGCCGGTTCATGACGCCGCTTCCGAAGCCGGTCGAGCCGGAGCGACCCGTTCGCGAACGGCCACGCGTCGATCCTTCCTGGGCGACGCTCGATCAGTTGCTGGTGCCGCTCGGCGGCGATGCAACCGATCTCGACGGCGAGCTGCCTCCCATTGACGTCCAACCCGAACCGCGTGCCGGCGACGTGGCCGAGATCGAAACTCCGACCGACATCGAAGAGGAGCCCGCGGTCGAGGTCGCACCTGCGCGAACCATCACCGTGCCGGTGGCGCCGGCCAGCGACGTGACCGGGGTGGACGACGTCGAACTCGCCGCGGCGATCGGGGAGCGCCTCCGTGCGGATTCGCGCGTCGCCAACTTCGGCGATCAGTGGATGCTCGAGGATCAGGTTCCGCGCTTCAGTCGCGGTGATCTGCGGCGCCTGAAGGACTACATCCAGGAGCAGGAGCAACCGCTCACGGACGACGTTCTCGTCCAGGACGTGCTCGGGATCCGGCCGGCGACACCGGACTTCGACCTGATGCGATTCGCCGTCAACTTCCGACTCTCGCGGGAGCACCGCGAGTTCGATTTCGTCGGCACCGCCAACCAGCGATTCTGGAGCACCAGTAACCTGCCGCAGATCGGCACGACCAGGCGCAAGCCGAACGAGATCGGCACCGACTACCGATTCATGACGGAGGAGGTTCCGGACCAGCCGGCCTATCGTTCCGTCAAGTCCCTCGACCACGTGGTCACCTTTTACGAGTACTACCTCGGGTTGCTGCCGTACGACGCCGACATGCAGCAGTTGCTCCCGGCACCGCTCGTGCCGAACCAACGCTCGGCCGTGCTCACCTTCGAGACGCCGCAGTCGTACACGACGTACCTCGTCGAGTTGCGGTTCCCGACACCCAACCGGGGCGGCTACATCCTCGGTCTCGACGACTTCTTCACGGAAAATCTCGTTCCGGGTGCGCTGATCACGATCAAGCGCACCGACAACGACGGGCACTACCTGGTCGAGTACCTGCCCGCCGGCAACCAGAGCGCGCGCCTGCTCGAACTGGAGGACCGACGCCAACGCTACGTCTTCCGGCCGACGTCGTATTCCTGCGCGGTGGAGGATTCCTTCTTGCTGACCGAAGAGCGTTTCCCGCACTTCGGCACGGAAAAGCCCCTCGACGAGAAGATCCGGCGACGACCGGAATCGGTCGTCGCCGCGACCTTTGAGCGTCTCGGCCACCGGAGCGATACCCAGGGCTACTGGGCGACGCTCGACGACCTGCTGGCGGCGGTGAACATCGAACGCCCGTTCTCGGAGCGCTACCTGCGATCGATTCTCGAAACCGACGAAACCGGCGCCTTCGCGCGCGATCCCGATGGGTCAGATGCCTACACCTACGTCCCCGGAACCACGTCCTAACGCCGACCCGACCCCGGCCGATGCGATCGCCGCCATCGGCCGGGGCGAATTCACCCCCCGCGACCTCATCCCCCTGGCCGACCTCGGGCGCGCCGACGCCGCGCTGCTCCGGCGTGCCTGGCCGTCGTTCACCGACGAACAACGGGAACGCGCGGTTCGGGCAATGGCGGAATTCGCGGAGTCCGACGTCCAATACGTCTTCGGTCGCGCCCTTAGAGTGGCGTTGGACGATTCCTCGCCGGTCGTCCGCCAGTTGGCGATCGCCGCGCTCTGGGAAGACGAGGGATCGGATTTGATCGAGGCGTTCCTCGAACTCGTCGACCGCGACCCGTCGCAGGACGTCCGTGCCGAAGCCGCTCAAGGATTGTCGAGATTCGCGGAACTCGCCGCCGAGGACGGACTGAAAACCGGGGTTGCCGCTCGGTTGAGGCGCACGCTGGTCGCGATCGCGGCGGACCAATGTGAGCCGTACGTCGTCCGCCGGCGCGCCCTCGAAGCGGCGGGGGTGTTCGGACGCGACCCCGAGATCGTCGACCTCATCCGCGACGCCTACGATGCCGACGACGCGGGTCTGCGGGCGGGCGCCCTCTACGCGATGGGGCGTACGTGCGACACGGGCTGGCTCGACGCCCTCCTGTTCGAGTTCGAAAGTCCCGATGCGGAGATGAGATTCGAGGCGGCAAGAGCAACCGGCGAACTGGGCGATGATCGGGCGGTACCCGGTCTGACCGAACTCGCGTCGGACGAAGACGTCGAGGTCAGACAGATGGCCATCGGCGCCCTCGGCCGAATCGGAGGAACCGCCGCCGTCAACGCGTTGCGCCGGCTCGCGAGACGCGGCTCCGCGGCGGATCGGGACGCGATCGACGAGGCGCTCGAAGAGGCACTGGTCTCCATCGATGCGCTTCGGCTTCGAACGTGAACGGGGCCACGTTAGCCGTTGCGGCACATGCGTGTGCTTCGTCGAATGGCGCTCTGGTGGACGACGCGTGCGCGTGGGACGAGACGGTGCGCGGGCTCGGGGGGCACCTCCTGCAATCATGGCGGTGGGGCGAATTCAAGTCCGCGCACGGTTGGACGGTTGAGCGGGTCGCCGTCGAGGGGGAACGGCCGGTTCTGGCCCAGGTCCTTTTCCGGCGCGTGGGTCCGGTCGCGATCGGTTACATTCCGCGGGGGCCGGTTTTCGGTGACGCGGATGTCGCTTCGCTCACGACCCTTTTCAAACGCATCGATCGGGTTTGCCGGGCACGTCGTGCGGTCTACGTGATCGTCGAGCCCGACAGACCGCTGCCGTTCAAAGGAAACTACAAGGCGGTCGGCTTCGTTCGTGGACCCGAGCACATCCAACCGAGCCGATCGGTGAAGGTGCCTTTGCTGGACGATGAGCAGTTGCTCGGGCAGATGCACCAAAAGACGAGGTACAGCGTGCGACTCGCCGATCGCCGCGGCGTCAGCATCGAACGGAGCCCGGTCGACGCCGCGAACGTCCGCAGCTTTTTCGATCTCCTGACCGATACCTCCCAGCGAAACGAATTCGGCATCCACGAGGAGGCGTACTACGCGGACTTTCTCCACGCCTTCGGCGACGACGCGATCCTCATGTTTGCGATGGTCGACGACCAGCGAGCGGCTGGGCTCATCGCCGCCCGCTTCGGCGAAGAAGCGATCTACATGTACGGCGGCTCTTCGACCGAACTCCGGGCGCACGGCGCCTCCTTCCGACTACAATTCGAGGCGATGCGATGGGCGCGCGAATCGGGTTGCGTCCGCTACGATCTCTGGGGGATTCCTGCCGGCGATGCCGCCTCGACGGGCGCACAGGAATCGCGAATCGCCGGCACGCGCGGCAACGATATGCGAGGCCTCTACAGATTCAAGGTCGGATTCGGTGGCACGATCGTCGACTATCCGCCGACGCTCGAGCGACGTTATCGACCGGTCGCCGCCTTCGTCGCCCGTCGCCTCCATGCCATCCAGCGTTAAGTCGTCCCCGCGCCGACGCCGTGCCTGCCTGGCGGATTTGATCGCCGGGTGTCACCAACTGCGCGTCCACGGCGACCCGTCCACCGTCGTCGCGGGCATCCAATACGACTCGCGTCTCGTCGAACCGGGCGACCTGTTCGTCGCCCTCCGCGGCGGCCATTTCGACGGCCACGCCTTTATCGACGACGCGATCCGGCGGGGCGCGGTTGCAGCCATGGTCGAGACGGAAGTCAGAGGCGATGTGCCGACGTTGGTGACTTCGGACACCCGAGCCTGGCTGCCACCGGTCGCCGCGTCGTATTTCGGCCGTCCGTCGGATGAACTCGGGGTGGTCGGGATCACCGGAACCGACGGCAAGACGACGACGAGCTACCTCGTCGATGCCATCTTGCGCGAGGCGCGATCGACCACCGGCATGGTCGGCACCGTCTCGGTCCGCATCGCCGACCAGGTCGTCGACCACGAAACGCGGCAGACGACGCCGGAATCGTTGGACCTCCAGCGTTATCTCCGGGCGATGGTCGACCAGGGCGTGGAGTGGGCGACCCTGGAGGCGACATCCCATGGGCTCGACCTGCACCGGATGGACGAGATCCGATTCGCCATCGGTGCGGTAACCAACATCACCCACGAACATCTCGAACACCACAAGACGATCGCCTCGTACCGGCGGGCCAAGGGTATCCTGTTCGAACGCGTCGCCGCGAATGGCGGGACGGCCATCGTTAATCTCGACGACGAGGGCGCACGCGAGATGCTTCGGTATACCGGCGCCTCGAAGGTCGTGACCTACGGTCTCGTCGATCAGGCGGCCGACGTTCGAGCCGAGCAGGTCGAGCTGGGTGTCGGCGGAAGCCGATTTCTCCTGAGGACGCCCCATGGAGAGTCCCGCATCGAGATGCCGCTCGTCGGAGGCTTCAATGTCGCCAACGCACTCTGTGCCGTCGGCGTGACGCTCGCCGCCGGCGTCGGGGTCGAGGTGATCGCGCGGTCGTTGCGTCATGCCACCCCGGTCCCGGGCCGGATGGCCCGTCTCGATCTCGGTCAACCATTCAGCGTCATCGTCGACTACGCCCATACGCCCGAATCGCTGACCAAAGTCCTCGATCTGCTCCGCTCGCTCAATCCGAATGGCCGGTTGCTTGCCGTCAGCGGCAGCGCCGGTGACCGCGATACGACCAAGCGCCCCATCCAGGGGGCGGTCTCCGCGAGTCTTGCCGACATCAGCATTTTCACCACGGAAGACCCGCGGTTCGAAGAACCGGACCGAATCATCGACCAGATTGCCGGCGGTGCGGCCGCGACCGGCGCCCGTCCCGGTCTCGATTACCATTGCGTCATCGACCGTCGCGAGGCGGTTCGCCTCGCATTCTCCCTGGCGCAACCGGGCGACTGCGTCCTCCTGGCCGGGAAGGGGCACGAACGCAGCATCATCTGGGGGCACGAGAAACGACCGTGGGACGAAGCCGGCGTGGCGACCGAATTGCTGGTCGAAATGGGTTTTGGAGCCGATTGATGACCCATCGACCTCGACGAATTTCGTTCGGGCGAATCGCGACGTTGCTTGTTCTCGTCGTGGCCCTCACGACCCAGGCGAGCTTCACCGCCTGGGGCAAGGACAAATTACCACCCGGACGAATCGCGTTCGTCAGAAACGGTGACATCTGGGTCTGGCACGACGGCAAGTCGGAGCGCATCGTCAAAGACGGTGCCGCCAGCGATCCTCGCTGGTCGCCGACGGGTCGCTTCCTCCTCTTCGTCCGCGCGGGCGACAGCTACTCGGATCTCGTCTTGCGCGATCTCGAATCCGGGTCCGACACGCAATTGACCTACAACGGCTCGGGTGCACAAGAGGGCAGTCCGGACTACGTGGCAAGCAGTTCCTGGGTTTTTGACCCCGATTGGACGCCGAACGGTCTGATTGCCTATGCCTCCGACGCGACCTCGGACGGCTCGACGATCCTCTGGTTGATAACGGACCCCGAAATGGCCCCGGAACCGGCGCCGTCCGCCCAGATCGAGGACGACGTCGAAGGCGTCAGTTTGGCTGCCGACGGCAGCGTCGCCGCGTACACCGTGCGCTCCCACGACACGGACGGCGGCAATCACACCTACGTGGCCTTGCGCAACCTCGCCGATGGCACCGCCTCCACACTGGTCGACGCTCCCGGCGGCGCCTTCGATCCGGCGATCGCTCCCGACGGCCAATCCATCGCCGTGGCGATCCGGGCCGACGACGGCACGAGCGACATCTGGCTGGCGGATCGTGCGGGCAAGTTGACGCGGGTCACCACCGGCGCCCAGGCAACCCAACCCGCCTGGTCGCCCGACGGTCAATGGCTCGCGTACGTCAGGATGATCGACTATCGGTTCGAAGTCTGGGTCCAACCGCGCGACGGCGCTTCCTTTGGCGAGCCGCGGCGGTTGTTCCGCTTCCGCAATCTCGACGCCACGAGCCGAATCTCGTGGACGCTCTCGTGACGGTTACGAACCTGCCGCCGCGGGGGCCGCGCGCGGTTTCAAGGCGAGTCCGACCTCGTCGAGTTGGTCTGCCGGAACCGGTGAGGGGGCGTCGAACATCAGGTCGACGCCGCGCTGATTCTTGGGAAAGGCGATCACCTCGCGGATGTTGTCTTCGCCGGCGAAGAGCATGACCGTGCGGTCGATGCCCATCGCGATCCCGCCGTGGGGGGGAGCCCCGTATTCGAGCGCGTCCAACAGTGCACCGAAGCGCTCTTGCTGGGCTTCGCGCGAGTGCCCCATCAAACCGAAGATGCGCTCCTGATCCTCGCGCCGGTGCATGCGGACGCTGCCGCCTCCGACTTCGTTGCCGTTCAGCACGAGGTCGTACTGCTTGGCGCGCACGGCGCCAGGATCCGTATCGAGCAACGGCCGGTCGGCCTCGAGAAACCCGGAGAACGGGTTGTGCGTGGCGTCCCACCGCTGTCCTTCCTCGTCCCATTCCAGTAGCGGAAACTCGTAGATCCAACAGAAGGAGAAGACGTTGGGATCGGCAAGTTCGAGTCGATGCCCCAGTTCGTCGCGGAGCGTGGACAATGACTTGGCGACGACCGCCGGCTGATCCGCCACGATCAAGACGAGATCGCCCTCGGCGGCGCCGATCCCTGTCGTCAACGCCGCGACTTCCGATTCGGACAAGAACTTGGCGATTGGCGAGCGAACCCCTTCGGGTGTCAAGGCAATCGTCGCTAGCCCCTTGGCACCGCTCCGCTTCGCGAGCTCGGTCAACTCGTCGATCTCCCGGCGTGTGTAGGATGCCAATCCGGGTGCGACGATTGCCTTCACCTCGCCACCGCCCGCGAGGACGCCGGCAAAGGCATTGAACGCGGTCCCCTTCAGCGCGGCAGAAATGTCGCGCAACTCGAGACCGAAGCGGAGATCGGGCCGGTCGCTGCCGTACCGGTCCATCGCCTCGCGATACCTCAGGCGAGGAAACGGAACCTGTTGGATCTTCATGTCGGCGTACCGATCGGTCAGCTCGATGTAGAGTCCTTCGATCAAGGAGATCACGTCTTCTTCCTCGACGAAGGACAGCTCGACGTCCAGTTGCGTGAATTCGGGTTGTCGATCGGCGCGTTGCGGTTCGTCGCGAAAACAGCGGGCGATCTGGAAATAGCGGTCGTAACCGGCGATCATCAGGAGTTGCTTGAGCTGCTGCGGTGATTGCGGCAGGGCATAGAAGGTACCGGGGAAGCCGCTGCTCGGTACCAAAAAATCGCGCGCCCCCTCCGGCGTGCTCTTGATCAGGTTGGGTGTCTCCACCTCGACGAACCCGCGCTCGTCCAGGTAGTCCCGCATGTGCTTGACGATCCGGTGCCGCAGCAGCACGTTTCGTTGCAGTCGTGCCCGCCGCAAGTCCAGATACCGGTATTGGAGCCGGAGTGCCTCGTCGACGTCCGCTTCCTCGTTCACGTAGAAGGGCGGCGTCTTGGCGACGTTGAGGATCTCGACGCCGTGACCCTCGACCTCGATCTCGCCGGTCGCCAGCTTGGCGTTGACCGTTCCCTTCGGCCGTGTGCGAACCGCCCCAGAAATCCGCACGACGTATTCGTTCCGCAGATCGCCGGCGGCTTCGTGCGCCACTGGCGTGACCTCTGGATTGAACACGACCTGCGTGATGCCATAGCGGTCGCGCAGATCGATGAAAATGAGACCGCCGAGGTCGCGCCGGCGATGAACCCACCCCGACAAGGTCACGGCTTTGCCGGCATCGGCGGCTCGGAGTGAGCCGCAGGTGATCTTGTTCAGTGTTCGCGGATCGATGTCGACGGGCGTGCTCACGTTGGTTCATGCTCCTCAAGACTTGGCTCGGGCCCACCGGTCGCCGTCATTCGGCTTCGCGCGACACGCTCCAACTCCCGTTCCGGGTCCAGACCGGTTGCGACGAGTTCCAAAACCGCATCGAACAGCCGCTCGCCGGGATCGTCCGGGTGCGAGGACACGGACGCCGGAGACCGGGCGGTCAGTAGCCGCGCAACCCGGGTGAGAACCGGCATCGATCGCGGCATCTCACTCAGCGGGTCCTGACCGCGTTGCACCTCACCTTTGTCACGGCGTTCACTCGCTTTGATCCCTTGCCAGGTCAGGATGACTTCCTCCGACGTTCGCGCCGAGACATCGCCAAAGACGTGGGGGTGTCGCCTCACGAGTTTGCGGTTGACGTGTTCGTAGACGTCCTCGATCGTGAACGCTCCCGCTTCTTCGGCGATTTGGGCATGCAGCGCGACCTGGAGCAGCAGGTCGCCCAACTCCTCGGCGAGATGCTCCGGGTCGCGTTCCTCGATCGCGTCAACGACCTCGTGCGCTTCTTCGATCGCCGCCGATCGCAAGGACTCGTGCGATTGCTCGCGATCCCACGGGCAGCCCTCCGGCGACCTGAGAATCGCGGCGAGCCGATGCAACGTGGCCGCGCAGCGAGCGGCCTCCAGCGCGGCCATTGCCGGTACCCAAACACTCGTCAGGTGGTCGACCGGGACATGGTCGAGCTCATGCAATGGGCATGGAACGATCCGCTCTTCGCCACACACGCCGGCCGCGGTGACGACCACGACCTGATGCTCCTCGGGGAAAATGCGGCTGAGGGCAAGCTTGAGCGACGAGGCCATCTCTCGCGAGAAAACCTGATTCACGAGGATCGGCCGGGTCGGCGCCACGTCGAGCAGCCCGCCGGTGAACGGCTCCTGCCGCAGCCAAGTATCGAGCGACACGGCATCGAGGATCTGCGCCTGAGCGGACATCGGATCCAGGCGAAGCGCACTGCTGATCGCATCGAGCGCGCTCACGGCGGCGATGACCGACGTCGGAATCTGCTCACCCGCCGCCCGAGCGAGGAGGAGCGAGACGGTGCGCTCGCCGTAGAGCGGATGACCGGGTACCGCAAACGCTACTCGCCGGCTGCGCGCCGCACCGAGCACTCGTTCGACGATGCCCTCGTAGACTGCCTCGAACGACGACCGGCTCTCATAGAGATCGTCGCAGGCCGTCGTTCGGGGATCGCCCCGAAGATCGTCGAGTCCCGGGTGAATGGCGGTCCGAAGGATGATCTGTTCGGCGTCGTCGAGGGCTTTCTGAGCGCCGAGCGTCCTGAGGTTGGGATCGCCGGGACCGAGGCCGACGATGGTCAAACTGCCGGACATGGGCGGCCTAGTTCTTCGGCGCGGAGGATTTGTCGCCGAGACTGAGGACGGCCATGAACGCCTCCTGAGGGATCTCGACGCTGCCGACCATCTTCATCCGCGCTTTGCCTTCCTTTTGCTTTTCGAGCAGTTTACGTTTCCTGGTGATGTCTCCGCCGTAGCATTTCGACAAGACGTTCTTTCGCATCGCCCGGATCGTCTCGCGGGAGATGATCCGGCTTCCGATCGATGCCTGGACCGGGACATCGAACATTTGCCGGGGAATCAACGTCCGCAGCGCCTGCACGAGATCTCGACCGCGTTGATACGCCTCGTCGCGGTGGGTGATGATCGAGAGCGCGTCGACCGGTTCGCCATTGACGAGCACTTCGAGTTTCACCAGGTCGGCAGCCCGCAACTCGGCGAATGCGTAATCGAGCGACGCGTAGCCCTGGGTGCGGCTCTTGAGTTGGTCGTAGAAATCGACGATCAGTTCACCGAGCGGCATGTCGAACTTGAGCTGGACCCGATCCTCATCGAGATAGACCATCTCTCGGTAGATGCCTCGGCGTCCGGTGACAAGTTCCATCACGTTCCCGATGTAGCGGGAAGGGACGATGACGGTGACGTGCATCCACGGTTCGCGGATCTCTTCGATCTCCCCCGGCGACGGCATTGCCGCCGGGTTGTCGATCACCAGGACGTCGCCGCCTCGCAGCAAAACCTCGTACTCGACGCTGGGTGCGGTCGCGAGGAGGTCGAGCCCATACTCGCGTTCCAGCCGCTCCTGGATGATTTCCATGTGGAGCAGACCGAGAAATCCGGCGCGAAAACCGAAACCGAGGGCGATCGACGACTCCGGTTCGTAGGTCAACGACGCATCGTTGAGTTGAAGCCGTTCGAGGGCATCCCGCAGCATCGGGTATTCCTCGCCGTCGACCGGGTAGAGCCCGGCAAACACCATCGGCTTGGCGGGCCGATATCCGGGCAGCGGTTCCGACGCCGGTCGCGAGGACAGGGTGATCGTGTCGCCGACCTGAAGATCCTTGACGATCTTGAGTCCGGTGGCGACGTACCCGACTTCGCCGGTACCGAGCGCGGGTACCGAGGTCATTTCGGGTGTGAAGTACCCGAGTTCCAGGATCTCCGCCTCTTTGCCGGTCGACATCAGGCGGATGCGATCGCCACGCGCCAACGCGCCGTCGACGACCTTGACGTAGGCGATGACGCCCTTGTACGAGTCGTAATGCGAATCGAAGATCAGCGCCCGCGCCGGTCCATCGAGGCGACCCCCGGGGGGCGGAATCTTTCTGACCACGGCTTCGAGCAGGTCGTCGATCCCCGTGCCTTGCTTCGCCGATACCAAGACGATCTCGTCGTCGAGGAGTCCGATGAATTTTCCGACTTCTTCCGCCACCTTGGTCGGATCGGCGCTCGGCAGGTCGATCTTGTTGATGACCGCGACGATGGCGAGGTCCTGGTCGAGGGCGAGGTAGACGTTCGCCATCGTCTGGGCTTCGATCCCCTGCGCGGCGTCGACGACCAGGAGCGCACCCTCGCACGCGGCGAGACTCCGGCTCACCTCGTACGAGAAGTCGACGTGGCCGGGGGTGTCGATCAGGTTGAGTTCGTATTCCTGGCCGTCGCGGGCGCGGTAGCGCATGCGGACGGCGCGGGCTTTGATCGTGATGCCCTTCTCCCGCTCCAGTTCCATCGAGTCGAGGAGTTGGTTGACCATCGCGCGCGGATCGACCGTGCCGGTCCGCTCGAGCAGGCGGTCGGCGAGGGTCGATTTGCCGTGATCGATGTGGGCAATGATGCTGAAGTTCCGAATCTTTTCAAGCGGAACGCCCGGCCTCGCGCGTGTCGGTTGGGTGTCGGCGGTCGTGACAGTCATGCGCCAAGTATAGCGGAGGGTGGACGGGGTCAATGCCGAGACGGCAGGAGCGATCGCAGCCTCGGCACGCGCGCTGCCAAGCGATCGAGGATTTGATCGACTTGTGGCACCCGCAGGTAGTAGGCGGCGACGAAGTAGGTCAAACCGACGACGCCCGTCGCATAGCCGAGCAGCAGCACCTGAATCGCCCTCGGCGCCTCGCCTTGAAGCGTGGCTCTCTGCAGAGGATCGCGAACCGCTTCGGCCACCAGCGCCATCGCCGCCGCCGCCAACGTGACCCTGGCAAACCAGGAACCGAAGGCCGCATCGAACCCGCCGATCCGTCGCTGGAGGACGATGATCAGGATCGCGGCCTCGATCCCCGTGGAAACGCTGAGGCTCAACCCGAGACCGGCGTAGCCGATGCGGTGGACCAGCACGATGCCCAGCCCGACGTTGATCGCGATGATCGCGACGCCCGCCGCGACCGGGGTTTTCGTGTCCTGCATCGCGTAAAAGATTCGCGCCAGGACCTCAACCATCGCGTACCAGGTCAGACCCAACGCGAGGAACGCCAGCGGCGGAGAGACGAGCGACGTCGAGTAGGCATTGAACGCCCCCGATTGGAAGACGGTCTGGATGATCGCCGTGCGGAATGCGAACAGCCCGATGGAGGCGGGGACGATCAGGAAAAGGAGGGGCGCGACGGCTTTCGCGAACGTCGCCCGGACCGCCTCCAAGCCGCCGGTCTCGAATTGCCGTGCCATCGTCGGAAACGCCACGGTCGAGATGCTGAGCGCGAGGACGCCGTGCGGCAACATCATCAACATCCACGCCTGGTTGAGCGCGGTCGCTTTGCCGCTTCCCTGGCCGTTGGCCAGATAGTTGACGACGATGAAGTTAATCTGAAACGCGGCCTGCCCGATCACGCGCGGCACGAGGAGGCGCCCCACCTCGGGCAGACCGGCGACGTCCAGGGAAAGCGACGGCGTAAACCGCATCCCCGACCGGATCAACCCCGGTATCTGCACGCCGATGTGGCATGCCGCCCCAACGACCACCCCGATCGCGACGCCGGGTACGCCGATCCGAGGACCGAGGATCAACGCTCCGAGAATCGTCGCGAGGCTATACAACAGCGGTGCCACGGCCGGCAGCGTAAACATGTCCTGGGCTTCGAGGATGCCCTTTGCCGCGATGCCGAAGCCGAGCAGGATGTTCGACAGCAACAAGAGGCGCATCGTGCGGACGGCGATCGACTGGTAGTCGCCCACCAGATCCGGTGCGACCAGGTGCGTCATGATCGGGCGTGCGAAGACGAAGATGACCGCCGCCAGCACGATCGAAACCGCACCGGTGAGCGTGATCACCGCCGAGGCGAGCCGCCAGCCTTTGTCTCGCTCGCCCCTGGCGAGGAAGCCGCCGAAGATCGGAATAAACGCCGCGCCGAACGCTCCGGACATGGCGACAAGGAAGAGAAAATCCGGGATGCGAAAGGCGCTGACGTAGGCGTCCGATTCCGGACCCGTCCCGAAGAGGTGGGCAAGCACCACCTCGCGCGCAAGACCGAGGACCCGGCTGGCGACGAACGCGACCGCGACGATCGACGCACTCCGACCGAGCGAGGATGCAGTCGGCAGTCTCCGTGCGTCGCTGGCCACACGGTCCTGCACGGTTGCGCCCGATAACTGATCCGTGGTGACGGTCCGAGCCCGGGCGCTCACCGAACCGCATCCCCCGCTCCGCCCCTGCTTGCCCCGAGCCGTTCGGTCTGGTACCATCGCCGGGTTGCGGGCCGTGGGCCTCGGTTTTGCGTGCCCGCGGCGATGGCCGACTTGTAAACGAGGTGAGGGACGTTGGCGAACAACAAATCCGCGGAAAAGCGCATCCGCGTCGCCGAGCGGCGCCGGCAACGGAACCGCCCGTATCGGACGGCCGCGCGCACGTACGTCAAGAAAGCCGAGGTCGCGATCCGCGCCGGCGACCCCGAGGCGGCCGCGACCGCGGTCGGCGATGCGATCAGCATGCTCGATCGCGTGGCGGGCAAAGGAATCATCCACAAGAACAATGCGGCGCGCCGAAAATCCCGGCTGATGGCGAAGTTCAACCGCCTGACGGCAGCACAGGCGACCGCCGCCTGATCGTCGACCCGGATCACATGAGACGCGAGCTGAGGCGGCACTAGGTGCCGCCTCGCTCGTTGGGCGCGGCTGGGTCGGGCGCGATCGCCATCGTCAGCAGGTGATAGACGACGTCGTCGGTCTGGCGCAGCCCACCGCGCTTCGATTCTCGATCGGTCTCGATTGCCCGCCGGAGCATCTGCCCGGGTGCCATTCGCGCCCGACCGAGCGTTTTCGACACCCCGATCATCCGGTTGGGATTCGTCAAGCCGAGTTCCCGCCCGACGACCGCCGGGTCGATTCTCGGACCCGATGCCGGCAAGACCGCCGCCAACTCCACCTGTTGATAGACGAGCGCCGTCAAACGGCCGAGATCGTCGCCGCTCGCCTGCAAGCCCTCCAACGCGGGAACGGCGTCCTCCAACGTGCCGGTGACGATCGCCTCGGTCAAGGGGAACAATCGATCCTCGGCGGCGCCGGCGACCATCTGGACGACCACGTCCGCATCGATCGACGCCGGATGCGCGGCCAAGACGAGCTTGGCGATTTCGTTTCTGAGCAGATCGAGATCGGGTGGGCGATCGAACGCGGGATTCGACGGCTTGGCGGACCAGGTCTGAGGAAAAGTCCGCTCGGCCAGCAACCGCCCCGCTCGCGCTTCGATCTTGCCCCCGAGCGAATCCGCGGTCCGCCTGATCCACTCGACGAGCGCGGTTCCTCGCGGCGGCTCGCCACCGAAGAGGTGGGCATCGCCGGGGGCGGCCTTCTTGATCGCGGCCGGAATCGATCCGAGTCCCTGGTCGACGAGGATCAGGACATTCTCTGCCGCGACCGCGCCGAACAGGCGTCCGAAATCCACGCCGCCACCGGTACGTCCGCGTCCACTCGCCTCATCTCCATCGGTCTCGCCCTGAGCCGATTTTCCCGCTCTCGCCATCAAGTCGTCCACGATGACGACGCGGCCCCCGCCGAAGAACGCGGGTGTGCCAACGGCACCGATGACCTCATCGAACGAGACCGCTTTGCCGTCGAGGCGGGTGGTGTTCAAAGTGCCCGGGTCGTGGGCGCGTACGAGCCGCTCGACTTCCTCACGAGCCGACGCGGCGTCCGGACCGACGACGAGCGCGATCACCGATGGCCGCTCCTGGGGGTGAATTTCTGCTGTGGCGACGCGGGAGAATGGGTGACCCCGCCTGTGCCGTGTGCAACGGAGTCTTGAACCTGCTTGCGCAGGTGGGCGCCGCGCCGCCGCGAGTCGTCTCGTGCGGTGAGCAGCTCCCGACTCTCTTTCTGTTGGCTCAAGACCACGTCGATCATCACGTACACCGCAGGGCCATCCCGTTCGGAGCGTAACACGAGGGTCGGCACCCAACAAGCAACGCGCAGCGGTTGGCGCCGGCCGCCAGGGCATCGTAGGATCAACGTTGTCGCGATCGCGCGGATGAAGTCGTCGTCAAACGTGGGGCGGGAAATGCCAGGCAGGAACAACAAACGGCCGCGGGTGGTCGTGACGGGTGTGGGAGCGATTTCGCCGCTTGGTCTGACGGTCGAGGAAACCTGGTCGAATCTCGTCGCGGGGCGTTCGGGTATCGATCGCATAACCAGATTCGACTCCACCGGCTACGCGACGGCGATTGCGGGCGAGATCAAGGACTTTGATCCGGCCGCCCTGCTTGGCCGGAAGGAAGCCCGCCGCATGGATCGGTATACGCAACTTGCCGTGACGGCGGCGCTCGAGGCGGCGGCGCAAGCCGGTTTGACACCCGGCACCTTCGATCCCCTCCGAGCCGGGGTACTGATCGGCACCGGCATGGGGGCAATGGAGACGCTGGAAAACGGTGCCGAAACAGTGATGACCCAGGGACCGGGTCGGCTCGGTCCGTTTTTTGCGCCGATGGTCCTGCCGAACATGGCGGCGGGAATGGCGGCGATTGCCCTCAATGCCAAGGGACCGACGTTGGCGACGGTCTCGGCCTGCGCCAGCGCCGCACATGCCATCGGCGAAGGCGCGCGGATGATCCGCGATGGCCTGGCCGACATCATGTTCTGCGGCGGCGGTGAGGCTCCCGTTACCCGGCTTTCCGTGGCCGGATTCAACGCCATGGGGGCGTTGTCGAAGCGCAACGACGACCCGCAGGCGGCAAGCCGGCCGTTCGACGCCGGCCGCGACGGTTTCGTGTTGGCGGAGGGCGGCGCGGTGCTGGTCCTTGAGGAATATGACCGCGCCGTGCAACGGGGCGCGGTGGTCCTGGGCGAACTCTCCGGCTATGCGACGACCGACGACGCCAACCACATCGTGCAGCCCGGACCGGAAGGCGAAGGGGCGGCAAGAGCGATCGGTCTTGCGCTCCGCGACGCCGGCCTCAAGCCCGAGGACATCGACTACGTCAATGCCCACGGCACGTCGACGCAATTGAACGAGAAACTGGAAACCGCGGCCATCAAATCCGCACTCGGCGAACACGCCGTTCGGGTGCCGATCAGTTCGACGAAGTCGATGACCGGCCACTTGCTCGGTGCGGCGGGTGCGCTCGAAGCCGTGTTCTGCCTCAAGGCGATCGGCGAGGGGTGCATCCCACCGACGATCAACTACGCCAACCCCGATCCGGACTGCGACCTCGACTACGTGCCGAACACGGCGAGAGCCGCGCGGTTGCGCCACGTGCTCAGCAACTCGATGGGCTTCGGCGGGCACAACGTCGCGCTCATCTTCTCTGCGCCGAATGTGTGACGGGCGATCGCGACGGTACACCGCACGGCCCTGCCCGACGGTCGGTTCGGCCGACGCGACGGTCCGGGACTATTCCAGATAGCCCCGGAGCTTCCGGCTGTAGCTGGGGTGGCGCAACTTCCGCAACGCCTTGGCTTCGATCTGCCTGATCCGCTCGCGGGTGATGCCGAACTCGCGCCCGACTTCCTCGAGGGTGCGGAAGCGTCCATCTTCCAACCCGAACCGGAGAACGATGATCTTCCGTTCGCGATCGGTCAACTTGTTCAGGGCGTCGGAGATCTGCGACTTTAGCAACTGCTGGGAGGCGAGTTCCAGCGGTTGTGGCATCGATTCGTCTTCGATGAAATCGCCAAGGAACGCGTCGCCTTCCTGACCGACCGGGGCTTCGAGCGAAACGGGATGGCGAGAGACGTCGAGGACCTGACGGACCTTGTCGTCCGAGATGTCCATCGCCCGCGCGATCTCTTCCTGGGTCGGCTCTCGCTCAAGGATCTGTTGGAGTCGATGACCCGTCTTCTTCACGCGATTGATCGTCTCACCCACGTGTACCGGAAGGCGGATCGTCCGGCTCTGGTCGGAGATCGCCCGCGTGATCGCCTGGCGGATCCACCAGGTGGCGTAGGTGGAAAACTTGAACCCGCGGGTATAGTCGAACTTGTCCGTGGCCTTCATCAGTCCGATGTTGCCTTCCTGAATCAAATCGAGGAAGGACAATCCGCGGCCGACGTACTTTTTGGCCACCGAAACGACCAATCGAAGATTGGCCTGGATCAGATGGGCCCGTGCCCGCTCTCCGTCGAGCTTGTCCGCTTCCAGCTCGACCAATTCCTCGGCCGACAAATCGAGGAGGCGAAGCCGCTGCTCGGCAAGCTTTCCGCGTTGCATCCGCTTGGCGAGCCAGACCTCTTCCTGCATTGTCAAGAGGTCGGTCTCGCCGATCTCCTGAAGATAGAGGCGGACCGAATCGCTGACACCGACCGACAGCGGTTCGGCCGGCTCGGTGCGTTCGACGGTGACGACGTCGATCTGCTTCGGTGGTGACTTGGGCGGGGCCTGATCGAGGACCTCGATCCCCTCGGCGAGGAGCCAGGTGTAGAGATCGTCAAGACTTTCGACCTGCTCTTCGGGATTTGGGAAAAACGCGATGATGTCGTCGGAGAGGAGGTAGCCCTGGTCCTTGCCTTTGGAGAGGAGCGTGGTCACCATGGATCGTCCCACCACCTGATGAAAGCGCGCGATTGAACCGGCAATCGACGCGCGCGGGCATCCTGCGGCAAACAAAATCCCCACGCCAGACGGCGATGGGGGACCCGTTCCGACGCCGCTCAATTCGGAGGGATGCGGGGACCGCAGGTTGTCATAACCCCCTCTCTCGATGGTTTGCGGTGGCTCACTTAGCTTGATTCTAGGCCAACTTTAGGGACATTTCAAGTCCTTGTCATTCCTTTTCATGAACTGCCTCAAGACGGGCACGTCCACGTGCGAATGGTATAGTTCGTCGATGACGATGCACCGGCCCCGAAGGAGTGCTACGCCATGTCTGGACATTCAAAATGGTCGACGATCAAGCGGCAAAAGGGTGCCACCGACGCCAAGCGGGGCCAACTGTTTACAAAGCTGGCGCGTGAGATCACCGTCGCCGCCCGCTCGGGCATCCCCGATCCCGAAGCCAATCCTCGCCTGCGGATTGCCGTCCAGAAGGCGCGCGCCGAAAACATGCCAAAGGACAACATCGACCGCGCGATCGAGCGGGCGGGCGGCGGAGCCGGCGCCGACAACATCGACGAAATCTACTACGAGGGGTATGGCCCAGGCGGCATCGCCCTGATGATTCAGGCAATGACCGACAACCGGAATCGGACGGTCGGAGAGGTCCGAGCGGTGCTGACGAGGGCAGGCGGCACGCTCGGCGAGAACGGTAGCGTGTCCTGGATGTTCGATCACGTTGGGCACATCGTCGTCCAACCGGGGTCGCTCGATCCGGACGAAATCGCTTTGATCGCCATCGATGCCGGCGCTGCCGACGTGCAACCCGAGGACGACGCGGTCGAGGTCTACACCGAGATGCAGGACCTTCACCGCGTGCATGAGGGGTTGGCGGCAGCCGGACTCGACGTCATCTCGGCCGAGCCGACAATGCGTCCCAAGACGCCGATGACCCCCGAACCGGATGCCGCGGTCAAAGCGATTCGCCTGATGGAAAGACTCGAGGATCTCGACGATGTCCAGCAGGTCTACTCAAACCTTGAAGTCAGCGACGAAGTCTTTGCCCAAATTACCTGAGTTCGACCCTGTGGCTTGACATGATCATCCTCGGTATCGATCCGGGCACGGCGTTGTTGGGTTTTGGCGTCGTCGAATCGGGCGATGAGCCACGCATGCTCGACTTCGGCGCGATCTCGACGCCTCCCGACCGCGCGATGCCGGATCGACTGAACGAACTCTTCGAGCGGGTTTCGACGTTGCTCGGCGAATACCAACCCGACGTTCTGGCGGTCGAGCAACTCTTCTTTGCGCGCAACGTGACGACGGCAATCGCGGTGGGACAGGCGCGAGGGGTCGTCCTCTTGGCGGCCGCCAGGGCGGGTGTGCCGGTGGTCGAGTACAGTCCATCGGAAGTCAAGCATGCCGTCGTCGGCTACGGCAAAGCGGACAAGACCCAAATGCAGGAAATGGTCCGCATCATCCTCGGGCTCGACCACGCGCCGCAACCCGACGATGCCGCCGACGCCCTCGCCGTCGCGCTGTGTCACGCGCAGCGTTCGTCGTTCGAACGTCTGACCGCGACCGCCTGATGACCGTCCAACGCCAGCGACTCGACGAAGTCGTCGTCGAACGGGGGCTCGTCGATACCCGCTCGAAAGCGCGCGCCGTGATCCTTGCCGGTGACGTCACGGTCAACGGGATCGTCGTCTCGCGCGCGGGATCGTCGGTGGCCGACACAGACGTGGTCGCGCTGCGTGTGAAACCGCGATTTGTGAGTCGCGGCGGCGAGAAGCTTGCCCACGCGCTCGGCGTGTTTGGGATCGATGTTGCCGGGCGGGTGTGCGCCGATCTGGGCGCCAGTACCGGCGGATTCACCGACTGCCTCCTCCAAGAGGGAGCGGCCAGGGTCTACGCCGTCGACGTGGGATACGGGCAACTCGACAGTCGACTCCGCGACGATCCGCGGGTTATGGTGCTCGAGCGTACGAACGCCCGATACCTCGCGTCGTTGCCCGAACCGATCTCGTTCGTGACGATCGATGTCTCCTTCATTTCGCTCGACCTGATTCTTCCGATCGCCGCGAAGCTGCTGTGCGAAGGCGGGTGGTGCGTGCCGTTGATCAAACCGCAGTTCGAGGCGGGCAGGCACGAGGTGGGCAGTCGTGGCGTGGTCCGGAGCCCCGCGACCCACCGGAAGGTCCTCGAAAAGGTGCTCTCCCGCGCGGTCGATGAGGGATTCGCGGTGACCGGTCTGACCAGATCGCCGCTGCGCGGACCGGAGGGCAACGTCGAGTTCCTGGCGGCGCTGCGACCCCAAAGCAGTGGGGCAAAAGGAGATCACAACGCGGCGATCGCGGCGATGATCGACGGGGTGGTACCGGCATGAACGAGCGACCGTTCGACGCGGTGCGCCGCGTCCTTCACGACATATCCCAAAAGCCCACCCATGGCACGACTTGTTCACAAGCACCAGCAACTCGCCTCGACCCCTCCCGCCAAGCCAGAGCCGGCATCCCCGAGATCGTCTACGCCCGGTCCAAACCGGCACCGGAGGTCGTCGCCAGTCTCGCCGAACTGGCGACGCTCACCGGACGCGCGATCGCGACACGATGTCCCCAGGCCACGCTGTCCGCCGTCGCTTCCGAGCTGGGCAACGATTTCGGGGTCGTCGTCGACGAGGACGCCCGCGCGGTGGTGGTGTCCGTTGCCGACTCCCGACCACCCGTGGCGGGGGGTCGGGTTGCCGTCATCACGGCCGGTTCGTCCGATGCTCCGATTGCCGCCGAAGCGACCTTCATCGCCCGGGAGATGGGTACGGCGGTCTTCCAGATTCGCGACGTCGGCGTCGCCGGTCTGCACCGTCTGGTCGAGCCTCTCGAACGCGTGATCGCCCACGGCGTCGACGCCATCGTGGTCGTGGCGGGGATGGACGGGGCGTTGCCGTCGGTCGTCGCCGGGTTGGTCGCCGTGCCGGTCATCGGTCTCCCGACGTCGACCGGATACGGATTCGGAGGCGATGGAACCGCGGCGCTGATGTCGATGTTGCAGTCGTGCGCACCGGGACTCGTCGTCGTCAACATCGACAACGGCGTGGGTGCCGGCGCGACGGCGGCGCTGATCGCAAACCGGGTCGCCGCGGCCCGCGATTCCGCGTCCTAGCTCGATTCGCCGGTGTTGGGTTCCGACGACCGCCAGCGATCGAGGAGGATGCGAGCCGCGGCAAACGATGTCATTCGCCTCTGCGCGACGTCGTCCACCAACCGATCGGTCAGGTCGTCTCTCGCATCCGCCGACGAGAATCGCCGCGCGATGACGGCGTTGACGCGGTCGACGATCTCGCTCTTGGCAGCGGCACGCCGCCGCCGCTGCAGCCGGTCGTCCGTCTTGAGAAACGCAAAATGGTCGATCACCGCGTCGGCCAGTTGAGGGATTCCCTCCCCCTTGGTCGCTGAACAACGGAGAACGGGCGGCGACCAATCGCCGCGATCTCGCGGCGAGGCCGTCACCATCGACCGCAGCCCGCGTGCCAAATCTTCCGCTCCGACCAGATCGGCCTTGTTGACCACGATGACGTCGGCGAACTCGAGAACGCCCGCCTTCAGGAGTTGGACGGCGTCGCCGCTCCCCGGTACCTGGATCAGCACCAGCGTGTCGACGAGGCAGCCGATGTCGACCTGCTCCTGACCGACACCGACCGTCTCGACGAGGATAACGTCGTAGCCGCCGGCATCGAGGAGGTGGATCATCCCCGCCGTTGCCGGTGCCAGCCCCCCCGTCCGTCCCCGCGAGGCCATGCTTCGGATAAAGACGCCCGGAAAAGACTGCCGTTCGAGCATGCGGATGCGGTCGCCGAGGGTAGCGCCACCGCTGAAGGGACTGGTCGGGTCGATGGCAACCACCCCGACCGTGAACCGACGTTCGAGGAGGGTGCCGATCAGCGCACTGATGAGGGTGCTCTTGCCGGCGCCGGGAGGACCGGTCACGCCGACGACATGGGCACGCCCCGTGTGCGGAAAGAGTTTGAGGAGACCGGCACGGCCCACGTCGTCGTCGTTCTCGACGTGGGTGGCGAGGCGCGCCAGGGCCCGTTGACTCCCCGCCAGCACGCCGTCGGCCAATCCCATCTCAGGCGACGTCGCTTCGACGCGGGGCGTGTTCGCGGATGAACTCGATCGCCGAACGCAGGGACGTACCGGGCCCGAATACGGCGGCGACCCCCATGCGCTTGACCTCGTCCACGTCCTCCTCCGGAATGGTTCCGCCGGCGACGACGAGGACGTCGTCGATACCCTTCTCTTTCAGCGCCGCCATGATGAGCGGAAACAGGGTCAGATGCGCGCCCGACAGGATACTCAAACCGATCACGTCGACGTCTTCCTGCAACGCCGCCGTCGCGATCATGTCCGGCGTTTGGAAGAGTCCCGTGTAGATGACCTCAAAGCCGGCGTCGCGCAAGGCCCTGACCATGACCTTGGCACCGCGATCGTGGCCGTCGAGACCCGGTTTTGCCACCAGCACACGAATCGGAGCCGGCTCGATCCCCGTGGACTGCCGCGGGGTCATCTCACACCTGGAGTCTGTTAGTAGACATAAAATCCCTCGCCCGACTTGCGGCCCAGTTTGCCGGCCGCGACGAGTTTGCGGAGGAGGGGAGCCGGCCGGTACTTGTCGTCGCCGAGGTCCCGCTGAAGGACTTCGAGGATCGACAGGCAGACGTCGAGCCCGACAAGATCGGCCAATGCGAGCGGTCCCATCGGGTGCGCCATCCCGAGCTTCATCACCTCGTCGATCGCCTCGCGCGTGGCCACGTTTTCGCCCAGGCAAAAAATCGCCTCATTGATCATCGGCATCAGGACGCGGTTGGAAACGAAACCCGGGAAGTCGTTGACGACGACCGGCGTCTTGCCGAGACGGCGGGCGAAGGCGTCGACGCGCTGGACCGTCTCGTCGGAGGTCTGGAGACCGCGGACGACCTCGACCAAGGGCAGCACCGGAACCGGATTGAAGAAGTGCATGCCGACGACTCGCTCCGGTATGGTCGTCGCCGCGGCGAGGGACGTCACGGAGATCGACGAGGTGTTGCTGGCGAGCAACGCGTTCGGTCCAAGCAGGGGAGCCACCGCGCGGAAGACGTCGCGCTTGACGTCGAGATCCTCGAAGACCGCCTCGACGACGACGTCGGCCCCGGCGGCCGCTCCGTAGTCGAGGCCGGGCGAAATCCTGTCCCGAACCGCATCGCCGGCGGCGGCGGTCAGCTTCCCCCGCTGGACCGCTCGAGCGAGGTTTGCGCCGATGGCCGCGACCGCCCGCTCCACGTCCGCGCCACTCCGCTCGATCAGCGTTACCGGCAGTCCGGCTTGCGCGACCACTTGGGCGATACCGCTCCCCATCGTCCCGCCGCCCACCACCGCAACCGATGCGATCCCGTCGTCTCGTTGCTCTGCCAAGCCTTTCCTCCCTGGTGGACGACGCGGAATCGGCGATGAGAGAACGGGTTAGGCGATAGCCGACGGTTCCGGTTCGACTCGCCGGTTGACCTCGTTCATCGCCGCGATGATACCCTCGCGCAGCCAGAGCCGGACTCCCCCGGTGGCTCGCTCAATCAGGTCGGGCAGGGCGCGCTCTTCCTCGGGCGAGAACCGCGAGAGCACCCGCGAATAGGCGGTCCCGGGTCCGCGGCCGATCCCGATCTTGAGGCGCGGCACGTCCTGGGTCCCCAACTGCTCGATGATCGAGGCCAGCCCGTTGTGGCCGCCCGCCGAGCCGCGCGCCCGCATGCGAAGCGTGCCGAACGGCAGATCGAGGTCGTCGGCGACGACGAGCAGCTCGTCGAGCGGAAGGTGGTACCAATTCACGACTTCCCGCACCGCGTGGCCGCTCAGGTTCATGTAGGTTTGGGGCGCGACCAGCACGATCCTCTCGCCGTCGAGCCGCCCCTCCACGAGTTCCGAGCGAAAGCGCTTCTTGACCGTGGTGTCGCCGGCCAGGCGCGCCAGACCCGTCACGACCATGAACCCGATGTTGTGGCGCGTCCCGGCGTACTCGCGACCGGGGTTACCCAGCCCGACGACGATTTTCACAACTGTGCTCCGCGAGGCCCCGGTGACGTTGGGGCGCCCTGTCAGGCGACCGGAAGGGCCCCGGATCGCCGTCCTGCTCTATACTTGC
>DATBFX010000496.1:0-7375 GCA_036558305.1 Thermomicrobiales bacterium | reverse complement strand
TCGACCACGGCGAGTTCGGCGTTCGCGACGCGGTGGCGCGCCACCGCCGCCCCCGGCGTGAGCGCGATCCGACCGATCGTCACCGTCGCCCGGTCGGCCGGGAGGATGGCGGGAACTCCGCCGGCTAACGACTCGTAGGTGGCCGATGGCCTCGGCGTACCCTGGACGGTGCCGGCATCCGCGCTCGCCACCGTGGGGCCGCCGGGATTCCCCGCCCAGACGGTGAGGACGACCGCCGTCGTCGGTCCGTCGTTGCGGATGCGATAGCGACTCCGGCGTCCAAGGACGACCGCGTCGCCCAGGTTCAGCGATGCGGACTCGCCCGGAGGCAGGGGACGCGATCCCGTGGCGGTGCCAACGACCGTTGCGGCGTCGGTCGAGATCCGGTCGTGGTCGATGACGAGGTCGCCCGCCCGGAAGAACAGGACCGTCGGGCCGCTCGCCCAGTACGAACCGGTCGCCAGCGGCGGATAGGTCAGCCGACCGACCTCGACCAGCTTCGTTGAGGGCGATTCCACGGGGACGGTGACCGCGAGAAGCGGCTCGACGTTGGCGCGGCCGGTGTCGTCTGCCCAGTGCTCGACGATGCGGCCCGACTCAACCCGGAAGAGATCGAGGGTGCTCCAGACGCGTCCCGCCAAGGGAGGAAAGCCGGGGACCGGGGTCCCGTTCGTGCCCTCGGCCCGGACGAGGGCGGCGACGCGATCACCCTGGGCGACGAGGTCGACGGCGGTCAACCAGAGGTCCGGTTCGGTCGCGTGGAGCGTTTTCAGGTAGCCGATCAGCCCCGTTCGGTCGGGAGCGACACCGGGTGGCGGGGCATGGTCGACGAAGTCGGCGGCGACGAGCTGGCCGATGGGCGTGACATCGCCGGTGCCGAGCGCCGTGTTGACCGCGGCGTAGAAGCGGCGTACCACGGCGGCGTTGGCAGCGGAGTCGTCGCCGTCGCCGAAGGGAACGAGGACGAGCAAGCGGAGATCGGCGATGACGACACCGCCGGCGAGGGCGAGGAGGAGGGCAAGGAGTACGACGATGTGGCGCACGACCGAGCTCCGCGACGTGCCGGGACCGCGACCCGCGTCGGGACGCGATCGTGGCAAGTCGCCCGATCCGGTGCATGGACCGGGTGGCCCACGCGCGGGGTGCGCCTGACCGATCGGCGGCAGCCCGCTTCCGCGGTCACGGCCGTGACCGGACCCGTTGGTCGAGAACACGCTGGCCAGCGATCCGATCCTAACCGGGGACGCTGACGAGGGAATCCGGGGAAGTACTCATTTCGTGGCGGGGCGATCCCACCGACGGGACGACCGCCGGGTGCGATCTGCCGTCGTGGGGATTGCTCAGACCAACCCGTTGCGGACGGCGTAGACGGCCGACTCGGTCCTCGACGAGGCACCGAGCTTGGCGCGGATGTGCTGGACGTGGTTCTCGGCGGTGCGCTCGCTGATGAACAGCGCGTCGGCGATCTCGGCGTTGGAGCGTCCCGCGACGATCAGGCGCAGCACCTCCCGCTCGCGAGGCGTCAAGGGGCCGGCTGAGCCGGTGGGTCGGGGCGGGACGGGCGCGGACGGTGCCTGCTCGGCGACCAGTGCCCGCGCCTCGGCGACCGCCTCCGCCAGCGGCAGCGCCTCGCCCGCGGCCCAGGCGGCCGCGAACGCCTCGGCCGGCAGCGCGGCCCGCGCCCGCGCCACCACGGCGTCGTGCCCGGCCCGCTCCGCCTCCGGCAGCGGCTCGCCGAGCGTGACCCGTAGCGCCGCCTCCGCCCCGAACAGGCGCGCCGCCGCCGCGGGCTGCCCGCGACCGGCGGCCAGCCGCGCCGCGGACGCGAAGCACCAGACCAACTCGACGCGGTACCCGCCGGCCCAGCTCAGCTCCAGGCCCTCCGCCAACCGGGCGGCAGCCCGCGCGGGCTCGCCGCGGTCGAGGTACGTCCGCGCCAGCCGGTTGAGCATGTGCGCCGCGCCGAAGTGGACACCTTCGCGGCGGAAGACGGCCGCGGCGGCGTCGAGCAACGCCGCGGCGCGGTCGAGGTCGCCCCGCAGACCGACCGCGATGCCCAGTCGCCCGATGGTCCAGGCGACGTCGTTTGGCGATCCGTGCGCGCGGTACCAGACCAGCGCCTCCGTGAGCGTCGCCTCGGCCCGCTCGGGGTCGCCCAACCGGCAGGCGATGTCCCCCCGCACGAGCAGCGCCATCGCCAGGCTGCCGCCGTCGTCCAGCACGCGAAAGAGGGGGACGGCTTCGTCGAGGGAGGCGGCGGCCAACCGCTGGTTCTCGCCGTAGCCCTCGATCCTCCCCGTGGCCAGCAGGAGCCTCGCGCGCGTCGCCGGCGGTCCGGCCGTCCTGGCGAGCGCCCGCTGCAATGCGGGCCGGACCGCGGTCAGGTGTCCATGGTGGTGCCATTGGGTCGCCATCGCCACGCAGAGCCGAGCGAGCGCCGCGTCGTCGCCGCTCGCCTCCAACCAGTCCACCGCGGCGAGCACGTTGGGGTGCTCGATTTCAACTCGGGATTCCCACGTCTCCACGGGCAGGAACCGGGCTGCTTTGGCCCGTTCGGCGAGCGACAGGTAGTACCGGGCATGGGTGTTGCGGACCGCCGCCTCTTCCCCGCTCGCCGCCAACCGCTCCATGGCGAACTCGCGGATGGTCTCGTACATCCCGTACCGCAACTTACCGGCCGGTCCGGGTAGCGACCAGAGCAGACTCTGGTCGATCAGCGCGGCGATCCCGTCGAGAGTACCGCGCTTGGAGCTTGGAGCTTGGAGCTTCGGGTGACCGGCCGAAGGCGCCGAGGTTTCGCAGACGGTGCCCAGCGCGGACTCGAAGCCCGAAGCTCCAAGCTCCAAGCTCGCGCAGACCGCCTCGGCTGCCTCCAGCGTGAAACCGCCGACGAAGACGGCCAGGCGGCGGAAGAGGCGCTGCTCGTCGGCGGAGAGCAGGTCGCAGCTCCAGGCGATGGCATGCTCCATGGTCCGCAGCCGTGCCGGAGCATCGCGCGCGCCTCCGGAGAGAATGGGCAGGGCGCGGTCCAGATGGGCGAGGAGGGAAGCCGGTGGGAGGGTCCTACCGCGGGCCGCTGCCAACTCGATCGCCAACGGCAATCCGTCCAGCCGCCGGCAGATCTCCCCGATCGTTCCCGCGTTGGCGTCGGTCAGCACAAAAGCAGGATCGAGCGCCCGCGCTCGCGCGGCGAAGAGACGGACGGCCTCGGCGGCGGCGATCTCGGCGACGGGACGATCGGCGGCGGCGAGCACCAGCGGCGGCACGGGGAAGACGTGCTCGCCCGAAACGCGCAGCACCACCCGGCTGGTCGCCAGCACCTTCAACCCTGGGCAGGCGACGATGAGGTCGGTGAGGTCGGCAGCGCCCTGAACGACGTGTTCGAAATTGTCGACGACGAGGAGGAGTTGGCGCCCGCGGAGGGCGGCCAGAACCCCATCCGCCGCCGACTTCCTGGGCATATCCTGGATACCGAGGGCCTGGGCGATCGCGGTCGGGATGAGGTCGGGATCGCGAACGGGCGCGAGGGGGACGAATGCCACCCCATCCAGAAAGACGTCACGCGACTCGGTCGCCACCCGGAGGGCGAGACGGGTCTTGCCGACACCGCCGGGACCGGTCAGGGTGAGCAGGCGGACGTCGTCGCCTCGCAGCAGGGCGGAGACAGTCGCGATTTCTCGCCCGCGTCCGATCAGCGGCGTCAGGGGCACCGGCAGGGGAGCCGGACGGAAAGCGGACAGCGCGGCGATCGACGCGAGTTCCGGTTCCCGCCGGGAGGGCGTCGGTGGCCGGGGGATGCGCGTGGGAGCCGTCAGTCGCCGCCGCAGCGGCTCGATTTCGGCCGGGGCGATCCGATAGGTGCCGGCATACTTGGTCGCGGGCAGATCGCCGCGGGCGATGGCGCGACGGACGGTGCGCTCGCTGACGCCGAGTTCGGCCGCGGCGGCGCGGGCGGTCAGCGTCGGCGGCGGCTTCCCCGCCGCCGACGCTGCGTCTGCCTGGTCCGTCGTGTCCGCCGTGTCCGCTGCCCGCTTGCCCATGGTGGCGGTAGCATCCTTCGACCGCACCGCCAGTGCAAGTCGTGCCGTGGCTGCACGTCGGTCCCGCTGGACGGTGTCCAGCGGGACCGACGTGCCCACCTTGCTGCTCGCTCGGTGGGTCAACCCGACGCGCCGCGCCTCATCGCCCGCGGAGCGGGGTCAGCCGACGGTGAAGACCTGGACCATCCCCATCGCGGCGTGGGGGGTGCCGTCGGGGCCGGGGACGAAGCAGAAGGCGACGTAGGTGCCGGGATCGAGGGTCAACTCGGTCCAGCCGGTGAGACCGGGCGAGAGGGTGCCGAACCCGGCCACTTCGCCCGCCTCGAGGTCGTTGAGCGAGGGCCCGCCGCCCGCGGGGGTCGCGGCCGGATCGCCGGCCATGATGAGGTCCATCACCTGCTCTTTGGTGATCGGCGCCGGAGACTTGGCGAGGACGAACTCGTGCGCCTCCCGACCGACGTTGCTTACCTTGACGACGTGGTCGCCGGCCGGGATCGTCGCCGGGATGCGGAAGTCGTACTCGAACATCTGGACGTCGACGTCGGCCGCGGGTTCGGCGGCGGCCGTGGGGGTGGCGGCGCCCCCGGCGGGTGGCACGACGGTCAAGAGGTCGGCGAAGGGGGCGTCGACCACGAAATAGAGTCCGGGGGTGAGATCGACGACGGCGTAGGTCATCTGCCCGGCGGCGACGGCGCCGGGAAAGCCGACGAACTCACCCTGGAAAAACCACGACGGTGGCGTGCCGTCGGGTGACAGGAGCGCCCCGGCGAGGTCGGACGCCGAAACGTCGTCGGGCACGCGGACGAGCCAGGATTGGCGCAACTCGTGTCCGGTGTTTTCGTAGGCGATGAGGGTGCGCCCGGCGACGGCGGTGCCGGGTGCGACGATCGCGTCGTCGGTGATGGTGATGCGGAGTTCGGGATACCCCAACGTGGCGAGTTTGGGGGTGCCCTGGGCGCTCGCCGGTGCCGCGGCCAGGATCGTCCCGAGGACGAAGAAGACAAACGCCAGACGGATCGCACGCATACGCTTCTCACCTCTCGTTGATCCATCCATCGCGCCGACACGAGACGTCGGCAGCGACATGCTGGGACGTGGCGACCGCGTACGCATCCACCGAATGACGGATTTGCCGGAGGAAGACCGCCGTGCCGGGAACGGCGAGGCCCCCGGCGAACGCCGGGGGCCTCGTTGCGACGTCGCCGTTCCGGCTAAGACGTGTCCTTACCGCGTCCAGATGCCGTAGCCGACGGTCCGGTCGTAGGTCTGCAGGTCGCGGCGGGCCTCGTCGGCGGTCGGGTAACCGGCCCCGGCGCCGAGGACGCCGGAGTAGTAGCGGTCGAAGCGGGCGTTCTTGCCGCGGAACGGGTTGATCAGATCGAGCAGCGTTTTCACTTGGTCTCCCTGTTCGTCATCCCATCGTCGTCACTATATCGCATCATCGCGATATACGTATGATACGTCAACCGGGATCTCTGGGACAAGGGTCCCTCTCCGGGCGGTACGCCGCGCCCAGCGGCGCCGCCAACCGCCAAGCGGCGACCCGAGCGGGGCGAGGGGGTTGCACGAAGGCGCGAAGCTTGCGTGTTCGCCGCCCGCCGAACGGTACGGAAGCAGTGCCCGGTGGATGCATTCGGGGTCAGGAAAGATTAACCTCACCGCTGACAGGTCGGCAACGAGGGCGTTGCCGGGTCGGGGTGGGGAGGAAGCAATGGTTCTGGCGCGGTTCCTGCCGCGGGACGAGCAGTTTTTCGTGCATTTTCGGGACGCGGCCGAGAACGCGGCCGAGACGGCGCGCCTCCTCGCCGAGGTCGTCGACAACGGCAGCGAGACCGAGCGCAAGGTGCGGCGCTTGCGCGACCTGGAGCACCACGGCGACGAGATCAGTCACCGCATCTTCAGCGCCCTCAACAGCACGTTCGTGACCCCGCTCGATCGGGAAGACATCCGCGACCTGACGACGGCGCTCGACAACTTCGTCGACGGCATGGAGGAGACCGGCAAGCGGCTCTGGCTCTACCGCCTCGGCGCCTCGACGGAACCGGCACGCCTCTTTTCCCGCCTGCTCAAAGAACAGGGCGAGGCGATCGTGCGCGCGGTGCCGCTGCTCGAACACACGGGGGAGAACGCGCATGAACTCCGCCGCTGGGTGCTCGAACTGCACCGGCTGGAGAACGAGGGGGACGACGCGCTGAGCAGTGCCCTGGCCGCGCTCTACGACGGCGCGGACGACATCCCCAAGCTGATCTGCGCGCTCCAGTGGGGCGAGCTCTACCAACTCCTCGAGGACGCCACGGACCGCGGCGAGGACGTGGCGCACACCCTCGAGGGGATCCTCATCAAATATGCCTGACTCGTCGCTGCTGGTCCTGATCGTGATCGTCGTGCTCGGGTTGGTCTTCGACTTCATCAACGGGTTCCACGACACGGCCAACGCGATCGCGACCTCCGTCGCCACGCGCGTCCTCTCGCCCGGCCAGGCGGTGCTGATGGCGGCGACGATGAACGTCGTCGGCGCCCTGACCGGGACGGCGGTGGCGACGACGATCGGGGCGGGGATCGTTCCGCCGGAGGTCGCCACCCAGCAACTGGTGATCGCCGCGTTGCTGTCGGCGATCGCCTGGAACCTGGTGACGTGGTGGCAGGGGATCCCGTCCAGTTCGAGTCACGCGCTGGTGTTCTCGATCGTCGGCGCGGGGTGGGCGGCGGCCGGCATCGACGCCATCGAAGCGGACGGGGTGACGAAGACGCTGAAGGGGATGGTCACCTCGCCCCTGCTCGGGTTCCTGGGGGCATTCGCCCTCCTGTTCGGGTTGCTCTGGCTCTTCGCGCGGCAGCGGCCCGCCCGCGTCAACCGCATCTTCGGCAAACTCCAGATCGGATCGGCCGCCTTCATGGCGTATAGCCACGGTGGCAACGACGCCCAGAAGACGATGGGGATCATCACGCTGGCGCTCGCCACCTACCACGGGTGGAGCGGTAGCGAGTTCGAGGTCCCCCTCTGGGTCATCCTCACCGCGGCGTTGTCGATGGGGCTGGGGACGCTGGTCGGCGGCTGGCGGATCGTGAAGACGATGGGACTGAAGGTGGTCGAGTTGCGGCCGATCGACGGGTTCGCGGCGGAGACGTCGGCGGCGACGGTGATCGAGGTGGCAAGCCGGCTGGGCATCCCGGTCTCGACGACGCACGTGATTTCGTCGGGGATCATGGGGGTGGGGGCGACGCGGCGGGCCTCGGCGGTCCGCTGGGGCGTTGCCGGGCGGATCGTGACGGCCTGGGTGGTGACGATCCCGGTCTGCATCGCCACGGGATGGGCGATGTACTCGATCCTGCAC
>DATBFX010000495.1:0-5333 GCA_036558305.1 Thermomicrobiales bacterium | reverse complement strand
ACGTCTCCCAGCATGCCTGGTGCCAACGTTCCCTTGATTCCCTCCTCGAATGAGGCATGGGCGCCGTTGACCGTGTAGGCACGGATCGCCTCGTCGAGCGAGACGGTTTCCTCCGGCCAGACCTCGGCGCCATCGACGTCGCGCCGCGTTATCATCGTCTGGAGACCGACGGTCGCACTCGTGGGGACGACGGGCGCGTCGGTGCTCGCCGCCGCGATCACCCCGTGCCGGGCAAAACTCGCCATCCCGTAGGTGTAGCGCAGCCGTTCGTAGCCGAGGTTCTGGATGTAGGCGTCCCGGAAGTGGTACAGGAATGACGTGCCCGGTATGGGGATGACCCCCAACCGCGCGATTCGGGCGATGGTCGCCTCGTCCACGATCGAGCAGTGTTCGATCCGATGTCGGGGGCTGGGACGTGGGTCGTCGCGCATCGCCTCCTCGTAGGCATCGAGCACGAGGTCGATCGCCGCATCGCCGATGGCGTGGATACCGACCTGGAAACCCGCGCGGTGCGCCTTGAGGACCTTCGCCTTCAGGTCGGCTTCCGGCATCATCCAGAGACCGACGTTGTCCGGCTGCCCCTCGTACGGTCGCCGCATCCGCGCCGTCCGCCCGCCGATGCTGCCGTCGCTGAAGAGTTTGGCGGGACCGATCCGCAGCCGTTCGTCGCCGAGACCGGTCCTGACACCGAGCGCCACCAGATCGTCGAGTGTCTCGTCGATCAGCATCATCAGGTACGAGCGAACCGGCAGCCGGTCTTCCCGCCGCAGTCGCTGGTAGGCGCGCAATTGCTCGGGGCGGCCGATTCCTGCCTCGACCGCGCTGGTCACGCCGCTGGCGAGGAAGGCCTTGCCACCGAGCACGAGCGCCTCGGCGATCTGGTCTTCGGTCGGTTCGCCGATCGTCGCCCGAGCCCGCTCGAAGGCCGTCTCGCGTAACACCCCGGTCGGTTCGCCGTGCTCGTCGCGATCGATCGTGCCACCGTCGGGGTCGGGCGTCGATGCCGTGATTCCCACGAGCGCAAGCGCCCGGCTGTTGGCGACGCCGATGTGGTGGCAGGCGCGGATCAGGAGAACCGGATGGTCCGGTGCCACAGCGTCCAGGTCGTGCCGCGTTGGATGCCGCTGTTCCCGCAAACGCGCCTGGTCGTAGCCACGTCCGACGATCCAGGTCCCCGTCTTACGCGCCTTCGCCGTCTCCTCGACCAGTGCCACCAAATCACTGATCGACCGGTTCGGTGGTGTCCCGAGGTCGAGATCCGCCAGCGCGAAACCGACGGCCATCGGGTGTGCGTGCGCGTCGTTGAGACCGGGAGTGGCGGTCCGGCCCGCGAGGTCGATCACTTCGGCACCGGGAGCCGCGGCCTGCCGCGCCTCGGCCTCGTCACCAACCGCGACGATCCGGCCGGCGCGAATCGCGAGCGCGGACGCCGCCGGCCGGGTCGCGTCCATCGTGATGAGGCGGCCGTTGACCAGGAGCAGATCGCCGGTCACGCCGCGTCTCCTCCTTGTCCGTCGGGGTCCGCGTGCTGTTCCAGCCACCAGCGCGCGATGTGATCGGCGCGGGCGATCCAGACATCGCCGGCGTCGATCGCGTGGTCGACCAGGCGGGCCAGCGCCCGCGAGGGACCGGGGCGACCGCTGACGAACGGGTGCATCGTCAGGCACATCAGCTTGCCTTCGCTGCGCAAGACGTCGAGATCGTCCCGCCAGAACTCGAAGGTTTGCTGGGGGGCGACGGTGCGATCGACGAAGAAGTTGTAGTCGTCGTACAACCAGGCCGGCGGGAGTTGGACCAGCGGCGGGCGCAACGGATCGGGTTGCATCAACTCCGGCAGATCGCCGGTCGGGATGTCCATCACCCAGTCGAGCCCGAGTTCTTGGGCCAGCCGGTGGGTAAACTCGTTGAACCGCCACCCCGCCGTCTTGTGCCCGGTCGGCGTCGTCTTGGCGAGGTTGGAGAGCGTCTCGAACGTCTTGAGCATGTCGCTTCGCTGCTCGTCGTCGCTCATCCGGCTGTAGTAGCGGTGGTCCCAGGAGTGCAGCGCGATTTCGTGCCCTTCGGCGACCGCCCGCTCGACCAGATCCGGCCGATCCTCGGCGACCCGTCCGACCCAACAGAAGGTCGCCGGCACGCCGGTGTCGGCCAGCAAATCGAGGATGCGGGCGACGCCGACCGGATCGTACGCGGTCTGCGACAACCAGTACGTCTCGTCCGGTTGTCGGTAATTGGCCTCCGCGTAGTGGCCGTCGACATCGAAGGTCAGGCAGAGCGCCGCCCGATACCCTGCCGGCCAGATTGGCGCCTGCACCGCGCCGTCGGTCATCCCGCTCCTCCCCTCACCCGTGATCCACCATCGGCGGTTCTTGGCTCAACTCGCGAACGGCGGCGACGAAACCGTCGATCTCGTCCTCGGAATTCCACCACCCGGTCGAGACCCGGACGCTCACCGGGCACGGCGGTTGATCGACGTGGCGGATGATGAAACCGCGCTGCCCAAGCGCATCGGCGACCGCTTTGGCGGGCCAACCGCCGACGTTGAAACAGACGATACCGGCCATCCGGTCGGCCGGCGTGATCACCGAGACGCCCGGCACTTCTCGCAAGCCTTCCCAACATCGCTTGCCGAGCGAGGCGATCCGCCGGTACGCCCAATCGAGTCCGACCTCGTCGACTAGCCAGCGAAGAGCCGCGGCCTGCGCCCGCGTCGCCGGATTGTAGATTTCGCCCATCTCGTAGCGTTCGGCGCCGGCGCGCGGCAAGACGAATCCGGTCGGGTCGAATCCGCCGTAGCGGATGTAGGTCGGACGGGTCAGCGCCAGGCTTTCCCGCCGCACGTAGAGCGCACCGGAACCGCCCGGACCGCACAGCCACTTCTGACCGGAGAGCGCGTAGGCATCGACGCCCAGATCGTGGAGGTCGACCGGGATTTGACCGGCCGCCTGCGCCGCATCGACGATCGTGACGATCCCGCGGTGCCTCGCCTCGGCGGCCAGCTCCCGCAGCGGCATGATCGCCCCCGACGACCACTGGAGGTGCGAGATTGCGATCACACGGGTCCGCGGCGTGATCGCCGCCGCGAGCTGCGCGACCACGTCGCCGTCCCCGTAGCCGAGATCGACGGTGCGAATGGCGACCCCGTGCCGGTGCGCCAGCAGACCGAGCGGCGAGAAGAGCCCGCCGTGTTCCAGGTTCGCGGTAATGACCTCGTCGCCGCGCTGCCAGTCGAGTCCGAAGATTGCGACGTTGAGCCCTTCGGTCGTGCTGCGCATCAACGCGATCTCGTCGGCGTCGGCGCCGAAGATGGCGGCGATCTGGGCGCGCAGTCGCTTCCGGTCCGCGGTCGCCCCTTCGGATATCCCCGGTCCGATCCGGCCCCACTCCAATTCCGACTGGGACGCCGCGACGAGCGCCTCGTGCGCCACCACGGGCAGCGGACCGTTGGTCCCCGCATTGAGGTAGGCCGTCCGTTCCACCGCCGGCAGCTGGTCACGCAAACCGGCCAGTTTCGCATCCATCGCCACCGCCGCAATCGCCACTATCTTGCTCCTTGATCGTTTCCACGTAGCCTTGCTTCCGACGCGAATAACGCCTCAAGACGACGAATCGACTGCCTCGAGCGCCTGATCGAGATCGGCGATGATGTCCTCGACGTTCTCGATGCCGACGGACAACCGGAGGAGACCGTCGCCGATGCCGATCGCCGCCCGCTCCTCCGGTTCCATCCCCCGGTGCGACGACATCGGCGGGTAGAGCACCAGCGTAAAGACGTCGCCCAACGTCGACGCGGGGACGCAGAGGCGGAGGGCATCGAGGAAATGATGCGCCTCCGCGCATCCTGCCCCCGCGATCTCGAAGGCAAGCATCCCGCCCCGCAGCCCCGAATTGAACTGGTCGGCCGCCGCACCAAGATCGGCCTGTTCCGGGTAATGAACGCGGGCAATCCTGGGATGTGCGCTGAGCCACCGAGCGACCGCCGCCGCATTCTCCGACTGCTGCTTGACGCGCAACGGCAGCGTCTTGATCCCGCGCAGGGTCAACCACGACTCGAACGGACCGGCGATGCCGCCGGTCAATTTCGCGAGTTCGCGCAGGTCGTAGGCGCGGTCGGCGTCGGTCGCGACCGCGCCACCGGTCACGTCGCCGTGACCCCCGAGGTATTTGGTGGTCGAGTGAACGACGACGTGGGCGCCGTGGCGGATCGGATTGACCAGGAGGGGCGAGGCAAAGGTGTTGTCGACGATCACCGTCGCCCGCACACGTCGGGCAATCTCCGCCAGACCGTGAATGTCGGCAACCCGCACCAGCGGATTGGAGACCGTCTCGAAAAAGAGGACGCGCGGCCGGATCTCCTCGACGACGGCCGCCGTCGCCGCCAGATCGAAGACGTCGACAAACGTCGTCTCGACGTCGAGCGACGAGAACAGATTGACGAGCACCGCCGACGACGCGCCGTACAACTCGCGCGCGGCGACGATCCGGCTGCCCGCCTTGACCTCGTTGAGAACGGCGTTGTGGATGGCTGCCATGCCGGAGGCGAACGCGACCGCTTCGTCGGTCCCCTCCAGCGCCGCGATCGCCGTCTCCAGCGCCCGCGTCGTCGGGTTGCCGTACCGTGTGTAGACGTAGCCCGGCCGCTCGTTGCCGAAGACGGCTTCGCTGGTCGCCGCGCCATCGTAGGAAAACGAGGTCGAGAGATAGATGGGCGTGGCGGTCGGGATAAAGTCCGGTTTCGCGGGGCGCTCACCGGCGTGGACGGCCAGCGTGCCGAAGCCGCGCTCCCTCGCCTCCTCTGAACCCATTCACCTCTCCCTTTGGACGCGTCGAATCGGGTCGGTAGCTCGGGGGACCCCCGCACGGGAGTCTATGGGTTGGCGGGACGACCGTCAAATTGCACCGCACGGGTGGCGTTGGATGTCGCTTGACAAGCGAACCCGACCGGCCCAGGATCGATCCATGCAGGCCGAAGAATTGCGAATCTCTTTCCACTGCCGCGACAGACCCGGTTTGGGTGACCGCAGCATCTCCCGACCGCTTGCCTGATGGAACTTTGGCCATGACCACAGCGTCCGGGGTCAAGCGGGTCGTGGGGGCCTGGGACGGCACCCGGTTTCACGTCCGCGCGGGCGACGCGATCGAGGAGGAGATCGCGCGGGGCGGCGCGTTCGAGCCGGAAGTCCAACTCGCCCTCTTCCCGCTGCTGCGGCCCGGCCACGACGTGATCGACGCCGGTGCCAACGTCGGCTGCCACGCCTGCCCGATGGCCACCCGCGTCGCTCCCCACGGCCGCGTCCTGGCGATCGAACCGGTCGGGCGGTTGGCCGACCGCCTGG
>DATBFX010000494.1:0-18427 GCA_036558305.1 Thermomicrobiales bacterium | reverse complement strand
GCCGCGTCCCCCCAACTGAACATCCTGAGGGCAGCGAAGGACCTCTCTCGTTGGCGTCATGACCAGATTGGTCGCCCGAACCTACACGAGCGACGGATCGGGCCGATCGCCTCCTTGCGACTCCTCGTTACCCGAACGTGTTCACCTTGACCGGGACGAACGTGACCTCGACCCTCGTCTCACCCGGTCCGTCCATCTCGCGCAGATTCGCCCCGCCGTACTTGGCGCCGATCTTGTCGGCAAACGCGTAGTCCGGATCGGGGCGAATCTCGGCCCGCGCCCGGATCTCCAGCGTCCGGTACGGGTTCGCCGGGTCGTAGAAGAAAAGACTGCACTCGGGATGCCGCTGCAGGTTCTTCGTCTTCTGACGCGCCGTGTTGAGCGACATCTTCACCAGATCGTCTTCGACCAGGAACCAGACGGCCGTCACCTGCGGGAATGCGTCCGCCCCGACCGTGGCCAGGACGACGGCCTGGTTCGTCTCCATCAGCGAGCGGTGGGACGCGGGCATCTCGACCATGATCCGACTCCTTCCGGGTGCCGGCGCCTCACGCGGCGCCCAGCTTTCCCCGAAGGAACCGCAAGGACCCGGCCAGGTCGAGCGGTTGCGATTCCTGCTCGACGATGTACCACTCGGTGCCGGCCTCCCTGGCCGCGGCGAGGATCGGATCCCAATCGATGACACCGGCGCCCACCGCGAGATTGTTCAACTCCGGACCCGGTCCCAGGTCCTTCATGTGCAGCGTCGGCACCCGTCCGGCCAGGCGCCGCACCAGCGCCGCCCCGTCCACCCCGGCCGCCGCCGTGAAGTAGAAGTCGATCTGGAAATCGACGAGCGCCGGGTCCGTCGCCGCGATCAGGCGGTCGAGCAGCAACCCGTCGCCGGCCGGTTCGAGTTCGAAATCGTGGTTGTGGTAGCCGAACCGGAGCCCCGCCTCCCGGCAGCGCGCACCCCAGGCATTGAACCGCTCGCCCAACTCCGAGACCCGCTCGATCCCGCGCCACTCCGGCGCCAGCCACGGGACGACGGCGTGCGCGCAACCGAGCGCCGTCATCTCCTCGATCACCCGGTCGATCTCGGCCGCAAAGCGGTCGAAGGGGACGTGCGCCGACACCGCCCGCACGCCGAGTTCGTCGAGTCGCCGCCGGATCTCGAGGACCGTCGCGTTGCCGTAGCCGGCGAACTCGACCGCCCCGTAACCGACCCGGGCCACCTGACCGAGCGCGCCGAGCATGTCCTCTTTTGCCACCTGGCGCACGGAATAGAGTTGGACGGCGATCTGGTTCGTGGTCACGCATCTCCCCCTTTGCTGTCGCCTCTCGCACCCGGAGTGCCGGGGCGGACCGGACGGCATTGTCGCCGACGCGGTCCGTCTCCGTTGACAACCGGGTGCCGCGATTGGCCGCCCCGAGGCGATCCGCCGCCGGCACCGAGATCACCTTTCGTCCGCTCCCATCGGGAGATCGGTCCCGAATCAAACCGACGGTCTGGTGATGGTCGCCGACGGACCCGACTGGGATGATCGGGGCTGGGTCACCGACAGGCAGCCCAGAACGGACAGGTCACGGCGATAGGCTCATATGGGGTCGAGACACGACGATGGACCGGGTTATCGCACTGATTCCAAGCCACAACGAGGAGGCGTTGCTGCCGGCCGCCATCCGCGCCCTCGAGGAGCAGACGACGGCACCGGCGCGAATCGTCGTGGTCAGCGACAACAGCACCGATCGCACCACGGCGATCGCGGCCGAATGGGGTGGCACGGTCAGCCACTTCGAGACCCATGGCAACCGCGACCGCAAGGCCGGTGCCCTCAACCAGGCGTTGGCAACGCTCCTTCCCGAGTTGGCCGAGACGGATTGGGTGCTGGTGGTCGACGCCGACAGCAGTTTGGCCCCCGGTTTCATCGCGCGCGCATTGGCGGCGGCAGCAGCCGACCCCGGCGTCGGCGCGGTCGGTGGCATCTTCCTGGCCGAGAACCCGCACACCGTCCTCGAGCGAATGCAAGCGCTCGAATACGTCCGCTACGCCCGCGAAATCTCCCGCGACCGAGCGCGCGCGCGCGTGCTGACGGGAACCGCGACACTGGTGCGTGTTGCGGCGCTGCGGGCCATTTCGCAGGCGCGTGCGAATGCCACGCTCCCCGGCGGGGGTGGCATCTACCACCCGCGGGCCCTCTGCGAGGACTTCGAGTTGACCGTGGCCCTCAAGCGCCTGGGCTACCGGTGCATCTCCCCGAGAGACTGCATCGTCCGGACCGAGGTGATGCCGACCCTGGGGCAACTCTGGCGGCAGCGCACGCGTTGGCAACGGGGTGCCCTCCAATGCATCGCGATGCACGGCGCATCGCGGGTCACCCTCCCCTATCTGCGGCAACAGGCCGGCATGACGATGGGCCTGATCGCGACCGCCTTGTTGTGGCTGGTGACCGCCTGGTCGCTCTGGTCGGGCATGTTCGATCTCCGCCCCTTCTGGTGCCTCGTCGGACTCGTGTTCTATGCCGAACGGGTTGTCTCCGCCTGGAGAGCGGATGGCCGCGGCCGCCTGCTGGCCGCCTGCGCCTTGCCGGACCTGCTCTACGACTACCTGATCGGCGCCGTCAATTGTTTCGTTTGGGTCCAGGTCGCCCTCCGGCGCGAAGGCAAGTGGGGGCTGTCGACGATCGACGCCTCGAGGACGATGCACTGATGTACGGGGCGGTTTCGGGTGTCTCCGCGGGTCCGACCGTGGTGGCATCGGTCGTGGTGGGCGGCACCATCGCCGACCAGGTCGGGGTGCCGGGGGTGCCACCGGTGATCACCTTGCCCAGCACCGGGATCGCTCCCGCCGTCGCCACGACCGGGGGTCACCACGAATGGCTGATGATCGTCGTGCTGGTCCTGGCGGTCTGGACCCTGTTCGCGGCGATTCGGGTTGTGCCCCGCCTGCTGCCGAAGGACGAAGAGTAAGAGCCGCGTCGATGCCCCGTATCCGCGGACCAGCTCGCCGTTCCAATTCGCATCACCCCCCTTGGGCGTATGATCCCCCCGCCCGGTCAACGGCGCCGGCTCGGACCGGGGCGGGTGCGTACGGCAAGGGGGTGAGGGATGATCGATTTTGGGAAGCGCGTGGTCCTGGTCACCGGCGCGGCGGGAGCCATCGGGTCGGCAATCGCCCGCACGCTCGCCGGCGTCAACGGCCGCGTCCTGGTTCACGACCTCCAGGCCGATGCGGTGGCCCGTCTCGTCGGTGAACTGGGCGACGCAGCGTTTGGCCTAACCGCCGACCTCGGCGACCCGGCGGCGACGGCCGCGCTTTGGGACGAGGCGCTGCAGATCCACGGCCGGATCGACGTCCTCGTCAACAACGCCGGTATCTATCCCCCCGCCCCGCTCGACCTCGCGCCGGCGGACTGGGTCGGCGTCTGGGACCGTTCCCTGGCCGTCAACCTCACCGCACCCGCCATCCTCTGCCGCGCCGCCGTCCTGGCTTTCTCGGCGCAACCCGAGGGCGGCATCATCGTCAACATGGCCAGCCGTGCCGCCTTCCGCGGCGAGGATCCCGACTACTGGCACTACGCCGCTGCCAAGGCCGGTCTGGTCGCGATGACGCGCACCATCGCCCGCCAGTACGGCCGCCGGGGCGTCACCGCCTTCGCCATCGCCCCCGGCTACGTCGACACCCCCTTCAACCAGGCCTTCGCCGACGAATTCGGCGTCGAGACCGCCGCCGCCCAGACCGGTCTCGGCGAGGTCGCCCAACCGCAGGACGTCGCCAACGTCGTCGCCTTCCTCTGTTCCGGTCTGGCCAGGCACGCGACCGGCACGACGATCGACGTCAACGGCGCGAGCTACGTCCGCTGATCAGGGGGAAGGGGTTTCGCGCCGGCATCCTGACACGGTTTCAACCACAGGCTTTGCCGGGAGTCGAGCAGGCAGAGCCAACCCGCCTCCAGCAGACAGGCTTTCGAGAGCCGGGTCTTGCCGCCGTTTGGAAACGCGTTGTCGTCCAGGAGCACGATCGCGCGCGGGCTCAGGTGCGGCAGCGCCGCCGTCAACTCCCGGAGGTTGTGCTGCTGCGCCTCCGTCGCGTCTCCCTCCGGCGGGCAATCCATGCTGTCGAGGTACAGGAGGTCGATCCTCTCGGCAAAGTCCGTCAGGAACTCCACCGAGTCCCGGCAGACGTAGGTGATGCGCGACTCGAAGGGCAGCGTCGCCGCCCGCGCGCGCTCGATCACCCGCTCGTCGACGTCGCACGTCCAGAGATGACCGCCGTACCGGTCGGCGAACTCGCCGAAGAGATACGTCGAGCACCCTTCGTAATACCAATTCCACGGCGAGCGCATCGACCCCGTTTCGACGATGGTTCTCCCGCCGAATTGGAGGAACAGATTCAACGCCACTTTGGCGGTACAGAACCGTTCGGCCAACTTGAGCCGGTACTGCTCGAACCACCCGTCGACATACAAGAACTCCTGCATCAACCGCAACCCCGCTCATCCGGCCTTAGGAATCCACGCGATCTGAGGGACCCGCCCCTACGACCGGCCCGCGGTGACCCGGTTCCTCCGCGTACGGCGCCCATCGGCGAACACCCGGATCGCCATCTTAGCAAACCGGTTTCGGCAAGATCGCTCGGACGCGGCGCCACCGCCCCTGGGTCCGGGCCTGACCGAGCACGCGACCCGGACGACGATTCGGGTCAACGGCGCCGATTATCCCCACCGATCCGGCAACGGTTGCGCCAGCACAACGACCGAAACCGACCAGCCATTCGTTATGTCACGTTCCGCCGTCACTCGCAGATCGTCCGCGTCGAATCGGTACAGGATCGTCCGCGCAGGCGCGCTCTCGGCCGCCGGCGTCGCCGTCGCGGCCGGCGCGACCGGCCGCAAGCCGATCGCGTAGTACGCCTCCCCGCCCAGTGCCGGCCACAGCCGCCGCTGGCCGAACACGACACCCAGCACGGTCGTGGGCGGCGCGTCCGCCGTCGCCGCCACGCCGCCGGTCGCCAGCCGCACCAGTTGCAGCCCGTAATCCCGCACCGCGACCCCGTCCTCGCCGGTCCGCGCGGCCGCGTAGCCACCGACCAGCACGTGGTCCGCATCCGGCATCGCCAGCGCCTGCACCTCCGGCCCGATCGAACTGCCGCACAGCGGATACGTCGCCGGGCACCCGCCGGTACCGGCGTGCGCGACCGTGAAGCTCCGGCGTGCCGTCAACTCGACGGCGACCCCGCCCCGGACCGACATCGTCGCGGTGTCGACGACGGTCGCGGCCGTTCCGTCCCCGTCGAGTACGACCAACGTCCTGCCGTCCGCCGAGGCGGCGAGCGACGGCGTCAGGTAGTCGTCCTGGTACTCGTGGGGGGCGCGCACACGCCCGGTCCACCAAAACCCGGAGCGGACACCGGGCAGATCGACGCGGCCGATCTCGTGCCCGCTCGCGAGGTCGACGGCAACTACCTGGGTCGGCCACGGCCCCGTCGCCTCCTGCCGGCCCACGGCGACCAAGCGGTAGAGCCGTGCCCCCGCCGGATCGAGGTATCCCAATCGCTGCAGTCCCGCCAGCGCCCCGCCGTCCCCCTGGACGCGGGCGATCTCCGCCCCCGTCGCCGTGTCGAACGCGTACCAGGTCGGTTGCCGCGCGATCGTCAGCGTGCCGTCGACGCCGTGGACTAGCGCCCCCGTGCCCACCTCGATCGCGAGCACGCGTCCGTCTGCGCTCAGTTGTGGGATCTGTTGGCCCCACTCGGGAGCGGGGAAGGCCGAGCGGACGCCACCCGTCGCCGCGTCGAAAACGGTGAACTCCGCCCTGCCCATCGGACCGCCCGCGGAAAGGTCGACCGCATAGCGGACGAGCGTCGCGCCGTCGGCGGAGGCCAGCCAGGCAACGTACCCCGCTCCGGTCCCTGGGGTGCGGGTCGGACCCGGCGGGGCGAAGGAACCCGCCGCTTCGGACGAACTCGCCAGCGTCGTCGGATCGACGGCCAACAACTGGTCGCCGTCCGGCGTCGCGACGTAGGGCCACGATGCCACGGGCGCGGCGTCGGCAACCGGAGCGCGCCCCGACGTCGCGAGCGGAGCGGCCGCCAGCGCCATCATCAATGAGATCGCCCGGAGCAGCATCGCGGACACAAACGCCGTCGAGTTCCCGCCAACGGGCTGCTCGGCGACCACGGTCCACCCAGGAACGTGGCGACGTCGCATGGCAATCCTCCACCGCCGCACGAGTATGGCATGCCTACGACCGTGAGACGGGGAACGGCGCGATGGGGTAACGCTACCTGACCTGCTCCGTTTGGTATCCGTTGACGAACGACTCGGTGCCGTCGCGATGGACGACGTAGGCGGTGAACGAGACGAAGATCACCAGGCTCGTCAAGACCAGGGCGCCGAAGGTCGCCGCCGTCCGAAACGTGCGAACCGGTTCTCCGCCGACCCGCGACCTCATCCCCCGATTCTGCTTATAGACATAGAGTGGGAACGCGAGTTCAAGGATCAGCAGTCCCAACAATCCCCAGACCGCTCCAGCCTGTTTCCAGATCCAGGCGGCGAGCCCGAGACGCATCGTGCCTCCGACGGCGAGACCGACGCATCCGGCGGTCAGTACTCGCTCCTCGCCCAGGATTTCGGCCGCCGCCCCGGCCACCAAAAACATGAAGAAATACGCCGCGGACAAAAGGACGGTCGCGGCACCCGCGGCCTTCACCAGGGCAACGGGAACCGGTGAGACCGCCGATCGCGCGCGTTCGTTCGGAGCCGCTCTGGTCACGGTCGGGAGAGGGAACCCCCCCGGAGGGTCCACCCGGACGCGTGAGTCCGCGTTTGGCAATCCCGCGCCGTACCGTCCCGTGGGCACCGGCGGGGCGGAAACAGACCATTCGGTCGCCCGGAACGGACGCACGTCGCTCGGAGCGTCGAATGCCCACTCGGCAGACGCACCAACCGGTATCGGCAGCGCCACGGTCGGAGCGGTCGCCAGCGCTGCTCGCATCGTCTCCGCCTGCTCCACCGCGGCGTCCGCCCGCGCGATCAGGATCGACCACCATTGCTGTTCCAGCACGTTCACGCCCGACAGATCGACGAACGGCGCCAACCGTCGTTGCGCCCGTTCGGCCTTCTTCCGCGCCGCCCGCGCGTCGCCGCGCGCCAGCAGGATCGCCGCCTCCAGACCGAACCAGAGCGAGTTGCGGCGCATCACCGAGCGCTTCGGCACTTGCGCCGCGATCTGCTCCGCGGTGACCGCATCCCGGTCCCACAGCGCCAGATGGACCGCCGTCACCACGTCGATCGCGTCGTAGCGCCCCCGCCTGGTCGCCCCTGCCTGGCGCGGCGCCATCGCCGCACGCCACAACACCGATCGCGCGTCGTCGAGCAGCTCGCGGTCGGCGTAATGCCAATAGAGCAGGTAGGCCGACGTCAGCCACTCGTCCAGGTACGCCGGCCCCGGCGCCTCCAGGCGCCTCATCGTTTCCCGCCACCGGGCGACGGTCGCCTCGGGCCAATCGGCCGGAGGAGCGGGAGAATAGACCGGTTCCGACAGTCGAAACGCGCGGACGAGACTGGCGGCGGGTTCGCCACCCCGGAGCAGGATCAGGTAGGTGCAGCCGTCGGAACGAAACGGCCCGGCGCGGAAGGGAATCGCATTCGCGATTCCGCCGAACAGGGAGAGCCCCCCCAACCATTGCAGGGCCGTCGCCACGAAGGGCGGCAACCCCGGGATAGCGACGACGAGCCCGAGGCAGATCACGGCAAACAGCAGACTGGCGACCGGGCCGCCGGCGCTCATCCGGCACCACGCCCCGGCGAGTTCTTGATCCGACAGACCGCCCAGCTCGCAGACCACGGCCCCGCCCGCGCCGCCGAACGGGCTGCGTCGCAGGCGCCGCCCGTGGCCGAAGTCGATCATCACCGGCCCGGCGGCGAGCCAGCGCAACGGCAACCCCTCGATCCTGGCCACCGCGGCATGACCGAGTTCGTGTACCAGGATGACCAGGATCAGACTGGCGGGACCGATCGCGAGCGCGGCAACCATCACCAGGGGACGCTCGCCGGAAGCCACGCCTCCGAGGGCCACCAGAAGACAGATGCCGAAAAAGACGAACGGGCGTCGCATGTCGCTCGCGCTTTCCGATGGCGTTTGCGGTCGTCCCTGGACCGGCGGCGCCACAAACCGCCGTCTTTCCGATTATCATCAGCCGCGCGGAGGTTGAGACCGCCCACAATGTCCCGACGGCTCGGTACTTTCGCCTGCTCCGCCCGATTCGATCGCCTCAGCCCGCCGCGGGAGGACGTTGCCGATGCCCGACACGACGACCCCGTCCCTCGATCCTGGCCCGGTTTTCGCCGACCGCATCGCCCGCCTCACCGGCCGCCATCCCATCGCCTGGGAGGCCGCACCCCCGGGCGGCTACACCAAAACCTCCCGCCTCATCGCCCATTTCGCCGGCGGCGGCACCGCGTTCGTCAAAGAGGCCGTCGACGACCTCACCGCCGGCTGGTTGCGCGCCGAGATCGCGGTCTACCGCCAACTGCGCGCCCCGTTCATGCCGGCCGTGTTCGCGATCGACGAGACCGACCCGCCCCTGATCGTCCTCGAAGATCTGCGCGCGGGCTACTGGCCCCCTCCCTGGCGACCGGGCGACGTCGGCACCGTGCTCGACACCCTCGCCGCCGTCCGCGCGACACCGCCACCGCCCAACCACCCTTCGCTGGCCGGCATGCGCAACGCCATCGCCGGTTGGCAACTCGTCGCTGCCGACCCTGCTCCGTTCCTCTCACTCGGTCTCTGCCCGGCTCACTGGCTGGAGACTGCCCTGCCAACCCTGCTCGCCGCCGATCGGGAAGCGCCGCTCGACGGCGACGAACTCCTCCACCTCGACGTCCGCGCCGACAACCTCTGCATCGGTCTCCCCAACCGCCCGGCCATCCTGGTCGATTGGAACCACTCCTGCTTTGGCAACGCCGACTTCGAGGTGATCGGCTGGGCGCCGACCCTCGTTCGCCAGGGAGGCCCGCCGCCCGCCGACCTCGCCCCCGATGCCGACGGCCGCTTGGTCTCCTTCCTCGCCGGCTTCTGGGCCTGGCAGGCTCCGCAACCGCCACCCTCGCCCGACTCGCTCCTCCGCGCCCACCAAACCGAGGTGCTGCGGGTCACCCTGCCGTGGGCTGCGGATCGGTTGGGATTGCCCCGCCCAGATGGGCCAGTTGCGCCGCGACCGGATGCGTGAAGTGGCGACCGGCGAGAGGTGAGGTCGCAGTTCCGCCCGCCGCCCGTGCTGTGCCAGCCTTGCTCGGTCGAGTAAGCCCCGATTTCGCGGTTTTCGCCGACGGCGACTGTTCGGGTGCCGGAGGCATCGATCCGCTGCCATTCCCGCTCGACCATCGCCCTGCCGGTGGTTTCGGTGAAGACATTGCCGCACCCCTCGCACCAACGCGCCACGGCCGGCTGGTACACTGAACGTCCGGCGGCAGGCGTGGCCTCCGCGGCCCGGTATCCACTGTCGCCAACGAGAGCGATTCGGGGGAGCCATGGACTGGGTCGACGCGCGCTTCGCCGCCTTCGTCGGGGTCGCCGCCCTCCTGATCGTCATCCCCGGACCCGATATGGCGCTCGTCACCCGGAACGCGCTCGCGGGAGGACGCCGCGCGGGTACCTTCACGGCGGTCGGCGTGGGCCTCGGCAGCCTCGGCTGGGCAGTCGCCGCCGCGCTTGGGGTCGCCGGGCTGCTCGATCGCTCGGCCGTCGCGTTCCACGCGCTCAAGTTCGCGGGGGCCACCTACCTCGTGCTGCTCGGCGTGCGTGCCTGGGCCGGCGGCCGGGGGAGCGCGACCAATGGGCCCGACCTTCCTGGTCGGGACCGACGAAGTAGTGCCGGCCGCGCGCTCCGTCAGGGCGCGCTCGGGAACCTGCTCAACCCGAAGGCCGGGGTCATCTTCCTCTCGATCTTCCCCCAGTTCGTCGCGCCCGGCGATCCCGCCGGTCGGCTCCTGACGATGCTGATCGCGTTCGAGGTGATGATCGTTGGCTGGCTCGTCGGCTACGGCGCGCTCGTGAGTCGGATCGGCCGGAGCCGGATCGGGGGAACGGCGCGGCGCGCGATCGAACGGGTGACGGGCGTCGTCCTGATCGGACTGGGGCTTCGCCTCGCGGCCGAGCGCCGCTGAGCGAGCGACGGCTCGTCCGCCTTCATTCGACGGGCAATTGCTCCAGTCCACCGTTGAGCGGGCCGCGATCGTGCCGCGAAACTCGAACTCGCCCCGGTGAACGAGACAATCCCGACCTGGCTCGGAAACGCCCCGAGCCTGTTGCAAGAGTCGGCACCAGGGCCGATAGGCGCCCGTGTTCGGGAGTCCCTGCCTGGGTTTGCTTGGATTTCGGGCTCGCTAATGACGGCGGCGCGGCGGAGCGAGCGCCGGGGCTGCCGCAGCATCGATACTGTGCGCGGGAGGCGTCTGACGCTCTGAAGGAAGCAACGCGAGTGGCGACAAGATGATCCGACCAGAGCTGCGGGCGTTCGACTTTTCTGATGTGGACCCCAAAACCGGCCGCGGCCTCGACGACCCCGAGTACTTCGGGACGCCGATGCTGTGCCTGGTTGCACCCTCCGATGCGCCCCGCTCGCTTCAAGGCCATCCGGTCGGCGAGTGGTTCGACGTCTTCGCCTGCACGCCGAAGTGGCTGGCGGAGAACATGCCCGAGCGCGGGTACCTATGGGGCCAGCACATGCTGATCGTGCCCCGCTGGGACGAGGCGTTGCTGGAGCGGGCCGTCGAGGACCTCCTCGGCCACGTTGCCGCGCATGCCGAGCGGCTGGCCGGGGACGCCGACAAGGTGGACTGGGGGCTAATCTCCGAGATGCTTTCCCGCGTGACCCAGTGGGAGTACGGAGGGCACAACCCACTCCTGCCGAACTGGGAATAAGCTTCGATCGGACCGTGTTCGAGATCCGACAGGAGACCTCATTTGGGGCGAAGTCTGCGGTGCGTCGTCGCGGCGACCTTATTGAGTGACGGCTTTAAGTGGCGTTCAGCATTTTGCGCCGTGGCGTTCAGGAGCGTGGGTCACGATTGGGCGCGAAGCGGTGTGCCGCGGACCGACGAACGGAGAGCGTCGTGGGCGACGAGGGACCACTGGTCATCGAGACAGATGACCCGACGCAGCGCTTCGGCGACGTCCTGGCCGTCGACAACTTCTCCCTCCGGGTGCCGAGCGACGGTGTTTTCGGTCTGCTCGGCCCGATCGGCTCGGGCAAGACGACCACCATCGGCATGCTGCTCAATCTGGTGCGGCCCGCGAGCGGGACGATCCGCCTCTTCGGGGCACCGCAACCCGGCATTCGCCTCGCGGACCTGCGGCGGATCAGCGCCAGCGTCTCGACGCTGGCGTCCTATGCCTACCTCACGGGACGGGAGAACCTGCGCTGCCTTCGTCGTGCTGCTCCTCTGCACGCTGCCGTTCGGCGGCGGAGGCTTGGTCCTCTTTTCCCGGCGCGACGTGACCGGCCCCACTTCCGGTTGAGACGGGTCACCAGGCAAGGACTATTCCCGCTTCAACCCCGCAGCAACCCCTCGAACCATTCGAGGTGTTCCTCTTCGTGCCCGAACGTGTTGCCGACGATCCAGCCGATCACCGGGTCGGGGTTGTAAGGCGGATCGTTCGGTTGGTAATGGGAGTAGGGTTCGTAGAGATCGTCGTCGGACAGGCGGTCGAGGACGGCGAGCAGGTCCCGTCGCGATTGCCGGAACTCCGCCAGCACCCGGTCGAGCGGTTGATCCTTCGTCCGCTCGTGCAGCACCGCGTTGATCTCCGCGAATCCGCTCTCCTCTTCCTGCGTCAAATCCTCGATCCCCAACGCCGCCGGCCGCGACTCCCCCTCCAACAGCGCGATCAACGACCGTTGCCACGCCGACAGGTGCGCCAGGTGGTCCTTCGCCGACCATCCGTCCGCACCCGGCCGCGTCATCACCGCCTCACTCTTCCCCGCAATCGCCGCGTCCACCGCGCGCCTCGTCCCCGCCATCCGCTCCAGCAGCTCCGCCTTCGTGTACCGCCGCTCACCCTCGTCGCTCACGCGCGCCTCCTCGCCTCACGCCCTTTTCGTTGTCACCGTCATCTTCCCGTCCTGCAGCCGCACGGCCGTCGGCCGTACCCGCGAACGCTCCATCAGCGAGGCCAGTTGCGCTTCCAGGATGTCCGCGACCTGACCGGCGTCGAGGATCTGCCCCGCCGGACCCGACAACTGCGGATCGACGACGACGATCTTCCCGTTGTTCACCGCCAACCCGCCGCGGTAGGTGCTCGTCACCCCGTAGAGGTCGAAACTGACGCGGAGCTCGTTGGGCAGCACCCGCACCCGCGGGTTCTTCACCGGGTCGAACGATCCGGCGTTGGCGGCGATCTCCCGGTTGATCTGGTCCTCGGTCAGCGTGACCTGCCCGGTGACCTGCGCGGTCGGCACCGAAATCGCGGCAACCTGGGTGGCGAGCCCGCGATCCAACTGCTTCTGGACGCGATCGTTCACCATCGGCCTGGCCACCGCCCAGGCAAAGACACCCGCCACGACCGCGATAATCAGAAACGCCAGCACCCCGAGCAGGCACCCCGCCGGCCCGCCCGATCGCGGCGCGACCGGCGCCGCCCGCGGCGGCGGCGGATAGCTCACCGCGGCGCCGCTCTCCTGCCGTCCCAACGTCCCCCCGTGCGACGACCAGGGATCGACCGGCGCCTCGTACCTCGGTTGCACCGGATCGAACGGCACCGTCGCCTGCGACGACCGATCCGTCGGCGAGAGGTCGATCATCCCGTCCCCGCCCGTTCCCGCTGCCGAATCCACCCCCCACAGTTGACCCAGCTCCTCCCGCCTCGGCAACGGTTGCCCACACCGCAGGCAGACCCGCGCACTCGCCAGGTTCTGCGTCCCACACCGGGCGCAGGTGCGACGCGACGGCGCGCTCACTGCGGCGCCTGGAGGCGGCAAGGCGGTAACGCGGACGGGAAAAGCTGAGGAGACGGACGATATGTCCTCTCCATCGCTTCCCTTGCCGCCTTGCCGCCTTGCCGCCTTGCCGCCTTCGTCACGCCAGCGCCGCCAAAAAATGCGGATCGACCGCGAAGGCGTCGGCGACACCGAGGCGTTCCATCACCACGATGCTGATCGCGTCGGTCAGCGTCATCGGACGGTCGGCGCTTCCACCGGTCACCATCGCGCGGGCCTTCTCTTCGTCGTCCTCGTCCGTCGTGTAGATCGCCAACCGGTGCTCGTGCAACCAGCGCCGGGCAACCTCCGGCCCGATCCCCGCGTACAGCAAGTCGTAGACCTCGACGACGACGTGGTTTGTCGTGAACAGCCGATAGCCCGAACCGACCAGCGAGCGATACGCCTCGACCGCCGCCGCGTGCGTCCTGTCGTCGCGGTCGACAAGCGCGACGATCGCCGACGAATCGACGAACGCGACCGGAGACCCGGGGTCCAACTTCGCCCCACCTGTCCGCTCGCGCCTCCCCCGCTTGCGGCCCGGACCGGTCTGCTGGTCGGTCTCCATCTAACGCCTCCACCAGAATGCCCGCCGGTAGGCCTCCTTGCCTTCGGCGATGTTGCTGCCGCCGCCGTGCCCGATCCCGATCACCGCCGCCAGCGGATCGAGCGTCGTCGCCGGCTTGATCCGGTCGAGGAAGCCGCGCTCCTCCCGCATCTCCTGCTGGAACGCCTCCAGCGCCGCCTCGTCGATGAACCATTGACCGCCGATCCGCCGCCCGGTCAGCCGTTTCTCCCGCAGGTAGCGCCGCACCTGCTCCGTCGACCGTTGAAGCCGGCGCGCCGCCTCGGCCACGGTAACCAACGCCTCCCCTTCCACGCTTCCCACCCCTTCGCGCGATCACCACCGGTCCGGCGTGACGACTGCGATCCGCGCCCCAGGCCACCATCCCCAGTTCATGGTAGCGCGCGACAACACGATCCACCGGCCGGACCGGTTAATGATATCCGCATTATAGAAGCGGGCAGTCTGGTCCGCGATAGGGACGGGGGAGCATTTCGGACCAATCTTGACCGGGATTGCGGGCTCCATCTGCGGTATCCTCGCGGGCGACGATGCCGGAGAGGAGGGAGCATGACCGCCGACGGCCGCTGGACCTGGCTACCCGAGGACGTCGCGACCCAGGTCGACGACGGCGTCTGGCTGCTCGACCTCGGGTTTCAGGGGCGACGCGGCGTCGTCGCCGCCTACCTCCTGGCCGGCGATGGCGACCTCGCCCTGATCGAAACCGGCCCCAGCTCGACCCTCCTCACCCTGCGCGACGGTATCCGCGCCGCCGGTTTCGACCCCGCCGGCCTCACCCACCTCCTCGTCACCCACATCCACCTCGACCACGCCGGCGCCGCCGGCCCGCTCGCCCGCGACCTCCCCGCCGCCAACGTCTACGTCCACCCCGCCGGCGCCCCCCACCTGGTCGACCCCGCCAAACTCCTCGCCAGCGCCACCCGCATCTACGGGGACCAGATGGAACCGCTCTGGGGCGAAGTCGCCCCCATCGCCGCCGCCCAGGTCGTCCCGCTGGCCGACGGCGAAGAACTCCGGGTCGCCGGCCGCCGCCTCCGCGTCCTTTTCACCCCCGGTCACGCCTCCCACCACGTCACCTACGCCGACGCCGAAGCCGGCGCCGCCTTCACCGGCGACGTCGGCGGCATCCGCATGCCCGGCACCGGCTACGTCTGCCCCCCCACCCCCCCGCCCGACCTCGACCCCGACGCCTGGCGCACCAGCGTCGACCGCATCCGCGCCCTCCGCGCCCGCCGTCTCTACCTCACCCACTTCGGCGCCGTCGACGACGCCCCCACCCACCTCGACCGCCTCCTCCCCGACCTCGACGCCTTCCTGGCCATCGCCGAGCAGACCCTCGCCGAAGGCGGCGACCAACCCACTCTCACCGCCCGCCTCCACGCCCACATGTCCGCCGGCATCGGCCCCGTCCCCCCCGACCTCCTCACCAACCTCGAATGGTCCACCCCCTCCTATATGGCGGCGTTAGGGCTGACGCGCTACCTGACGAAGAGGGGGACAGGGGGGCAGGGGGACAGGGGGACAGGAACGAGTCGCTAGTCGTCAGTCGTCAGCAGACTCGGCCCTCAGTCCTCTCTTCTTCTGTCCCCCTGCCACCTGTCCCCCTCGTTAGGCGATCGCCTCCTCCTCGCCGACCACCACCGGCTCACCGCGGGCGCTGCGCGGCGGCACGAGCGGCAGGCGCAGGCACGTCAGCGGGTTGTCGTCGGCCGCGACGCGGTTGTACCGCTCGACGCCGCAGCCGAGGCAGCGGTGGAGCACGACCTGCTCCCCCTTCGGTCGGTGGAACGTGCCGATCGGCGCCATCAGCGAGCGGCACCGACTCGCCCGATCCCCCGGTTGCCGGTCGTCCACGTGCCGCGAGTACAGGCAGAGCGGACAGTGGTTGCGGTGCCGCCCACCGGACACCGTCGGTCCGATGAACGCCTTGCAATGACCGCACTTGAACGATTCGCTGCCGTCGGCCGGTCGCCGCTTCGGCCGTGGCGACAGCTCGGCGTCCCACCGGCGCGACCACCTCGGGGCGCGGCGCGATTGGATGTTGTCGCAATCATCAACATCGTAAGAATCCTGGACGTCCTCGTATCGGATGCGAGGCAAGGGAATCCCCTCCAGACAGCATGAAACGGCAATGGTCGAGGTGATGCGTGCTGCTGCACTGGATCGTCACAAGGATCATCGGGCCCTACTCTCTAGCGTCCCCCATCGGGAACGATTCGCCACGAACACCAAACGCCGGTGCGCCGGGCACGGCAACGCCACGCTCCGGCGCCTCCCGCACGGCGGGAACGCCACAACGACCTCACACCGCGGCGAGGCGGCAAGACTGGGCTGGGAAAAGGAAAGGAACCTGCCCCGCGATCGCGCGAACGATCAGCCCTCCGGGTGCGCTACCCGGACCGGATCATCCGCGCCGACGGGGACCGAAGGAATCAGGAAGCGCGAACCGCAGCCCGAGCCTAACCGTCCTGCGCCACGGCGCGGTCAAGAATGACGGTCGGCTGGTGCATGCACGCCTCCTTCGCTGGCGGCCGTCCGGCCCGCCAGAACTGCGGATACGGCGGGGAGCCGCATCGCAAAAATGGTGCGCCCGGCGGCGACGTGCCACCGGCACCCGCCGCATTCTAGGGACCGCCATACCCGCCGTCAAGAGGCGGACTCGAACACGCGCGCTGCTACAATCCCGCTCGTCACAGACGAGGAGGTTCCCCGATGGTCCTGACCGCACCGCTCGATCGCCCACTGACGTACGACGACCTCGTCGCCCTGCCCGACGACGGCAAACGCTACGAACTGATCGGAGGGGAGGTTTTCGAATTGCCGAGTCCGAGCTTCTTTCACCAGTTCGGATCCCTGATGCTGGTACGCCTCCTCAGCGATTGGGTCCTGGGCCGGCAACTCGGGGTGATCGCCTATGCTCCGCTCGACGTGCGCTTCGATCCCCGGAACACCGTCCAGCCAGACATCATCTTCCTCAGCCGTGAGCGGCTTCATCTGTTGAGACGAGGCGCATACAAGCTCATCGACGGCGCCCCCGATCTCCTCATCGAAATCCTCTCCCCCTTCAATCGCGGCCACGACTTCATCAAGAAGGCCGCCCTCTACGCCACCTTCGGCGTCCGCGGGTACTGGATCGTCGACCCCGAGGCCGAGACCATCACCGTCCAGGTCCTGCGCGACGGTCTCTACGTCCCGCTCGCCTCGGACGACGGCATCGTCCGCTCCGAGGTGCTACCCGGATTCGAAGTCGATCCCAAGGGGCTCTTCGCCCTCCCCGATTGGATGTCCGATGGAGCAGACGATGTCGAGTGACCCGACCGGCCGCCTCGCCGGCAAAACCGCCCTCGTCACCGGTAGCACCCGCGGTCTCGGCCGCACCATCGCCGAGTGGCTGGCGCGCGATGGCGCCGCCATCGTCGTCTCCGGCCGCGAACAGGACGCGGTCGACGCCTCGGTTCGGGTGATCCGCGCCCTCGGTGTCGAGTCCTTCGGCATCACCGCCGACCTCGCCCGCGTCGCCGAGGCCCACCGCCTGGCCGAGGAGACCCTCGCCCGCGTCGCCCGGCTCGACCTCCTCGTCAACAACGCTGGCATGAGCATCCGCGGCAACTTCTGGGACGTCACCGACGACGAGTGGGACGAACAGGTCAACGTCAACTACCGCTCCCCCTACGTCCTCGCCCAGCACGCCGCCAAACACATGATCGCCAACCAACTCCGCGGCCGCATCGTCAACATCTCCACCATCGGCGCCCGCGCCTGCCACCGCGACGCCGCCGTCTACGACAGCGCCAAAGCCGCCGTCGAAGCGATGACCCGCAACATGGCCTTCGAACTCGGCCCCCACGGCATCACCGTCAACTGCGTCGCCCCCGGCAACATCGCCGAACGCCCCGGTATCACCCCCGCCCCCTGGTGGGAAACCGCCGCCAAAAAGATCCCCTTCGGCCGCGTCGGCCGCGCTGACGACATCGCCGCCGCCGTCCGCTTCTTCTGCCTCCCCGAAACCGAATTCACCACCGGCCAAACCCTGCTGGTCGACGGCGCGCACGATTCGTATCTGCCCGAATTCTGAGACGGACGGACGGACAGACGGACAGACGGACGGCGAAGGCCGCGTTGTCTTCGCCGTCCTGACGACTGACGACTAACGACTCTCCTCCGTCTGTCCGTCTGTCCGTCTGTCCGTCTCGTCCCCCGGCACCAACGCATACACCAACGTGTCCCGCGGTCTTCCCGCCGGGTCCTGCCGGCTGTTCCGCAGGCACCCCTCGTAGACGAACCCCACCCGCTCCGCCACCCGCCGGCTCCGCGCGTTCCGCGGGTCGCACCGGATCTCCACCCGGTTCGCCGCCAACTCCTCGAACGCGAACCGGGTCAAGCGCCGCACCGCCTCCTGCGCGTACCCCTGCCCCTCCGCCCCGTCCCGCAACCAGTAACCGATCTCGAACGACCGCAGCGACCAATCGACGTTGTGCAACCCCGCGTTCCCAAGGTAGCGACCGTCACCGTCGAACAACCCGAAAAACAACTCCCGCCGCCGCGCCCAATCGTGCGCCGCCCCCGCCACGTAGTAGCGCGCATGGTCCGGCGTCTCGAACTCGTCCACCCAATCCAGCCACGGCCGCAACCGCGCCCGCGACTCCTCGACCGCCGCGAACAGCGCCTCCGCATCCCCCGCCCGGTACGGCCGCAGCACCAACCGCTCGCTCCGCAATTCGTCGGGCAGCGAGATGGTGTCGACTTCGAAATACGCCGGCATCCCGCGACAACTCTCCTTTCTTCGGCCCCCCCGGCTTCGGCCCCCCCGGCTTCGGCCCCCCCGGCTTCGGCCCCCCCGGCCCCCCAATCCTGGGGGGTGAACGCGCCCCCCTCCGTCTCCC
>DATBFX010000493.1:0-27950 GCA_036558305.1 Thermomicrobiales bacterium | reverse complement strand
CACCTTGGCCCGGCAGCCGGCCTCGACCTGGTCGGCCCAGCGCCGGGCCAGGCGGGCGGCGTGCTCGCGGAAGAGGCGGTCGACCGCGGCGTCGGGGGGCCAGCCGGCCCCCTCCCGCGCCAACGCCTGCACCGCCGGGGGCAGGAGTCCCCATTCGAGGTTGCTCAAACGCAGCGAGTCTTCCAGTTCGCCGGCGGACAGATCGAACTGTGCACAGACGGTCCGGATCGCCGGTTCGGGCACCTGGGTCAGCGGGAGCACGCGCCGCAGGACCAGGGATTTCGGCGGTGCGGACGACTCGCCGTGCGTGGCGGCATGGAGCGCCGCCACGAGGACCCAGCCGCGCCGCAAGCGCGCGTAGATCGCCCGACCGACGATCTCGGCCGCCGGCGGCTGGGCGAACTCGTCGGTGAGTTGCGCCGTCAACGCGGCGAGGTAGTCGCCGCGCTCCATCGCGGCGCCGAGTTCGACCTCGCGCGCGGCCGTCAGCAGCGGCACCCGCCCGATCTCGCGCAGGTACATCCGCACCGGGTCGTCGAGACTGCCCGCGCCGGGGTCGAAGATCGGCCGGTCGATGCGGGGCAGCAAGAGCGGACTGTCCGATTCGCCGTCGTCCGCCTCGATGACGCTCAGCGTCTCGGTCAGCTCGTTGAGCCGGTGGGTGACGGACGCGATGCTGGTCGACTCGCCCTCGCGCGACGAGAGGGCCTCCGAAATCGCGACGTAGGAGATGGCCCCATCGGCGGGTTCGGTGTCCGGTTGGACCTGGTCGAGTGGGACGGCGACCGTGTCCGGCCGGGTCACGACGTCCCAAACCGCGCCGGGGACGCGTTGCGGCGCCGGTGGTGCCGGCAAGGTCGCGGTCGCGACGGCAATCGATCGCCATTCGCGCAGTTCGGACCGGCACACGGGGCAGCCGAAGAGGTGGGCGCTGACGTGTGCTTCCGTCTCGGCGTCCAGCGTGCGGTTGACGTAGAAGGGGAGGAGCCAGGACACGTGGCCGTCGCCACCGGGCTCCCCGAGCTGCCGATCCGAGTCGGGGACCCAGGTGCGGTCGGTTTCGCGGTCGTCGACGGGAAACGGGGCCGGTTCCGTCATCACGGTCTCTCCCCGCCGCCGAGCACGGCACGCAGTTCCCGCCGGGCGAGACTCAACCGGCTCTTGACCGTGCCGATCGGTACGCCGAGCGTCTCGGCCAGCCCGGCGTACGACAGGTCGTGGACGAAGGTCAGCCGCAAGATCTCCTTGTGGGGCGGAGAGAGGAGGGCGATCGCCTGGGCAATCGCCGCACAACCGGCGCGATCGAGCGCCTCCTCCTCCGGTCCCGGTTCCGGCGTCTCCAACATCTCGAGGTCCTCTCCTTCGGCGAATGCCAGGCGACCGCGCCGCCGCGCGTTGTGCGCCTGCCGGCGCGCGATCCCGAGGAGCCACGCCCAGACGCCGGCGTGGCCCGCGTAGCTGCCGGCGCTCTGCCAGACCGCGACCAGGGTGTCCTGGAGCACCTCTTCGGCCGACTCGCGCTCCGGCATCAGCCAGCAGCAGTAGGCGAAGAGCGGCCCGCGACACCGCTCGTAGAGCGTCTCGAGGGCCCACCGATCGCCGAGGGCGATCCGTGCGACGAGCGCGCGCTCGTCCTCTCCGGGGGGGTCGTCGAACTGGTGCATCGGCAGGACCCGCTTGACGCCGTCACGAACGGTGGGATCGTCGCTCGTTATAAGTAGCACTCGCCATCCAAAATGTTCACTCGCCTCAGCCGGGTCGGTCCATCCTTAATTTGTAGGACAAATTGCACCCCCCAAGGAGTCCTCCCCCAGTAATACCCCTGCATTGGGAGCTAGGTCCCATGGTCGAGCGATGTGTACGGTCACTAGCCTACTCGTACAAACCGCGCGGCGAGGCGGCGCGCCCTGGCCGCCGCGGGGCACGAGATGGTTGGGCGACGACGTGGTGGCCGCGGAGGTTCGCCGGCCGCTGAGCCGCATCGCCCTGGCGATGGCGGGCAGCGGTCTCGCGATTTGGGTCGTAACCGGGGCAAGTCTGGAGGCCGGTCTCGGCGTGGCGGGTCCGCTCGCGGCGGCCGGGGCGGCGATCGCGTGCCTCTGGGCCGGCCGCCGGGCCGAGGCAACGCGCCCGACCTGGCACTTCCTCGCCGCCGGTTGCCTGGTCTGGTTCCTCGGCGCGCTCGTCGACGCCGGCCGGCCGGCGGCATCCCCCTCGGGGCGGGACGTCGGCGCCCTTTGCTTCGCGATCGCCGGCAGCATCGGTCTGGCACGACTCGTCCGCCGCTGCCGCCGCCCCCCTTACGCGCGGGAGGAGACCGTCGGCGCGCTCCTGGCCGGAGTGGCGACGCTCGCCGCCGGGTTCGAGTTCCTGATTCGGCCGGTTGCGGACGAAACGGTGACGGCGACCGACACCGCCGCGCACCGGATCGATCTCAGCCTGCAGGTCGGGATGATCGGGCTGGTGTTCCCGCTCGCCGTCGCCCTCGCCGCCGGCGTTGCCGGACTCCGGCGCCGCGTCCTCCTGCTCCTCCTGGCCGGGTGTCTCACCCCGGCCGCCGCGGTCGCGCTCGCCGGTGGTCGCACCGAGGCGACGGACCTCGGATGGCTGGCCGGGTTCCTCCTGCTCACGGCCGCCGCGCTCCTGGCGGGTCGCGAACCGGCGCCACCGGTCGCGGCGGCACCGCCCGCGGTCGGCGCCTACCTGCGGCGGGTCGGTGGGGTTGCCGGCGTCTGCGCCCTGACGGTGACCGCCGCCGCGGTCGATGCCTCGCTCCGCCCCGGTACCCAATGGGTCGTGATGACGGCCGCCGCGGGCTGCGGTGTGCTGATCGCGGCGAGAATGATCGGCGCCGGCGCCATCGCCGGCCGGTTGGTGGAGCGCACGCGCGAGCGGGACCGCCTGGCGGCGGTGCTCGACGTCTCGACCGCGATCGCCGGCATCCTCGAAGTCGACCGGCTCCTGCCCGCGCTGGCCGCGGCAGCGGTGCGGGCGGTCGACCGGACGCGGGCGGAGGTGACCCTGGTCGCGCCCGACGGGACGGTCGAGTATCGCGTTGCCCACGGGTTGACGGTCGCCGACCAGGCGGCCCTCGCCGGGGGAGCGGCCGGTCTCTCACCGGCGCTGCCGGAGTGGCCGGCGGCGCCGATCGTCTGGCGGGTGGACGATGCCGCGCTCCCGCCCGCGATCGCGGACGCGTACCGAGCGGCCGGCAAGCGGCAGGTGCTGATCGCCCCGCTGCACGCCGACGGCCGCACCATCGGCGCGGTCGAACTCTGGACGCCGCACGACGACCGCCCGTTTGCAGCGGAGGACGTCGCGGCGTCGGCGGCGATCGGCCGCGAGGGCGGGCTGGCGATCCAGAATGCGCGCCTCCTGGCGGAGACGCGAGCGCGGGCGGACGAGCGCGCCATCCTCCTCCGCGTCACCCAGGCGGCGACGTCGAGTCTGGAGTTGCGCACGGTCCTGGCCGAGATCGCGCAGGCCAGTCTCGGCGTCGCCGGTGCCGAGTGTTGCACGATCGTGCTCTGGCATCCGGAGACGGCAGCGTTCGAGATCGGCGCCGATCAGACGACCCCCGATTGGCCGGGCGTCGAAGAACCGGGCCGGTGCCTGCCCGCCGAGCACCTCGGTTCGAACCTCCTGGTGATGACCAGCAGGCAACCGCACCGGTTCGACCGGGAGAGCCCCGAACTCTCCGCAACCGAACTCGCCCACATGCGGGAGCAGGGGGCGGAGAGCGTCCTCGTCGTGCCGCTGATCGCCAGCGAGGCATGCCTGGGGACGCTCAACCTGCTCTCGCGCGGGCGGGGCGTCTTCGATGCCAATGCGGTCCGGTTGGGGGTGGAGATCGCGGCGCAAACCGCGCTGGCGATCCGGCACGCGCGCCTGCTCGAAGAGACACGCCGCTCCGCCGACGAGCAGGGGGCGCTGCTGCGGGTCAGCCGCGCCGTCAGCTCGAGTCTGCGGCTGGGCGAGGTCTTGGGAGAGGTGGCGCGGGCATCGCTCGGTATCGCCGGCGCCGAAGGGTGCGAAATCGAGCTCTGGCACCAGGAGCAAGACGAGATCGAACTGATCGCCCAGCAGTACATCCCGGATTGGGTCGAGAGCAAGACCAACGTCGGCACCCGCTTCCAGCTCACCGACTGGCCGCTGACGCGCCGCGTGCTGGTGACGCGCGAACCGCTGATCTTCGACCAGGCGAACCCCGCGCTCACCCAGTACGAACGGGATCACCTGTTCGACGACGGGACCTTGAGTGGGTTCGCCGTGCCGATCGTCCTCGACGACCGCTGTCTGGGGGTCCTGAGTCTCTACTCGCGGCAACCCGGCGCCTTCTCGGCTCGCGCCGTTGCCCTCGGCCAGGACCTCGCCGGTCAGGCGGCGCTGGCGATCGAGCGGGCGCGACTCCACGCGACCGTGGAAGCGCGCGCCCGCACCGACGGGTTGACCGGCGTCCTCAACCGGGGCGCGATCGAGGAGGCCCTCGACGCCGAGTTGACGCGGGCGCGGCGGACGGGCTTGCCGTTGGCGGTGCTGGTGGTCGATCTGGACGGGTTCAAGCACGTCAACGACCGCCACGGTCACCTGGCCGGGGACCGGGTCTTGCAGGAGGTCGCCGCGCTCCTCGCCGGCGGGGTGCGCGAGGGCGACCACGTCGGCCGCTACGGCGGCGACGAGTTTCTGGTCGTGTTGCCGGACGCCGACGAGCGGGGCGCCCGCGCGGTGATCGCCCGCATCCGGGCGGCGACGGCGGTCGCCCGCGTCCCCGTCGAATCCGAGGCGGAGCCGCTGCCGATCCGGTTCTCGATCGGCCACGCCGTCTATCCCGACGGCGGCAGCAGCCACGACGAGTTGATCGCCGCCGCCGACGAGGCGATGTACGCCGCCAAGTTGAGTCTCGTCGCGCACCGGTGAGCGCGTCACGGTCGGGCAGCAGAGGGCACGGCAGGCCGTGCCGCTACGAGACCGGCGATTCGTGCCAGGTCGTCTGGAGATGCCGGCCGCGGAAGGGGTGGTCGTCCGGGCCGCGTTTGGCGTGGCCGATCGACCAGTGGGACGGCCAGACCAACCGTTCGGCGCCCCACGGTGAGGCGCCTTGCAGGGACGACCAGGGGGCGTCGTCCTGCCAACGCCAGAGGAGACCGCCCGGTCCCATCCCGGTGTGGACCGCAACCTGGAGCGAAAACGGGCGGCCCGATTCCAGGACGGGACCGTGCCAGCGGTGCGGGCTGCGGCCGGGTTGCGGCGCGAGGAGAACGGTGAGCCGGTTCTCCGGACCGGTCAGCCCAATCCAGAGCGAGGCGAGGGCGGGTCCGGGTTCCCAGCCGCTGAGGAGCGCCTGAGGCGTTCCGTCCGCACCGCCGGCGGCGATCCCGTCGAATCGCCACGCGACCAACCGGTCGGCGCCGTGCCCGGCGATCGGCGCCGCGACGGTTCCGGGTTGGAGCGGCGTCCAGGTCGCCGAGGCCGGCAAGACCAACGGCCACGACAACCGTTCCCTGACGTCGCCGGCGGTGTCGAGGACCTGGTAGCGCAACCCCTGGGCATCGAGCGCCAGTTGGACGCAATGCAGGTATTCGGTCTCCTCCGGCATCCGGTGCGCGGTGCCCGCACCGGCCGTCAGGATCTGCAGGACGCCGTCGTGGACCTGGACGTCGAAGGCGAGGATGTGGCTGCAGACGTAGGCGCGGACGCCGCGGCGGACGAGGACCCGCCAGAATGCCCGACCGTCCTCCGGTCCGACCTCGCGTTGGGAGGGACCGGAAAGACCGTTGACGGGGAAGACCGGATGGTGGCCGAAGACGAGTTTGAAACGGGCGTCGGCATGGTCGCCGAGGATTCGGTCGAACCACTCCGTTTCGACCCGGCCTTCGCCGCCGCCGCCCGACCAGAGGGTGTTGACGAAGACCATGAGCAGGTCGGCGCGGCGGACGAAGTAGCTCAGACCCTCCTGGCCGGGCGGGCCGTTGCGCGGGAGATGCGACATCACCTCGCGGAAGACCGCTTCGCTGGCGTGGTCGTAGGTCGTGTGGTTGCCGGTGGTGTGGTAGCGGGGGATCGCGTCGCGGTCGAGCCAGGCCATTTCGTGGTCGAGCCAGTACCGCCACTGTCGGCGCAAGTCGTCGTCGTCCGCGGTGAGACCGATGATCTCGTCGCCGGGAAAGCAGACGAAATCTGGTCGCGGATTGAGACGGCGGACGACCGCGTTGACCGAGGCGAAGGTGGCTTCGTGCCGGCCGCGCGGGACACCCGAGCAACTGTCGGCGTAGCAGACGAACTGGTGCCCGGCACCGCGCGGAAGGAGGGCGGGGATCGCGTCGTCGCTCATCGGTCGGCTCGACCTAGTCTTATGTTGTTGCGCGCCACAACAGGCTCCCCACTCCGGCCTGATTGCGAAGCGTTCGTAGGGGCGGACAGCGCCCAGAGGGCACCCGGTCCGCCCCGACAGCACGACCCAGCGATCATCGGGACTCGGATGTCGATTACCACCGCTCGCGGTGGACAAAGTCGGTCTCCGGGATCCGGCCCCGCTTCAGCGATGGCGAGGGGGTGTCCGGTGCCCGGTAGCCGATGGGGATGACGCCGACCGGCGTCACCTCGGTGGGGATGCCGAGCAGCGAGCGGAGCGCGTCGAGGTCGTCCGTCCCCGCGAAACCGGCATCGAGCCCCTCGTCGACGGCGGCGAGGAGGACGATCATCACGCTGCAACCGATGTCCATGTGCCAGTAGGGGACGGGCCATTCGATCTCGCTTCCGTCGTCCTGGATCTTGTCCGATTCCTGGTAGCGGCGGTGGTAGGCCGCCTCGCTGGTGCATGCGACGAGGAGAACCGGGGCGCCCGAGACGAACGGGTGAAACCCGCGGGCGACGTACCCCTCCTCGCCACAGAGCCGCGCGATCTCCCGTTTCACCTCCGGTCGCGTCACGACGACCCACGACTGCCCCTGCGTGAATCCCGCGCTCGGCGCCTGCCTTGCCAGGGCGAGGATGCGCTCGATCGCCTCCGGCGGCACCGCTTCGTCGCGAAAATGCCTGACCATCCGCCGCTTGCGGACGATGTCGGCGAAGTCCATGCTCTGGTCCCCTTTCTCGTCCGTTGCTCAGGTTTTGGGGCGATGGTAGCATCACGACGACCCTCACCCCCGACCGCGGCCCAGAGGGCACCCCGCCCGGTGCGCGGGAGAGGGGAGCCTGTTCACGAGCGCGGTTTGCCCTCTCCTGCCGCAGCGGGCCGGGAACCGGGAACCGGGAACCGGGAACCCTTTGGGTGCGGTGCGGTGCGGTGCGGTGGCGGGCCTGGGGGTGAGGGTCGTTAGGAGGTCGTCTTGCCCGTTTCCCCGCACCTCGCCCTCAGTTTCGACGTGGGCGGAACGTTTACCGATTTCACGCTCGTCGACCTTGCGACCGGGCAGATCGTCGCCGAGCACAAGGTGCCGACAGATGCCGGCGATCCGGCGGCTTCGTCGTTGGCCGGCTGGCGCGATCTGGTCGCGACCGGGACGCTGAAACCGGACGAACTGGCGCTCGTGGTGCACGCGACGACGCTCGTCACCAACGCCGTGATCGAGCGGAAAGGGGCGCGGACGGCGTTCCTGACGACGGCCGGGTTCCGCGATCTGCTGAGTTTCGGTCGCGAGCAGATGTACGACATTTACGATCTGTTCGCCCCACCGCCGGCGCCGCTGGTGCCGCGCGAGTTGCGGGTCGAGGCGGAGGAGCGGGTCACGCGCGACGGCAACATCCTCCGCGCGCTCGATCCGGAGCAGGTCGTCGCGGTTGTGCGTCCGCTGATCGAGGGCGGGGTCGAGGCCGTCGCGATTGGGTTGCTCCACAGCTACCTGGCGCCGGATCACGAGGCGTGCGCCGCGGCGGCGATCGCCGCGGCGTTTCCGGAGGTTGACATCTCGCTGTCGTCTCGCGTCGCGCCGTTGATCGGCGAGTACGAGCGGTTCACGACGACGGTGGCCGATGCCTATGTGAAGGGCAAAGTCCGGCGGTCGATCGGTGGACTGACCGAGGCGCTGCGGCGGGAGGGATTGCCGGCCGGGCGCGAGGTGCAGATCATGCTCTCGGCCGGGGGGATCGCCGCCGCGTCGGAGGCGATCGAGCGGCCGATCCGGCTGCTGGAATCGGGTCCAGCCGCCGGGGCGTTGGTCGCCGCCTACCACGGTGCGCTCGCCGGGCGCGATCGCGTGCTTGCCCTCGACATGGGCGGGACGACGGCGAAGGCGTGCCTGATCGACGAGGGGCGGCCGGGGCTGGCGCCGTCGCTGGAAGCGGCGCGGGTCGGGCGGTTCAAACCCGGCAGCGGGTTGCCGATCGCGATCCCGGTCGTCGATCTGATCGAGATCGGCGCCGGCGGCGGCAGCATCGCCCGCGCCGACGAACTCGGTCTGCTCAAGGTGGGACCGGATTCGGCGGCGGCGACGCCCGGTCCGGCCTGCTACGGTCGCGGCGGCGCCGAACCGACCGTCACCGACGCCAACCTCCTCCTCGGCGACCTGGCCGCGGACTCCTTCCTCGGCGGTCGGATGCGCCTCGACCGCGCCGCCGCCGAAGTCGCGCTGGACCGGCTCGGCGAGCGGCTGCGGCTCTCGTCGCTCGAAACCGCCTGGGGCATCCATCGCGTCGCCAACGAGCACATGGCCGCCGCCGCCCGCCTCCACGCGATCGAGAAGAACCGCGACCCGCGCCGCTACAGCCTGCTCGCCTTCGGCGGCGCCGGACCGGCCCACGCCATTGCCGTCGCCGCCCTGCTCGACATCGGCGAGGTGATCTTGCCGCCGGGCGCGGGCGTCGCCGCCGCCCTGGGCTGCCTGGTCGCGCCGCCGGCGATCGACCTGGCGCGGACCTACGCCGGTCGCCTCGACCGCCTCGACTGGTCGCGGGTCGCGGCGATCTACGCGGCGGTGGAACGCGAAGCGGTTGCAGCATTGGCGGCGGCAGGGATTGCCGAGGAAGACGTCAGGATCGCGCGAAGCGTCGATCTGCGGTTGGAAGGGCAGTACCACGAGTTGACGGTGGGTTTCGGCCCCCCCTTCCCCCCAATCCTGGGGGGAGACGACCGTGCGCTCCTGAGGACGGTTCCTCAAGTGCACGACGCGTTCCCCCCCCAGGATTGGGGGGAAGGGGGGGCCGACGCCGGGGGGGCCGAACTCGCCACCTCCTTCGCGCAACACTACGCCGAGCGGTACGGCCGCATGCTCACCGGGTTGCCGATCGAAGCGACGACCTGGCGGGTCGCGGCGCGCGGGCCGGAGGGGCGTGTCCGTCTGGCTCCGCTACCGGCGGGCGATCCGGATCCGACCGGGGCGCTCAAAGGCACCCGCCCGGTGTTCTTCGCCACGCCCGAACCGGGATTCATCGAAACGCCCGTCTACGACCGCGCGCGACTCGGCGCCGGCGCTCGCTTGTTCGGCCCGGCGATCGTCGAGGAACCGGCCGCGACCGCCGTCCTCCACCCCGGCGACCGCGCCGAAGTCAACCCCTACGGCGCCCTCATCATCCACCGCCGAGTTTCTCCATGAGCCCCACTCAGTCCTCGCTCGCAGCGGACCCGATCGGTCTGGAGATCGTCTGGAGCCGTTTGATCGCCGTCACCGACGAGATGTGGGGCACGGTGCTGCGGACCGCCGTCTCCCCCGTCATCGGAGCGGCGCAGGATTTCGGCTGCGAGTTGCTGGATGCGGCAGGCAACGGGTTGGCGCACTCGACGCGCTCGATGCCCGTCTTCAACCTGGTCATGCCGGAGATCACGCGGGCGCTCTTGCGGCGGTTCCCGGTCGCGTCGATGGCGCAAGGCGACGTCTACGTCGGCAACGACCCCTGGCTCTGCGCGGGGCACCTCGACGACATCGCGGTCGTGACGCCGATCTTCCGGGGCGGCACCGTCGTCGGGTTCACCAACACGGTCGCCCACACCTCGTCGATCGGCGGCACGCTCGACGGCTTGCGTGCCCGCGATCGATACGAAGAGGGATTGTTCATCCCCCTCGCGAAGCTCTATGACCGCGGCGAGCCGAACGAGACGCTCTTCGCCGTGATCGAGGCGAACGTGCGGCAACCGGAGATGGTCCTGACCGACGTCGCCGCCCAGGTGGCGGCGAACGAGGTCGGCGTCCGCCGCGTCCTCGCACTCCTCGACGAGTACGAACTGCCGGACCTGACTGCCCTCGCCGCCATCCTGCAAGAGCGGGCCGAGTCGGCGATGCGCCGCGCGATCGCGGCGGTGCCGGACGGGGTCTATGCCAACGAGGTCGTGGTCGAGGCGCCGGACGGCGACCTGACGCTGCGGGGGACGGTCGCGGTCGCCGGCGAGGCGATCGCGGTGGACTACGCCGGTTCGGCACCGGAGCAACCGGGCGGTGGCATCAATTGCACCTTCACCTACACGCGCGCCCACACGGTCTACCCCCTCAAGTGTCTTCTTACGCCGAACGTCCCGAACAACGAGGGCTGCTTCCGGCCGATCCGGGTGATGGCGCCGGAGGGGAGCATCCTCAACTGCCGCCGCACCGCCTCGGTCAACACCCGGACGAAGACCGGGTGGCACATCCACACCCTCCTCTTCGGCGCCCTCGCCCCGGCGCTGCCCGACCGCGTCCAGGCCGGCAACGGGTTGATGCACGCGTTCCGCGCCGCCGGGACGGAGGCGGACGGGCGCCCCTTCGGCGTCCACTTCTTCTCCGGCGGCGGCCGCGGCGCCGGCAGCGCGACCGACGGGCTCGGCCACAACTGCTTCCCCTCCAGCGCCGGCAACATCCCGGTCGAGGTCTTCGAGGCGCGCTCGCCGATCCTGATCGAGGAGCGATCGCTCCTGGATGGGACCGGTGGCGCGGGAAGTCATCGCGGCACCCCCGGTCATCGCGTCAGGATGCGCCGCCTGCCGGGGTCGAACGCCGACGTCCGCCTCTACGTCCACCACGACCGCTTGCGCCATCCGGCGCCCGGTCTCTTCGGCGGCGGCCCCGGCAGCCTGACCCGCGCGCTGCTCAACGGGGAAGATCTGACCGGCGGGACCGGCTATCTCCGCAGCGGCGAAGTGGTTCTGGCGTCCGACGACGACGTCTTTACGAGCGAGGCGGCGGGCGGCGGTGGGTTTGGTGGGCGAGACGGACAGACGGACAGACGGACAGACGGATCGTTGTGCGGTGAGATGGGCGCGTAGGCTCTATAGTTGCACGGATCACATGGGGTTGGGGTGAGCATGGAAGCCGCGCCGCCCCGGCGCGGGGCTAAAGACCCCGCGCTCAACCGACAAAGCCGGCTGAAGCCGGCTGAGACCGCAACGGGAGATATGGCAGCCCTCTGAAGAGGGCTTTGTAGGTTGAGCGCGGGGTCTTTAGCCCCGCGCCGGGGCGGCGCACAAAAAGCCGCCCCAAGCCAGGGGACAAGGACCACCGATGACCGATCGCGACGACCCGCTGCACGATTCGCCGATTGCCACCGCGCCGAAACCCGAGGAGGAACCGAGCGCGGCCGAGGTCGCGGCCGAAGAACCCGCCATTCCCGCCCCGGCCGTCGCGGTCGAAGAGGACGGCGAACTCGCCGAGGCGATCGTCGAGGAGACCGAGGAGCGGGCGGCGCTCGACCTCGGTTCGATCCCGACCCCGCCCGCGCCGGGTCCGGCCAATCCCTCGCCCGACGGCTCGGCGCTCGCGTTCTTCCAACGGGACGCCGCGGGAACTCTGCGGCTCTGGATCAGCCCGCTGGATGGAACGGAACCCGAGGCGATCGACCTCGGCTTCGAACCGGTCGAGGAGGTCGAGGGACCGCAATGGTCGCCGGACGGCGCCTGGTTGGCGTTGACCGGCGAGCACCCGGCCGGCGGGCGGACCGCGATCTGGCTCGTCGAGGTCGGGCGCGACGTCTCCCGCCTCCTCGTCGATCACGTGGCGGCCGACCGCTCCCCCCGCTGGTCGACGGACGGGACGATCGTCGCCTTCGTCTCCCGCCGGGGCGAACGCGACGCCATCGCCGTCGCCCCGGCCGACGGGGTCGGCACCGCCGTCCAGATGACCCACGCCCCGATCGGGCAGGACGACCGCGATCCCTGCTGGTCGACCGACGGCACGCGGATCGCCTTCTGCCGGCGTGCTCTGGAGGGCGAGACGGTTGGCGACCACGTCTGGACCGTCGACTTGGCGACCGGCGAGACGAAGCAGGTGACCAAGAAGATCGCCCGCCGCCACTCGCTGCGCTGGGCGCCGAACCGGGTGCAGATCGCCTACGTCTCCGACGACGGCGATTGGGACAACATCGCCGTCGTCAACCCCGACAACAGCGCCGGTTGGAACCTCGCCAGCGAGGTCGGCGACAAGGCCGATCCGAGCTACTCGGCGGACGGCGGCCGCATCCTCTACACCCGCCGCCAGGGCGGAGTCGTCCGCGTCTGCGACCGCGGCGTTAACGCCGCCAACGCCGAACTGCTCGATCCGGGCGAGGGGGTGGCGAGTTCGCCGCGTTGGGTCCCCGGCGAGGAGAAGCGCGTCGTCTACCTCTACGCCCCGGCGACCGGCGCCCCCCGCCTGATCGTCCAGGAAACGAAGAAGGACGCCGAGCGGACCGAGCTGCCGCCGCTCGTCGCCTGGGAGGCAGGGCGCGAACTGCTCCAACCGACGTTGTTTGAGTTCGAAACCGCGGGCGGGCTCAAACTCGGCGGGCTCTTCTACCGGCAATCGTCGTGGGTCGCCCCGATCCCCGGCATCGTCTACCTGGGCGATTCTCCCCACGCGGCGGTCGATTTCCGCTTCCGGGCGGAGGAGCAGGCGCTGGCGGCGGCCGGGTTCGCCGTCCTGGCGCCGAGTCTGCCCGGTACGCCCGGTTTCGGCCGCAAGATCACCAACACCCAGCGCGACACGACGACGCTCGAAGACGAACTCTCCGACCTCGCCGACGCCATCGCAGCCCTGCGCGGGCAGGAAGGGGTCGATCCCGAGCAGATCGCGATCGTCGGCCGCGGCGCCGGTGGCGCCCTGGCGCTGCTGCTCGCCGGCGCCCGGCCCGGTCTGGTCCGGGCGGCGGTGGCGATCGACCCGATCGCCGATTGGGACGTCGAATTCGACCAGGCGGACGACACCTGGCGCGCCTGGCACGTCTTCCATCTCGGTCTGCCGGCCGCCAGCCGCGCCAAGCACGGTCTGCGCAGCCCGGCGACCTTCGTCGGCGCCGTCGAGGTCCCGCTCCTCCTGATCGGCACCGACGCCGTCTCGCCCGGCCGCGCCGCCCAACTCGACGCGCTGACGGCGACGATGCGCGAGTTGGGGGTCGCCTTCGACCAGGACGTCGCCCTCGGCCAAACCCCGTGGGCGACCGCCGCCCACGCCGCCGGGTTCGTCCGCGGCGTCGTCGGCCCCAACCGGTCCGACCCGGCGGCGGCGATGCGGACGGAGGGGGTCTGAGGCGACCGACGTGGTATGCTCGTTCTCGGCAAGTGAAGGTCGTGCCGAGGACAGAACGAATGGTCGCGACGGAGCAACGAACACGAACACGACCGCGGCGCACGCGACCGATCCTGGTGCGCCGGACCGCCGGTCCCCGCGTCCGCGTCCTGACGGAGGAAGAGGCCAAGGACCTCTTCGACCAGGAGGCACGCTACTCCCTGGGGATCTCGGGCGAGGAGTTCCTTCGGCGCTACGACGCTGGCGAGTACCGCGACGAGACCGACATGGACGTGTATCACAAAATCAACCGGCTCGTGATGATGATGCCCCTTGTGCGCAGCGTCCGCTTTTAGAACCACCGCCGACAATCTCACCGACGGCATCAGAGCCGCGACCGGCTGCATCACCCGGCAGCTTCCGTCCGTCACCCCGAACCCGTTCTTCGCCTATCCGGCGCACACGATAAGTCTTGGCCAACCCGGGAAGCCAGCGTCGTTGCGTGGGCCCGCGGGTCCGACCGGACTGCACTTTGACTTTCGGCTCGATTACCAGTCCGGCGACGGTTCGGACGAGATCAAGAGCCAATCCGGCTCCGTGCACGTCGCTGCCTACGAATACCGGCTCCTGGATCACGACCACCGCGAGTTGCTCGTCTACCACTGGCAGCCGGGTTCGCGGTTTTCCGGCCCCGATCATCCCCACCTGCACATCTCCGCTTCCCTCGCCGCCCAGGTCACCACGACGACGAGACGAGCCATTCGGCTCGACAAGCTGCACCTCACGACCGAGCGCGTCACGCTGGCCGCCTTCGTCCGCATGCTCATCGAGGAGTTCGGGGTGAGACCGATCCATCGCGATTGGCGGCGGCGGCTGACGCGAGCGGACGCCGTGCTGATCCGGTGGCAGATCGGCACCGAAGAATAGGCGGTCTTTGCTTTGGCCCAGGCTGCTGTCGTTGGTTGCACCTTCGACGCCAGACTGCCATCGCGCTCGATGGCAACCGCGTTGGACTACAACCATGATTGCATACAACTGTAGTTGTAATCGAAGTCCGCTTATATTCGAGGGTCTCTCGATGCAACCTGAGTCGTCGCATCGCAGTATGGTCACATAGCCGCGCCGGGCAACAACGCGCGGAGAGAGGAGCCCTCGTGACCGCGTCTACCTCAGCACGACGTTCGCGCCGTATCACCCCAATCGCCATCCTCGTCGCGCTTATCTCGATCATCCCGACAATAGTCGCCTCGGCCCAAACACCCACCGTGCCCTTCGACCCCGCCACCTTCGCCTTCACCCTCTCGCCGGTCGCCGATGGGTTCGAGCGGCCGGTCCACGTCGTCGACGCCGGGGATGGGAGCGGCCGCCTCTTCGTCGTCGAGCAAACCGGGCGGATTCGGATCGTCCGCGACGGGGTCAAGGCGGACCAGCCGTTTCTCGACATCACCCCGCTCGTCGGGTGTTGTGGGGAACGCGGGTTGTTGAGCGTCGCCTTTCATCCCCGGTACGCGGAGAACGGGCGGTTCTACGTCGACTACACGGATCTGAACGGCGACACCCAGGTCGTCCGCTACCACGTCGCCGCCGGCGATCCCGACCGTGCCGACCCGGCGAGCGCCGAGACGATCCTGACCGTCGCCCAGCCGGCCGCCAACCACAACGGCGGGCTGCTCCTCTTCGGACCGGACGGCTACCTCTACGTCGGTCTCGGCGACGGGGGCGGCGGCAACGGCCAGAACGGGCAGAAACTCGACACCCTCCTCGGCAAGATCCTCCGCCTCGACGTCGATCGCGAGGAGGGCGGCCAACCCTACGCGATCCCGCCGGACAACCCGTTCGTCGGCAACCCGGAGGCGCGACCGGAGATCTGGGTCTGGGGACTGCGTAACCCCTGGCGCTTCGCCTTCGACCGCGCCACCGGCGACCTCTGGATCGGCGACGTCGGTTCCTCCGTCTACGAGGAGGTCGATCTGGTGCCGGCCGGCAGCGGCGGCCAGAACTTCGGCTGGGATGAGATGGAGGGAATGGACTGCAACGATGCCGATCCCGCCGCCTGCGCCGCCTTCGTCCCGCCCGTCTCCGGCTTCGCCCGCGACGCCGGTTGCGTGATTACGGGCGGCACGGTCTATCGCGGCGCTGCCGTCCCCACCCTGGTCGGCGTCTACCTCTTCGCCGACTACTGCGGCGCCGGGATCTGGGGTCTCGGGCGCGACGCGGCCGGCAATTGGCTCACCGCCGGCCCGGTCGCCTCCGGCCACAGCATCGTCTCGTTCGGCGAGGACGCCACGGGCGAGTTGTACGTCGTCGAACTCGACGGCGGGCTCTACGCGGTGACCGCCGCCACGTAGCCGACGCAGCCGTCTCCGACGGTGAAAACCCGGCCGCGTGCTACAGTCCCACGCACGACGGGCGGCGTCGGCGCGTCGAAACTAAGGGGACAAGGCGGTGTCGGACGGCGGCACGACCGAGTTCGGGCGACTCCTCGCCGCCTATCGCGAAGAACTCGGCTGGACCAAGACCCAACTCGCCGAGCGGGCCGGACTCGATCCCAGTTCGGTTTCCCGCCTCGAAGGCGGTTCGCGCACCCCCGAGCGGAGCACGATCGACACCCTCGCCGCCGCGATGAAGCTGACACCGGTCGAGCGCGAGCGCCTGCTCGCCAGCGCCGATTTCCGCTCGGATGCCTGGAACGACCCCCTGATGGTCGAACTCGTCGAATCGATCCTCGATCCCACGCTCCCATCAGACGTCGCCGCCGACGTGCGGACGCTGATCCGGGTCGCGGTCGAACACGCGCGACGAGGGCGGAAGGCGGAGGGCGGAGGGCGGGAGGCGGCCGGACGATCCTAAACTTCCCCGTCTCTCCTTCCGCCTTCTGCCCTCCGCCCTCCGCCCTCCGCCTCCCGCCCTTCACACCCCGAGCGCCGCCCGCCCGATCGTCGTCAGCGCGGCGTCGTCGATCGGCGGTTGGCCGATGCTGACGCGGAGATCGCGGAAGATGCGTTCAAGCGGCATGGTGCGGGAGAGAGCGGCGGAACCGACGACCCGAAGGGCGAGGTCGCCGACGCGGATCGCGTGGTTGCTGACGGTGTACTTGACGGCGGCCAATTGCCACCCCATCGCGTCGCGCTGCTCCGGTTCGCGCTGCCAGCGTTCGGCCGTGGCGTAAAAGAGCGTCCGGGCCTGCAAGAGCAGCAGTTCCATCTCGGCGACCCGGTGTTGCACCGTCTGCAACTCGGCGATCGGTCCCGCCATCCCGTTCGGCCGGCGCTCCCGGGCGTAGGCGATCGCCACGTCCCGTGCCGCCTTCGCCAGCCCGAGAAAGACCGCCTGACCCGCGAAAACGCCCCAGTCGCGACCGTCGCCGGGAAGCGACGACCCTCCGTCCGGCACCAGCGCTTCGGCCGGAACCTCGACGTTCTCGAGCACCAGGTCGTGGCTGCCGGTGGCGCGCATCCCCAGGTTGTCCCAGGTCTCAACCATGCGCAGCCCCGGCGTATCGGCGCGGAGCAGGAAGTTGGCGCGGCGCGGCTCGTGGCCGTCTTCCTCCGCGGTGGCGAGGAGGTGGACGTAGGTCAGCGCCGGGGCGAGGGTGGTCCAGCTCTTGCGGCCGTTGATCCGCCAACCGTCGACCGTGCGGACGGCGGTGGTGCTGGGCAGACCGCCCCGGCTGGGGCTTCCCAGGTCCGGTTCGCTGTGCGCCGAGTTGATCAAGGCACCGTGCGCGACGACGTCGCGGCAGACCGCGGCGAAGAGGTCCTCGGGCCAGATCCGCGTCGCCGCGAGGCGGCCGATCATCCCCAGGTGCATCGTCGCCCCCAGCGCGGTCGAACCGTCGCCCTGGGCGAGTCGTTCCTGCGCGGCGGCCAGTTCGAGCGAGGTGGCGCCACGCCCGCCGTACTCCGCCGGGACCGTGAGGGCGAGGTAGCCGGACTCGTGGAGGTCGCGGAAGTTTTCGAACGGGAAGCGGTTGTCGCGATCGTATGCTGCCGCTCGGGTCGCAAAGCGGTCGGCCAGGTCGCCGGCGAGCGCGACGAACTCGGCGCGGCGGTCGGTCTCGGTGGTCAGCAGGGCGGTCATGGTTCTCCGTCTGGTGAGTTGCGAGCTTCGAGCGTCGAGTTGGCGCGGGCGGCGTGCGCCCGCGGTTATTATGGTGCCATGGATCATTCGGACCATGTTCGCCTGATCGCGCCGGGCGTGGGGGCGGGGAGTGGCGGGAGTTGGGCGGACCTGGGGGCGGGGACGGGAGCGTTCACGCTGGCGTTGCGCGACGTGGCGGGACCGGACGTCGAGATCGTCGCGATCGACCGCGATCGGAACGCGCTCGGGACGCTCCGCGCGGCGGTCGATCGGCACTTTCCGGGCACCCATCTGCGGACCCAGGTTGCCGATTTCACCGAACCGCTGGCGCTGCCAGCCCTCGACGGCATCGTCGCGGCCAACGCCATCCACTACGCGCGCGATCAGGTGGCGCTGCTGCGACGCTGGCGCGGCTACCTGAAACCGGGCGGTCGCCTGATCGTCGTGGAGTACGACACCGACGCCGGGAATCGGTGGGTACCGTACGCGGTGTCGTTCGTCTCGTTGGCCACGGTTGCGCGAAGCGCGGGATTCGAGGCACCAGTTCTGCTCGGGACGGTCCCGTCACGGTTCCTGGGAAGGATGTACGCGGCGGGCGTCGTTGCCCCGTGACCGTGGTCGAACGGGACCGATGAGTGCCTGTCCGACCGCCGTTGCGTAGCGGACGACAGCGTTCGGTTGAGGATTGCGTGCATCTTTCGTGCATGCACACCTTTGATCCTGCGCCCAGCCGGGGTACACTCTCCGGCTACCACCGTACGAGTTCGGTCGTCCAATCGGTTAGAGGAGGAAGGACGACGATCGGGAGCACGAACGGCAAGACCCACGCCGAGCACGATCTGTGCATGCGTTCTCCCTGAACCCGCCGGCGACGTCGCCGGTACGCTGCTTCGCTCGGCCGGAGTCGGCCGAGCCGGTTCGAGATCAAGACAGGAGGTCGTTGAACAATGGCTGACGCACAGCAAAGCGGACCGTTCTGGAGTCTCTACCAGGATCTCAAGTCGGGGCGGATCTCCCGCCGCGAGTTCATCACGCGGGCGACGGCGCTCGGCGTCGGGTTGCCGGTCGTGCTCTTCATCCTCAACTCGGTCAAGGTGAGCGGTGCCGCGGCGGCGCCGAACGCCCAGGACGCTGCCCCGCTCCAGTCGACCCGACCCACCGAGGGGACGGACAACCAGCAGCGTGGGGCGGGCGGCGCGCTGAAGATCTTGCAGTGGCAGGCGGCCACCCACCTGAGCGTCCACGTCGCGCAGGGGACGAAAGACCAACTCGCGGCCGCCCTGATCACCGAGCCGCTGATGAGCTACGCCCAGGACGGCACCCTCCTGCCGACGCTCGTGAGCGAGGTCCCCTCGCTCGAGAACGGCGGCGTCTCGCAGGACCAGACCACGGTCACCTACAAGCTGCTGCCCGACGTGAAGTGGAGCGACGGCCAGCCCTTCACCGCCGACGACGTGGTGTTCACCTGGCAATGGATCATGGACCCGAAGAACCAGTCGGTCGACTTCACCACCTACCAGCCGATCGCCAACGTCGAGGCGGTCGACCCGGCGACGGTCAAGATCACTTTCTCCAGTCCCACCCAGTCCTGGTTCGTTCCGTTCACCAGTTCCTACACGGGCTCCGTCTACCCCAAGCACTTCTGGGACGGCAAGGACCCGCAGGCGGCCAACGACGAGTTCCGCAAGGCGCCGATCGGCACCGGCCCCTACGTGGTCGACAGCTTCAAGGAGAACGACCAGGTCACCTACAAGGTCAACGACAACTACCGCGAGCCGACCAAGCCCTTCTTCGCCACCGTCAACATCAAGGGCGGCGGCGACGCCGCCTCGGCCGCCCAGGCCGTCCTCCAGACCGGCGACTGGGACTTCGCCTGGAATCTCCAGGTCGAGCCGAACATCCTCAAGCAGATGGAGGCCGCCGGCAAGGGCAAGGTCATAACCCAGCCCGGCGCCAGCGTCGAGCGCGTCCTGTTCAACTTCGCCGACCCGGACAAGGAGGTCAACGGGGAGCGGGCGGAGATGAATACCCCGCACCCGTTCCTGACCGACAAGGCCGTCCGCCAAGCCCTCTCGCTGGCGACCGACCGCGACACGATCGCCGTGCAGTTCTACGATGGACCGCCGGGCGAGCCGGCGGCCAAGAACATCCTGACCGGCATCCCCAAGGACGAATCGCCCAACACCAGCTACGAGTTTAACCTGGACAAGGCCAACCAGACCCTCGACGCGGCGGGGTGGACGAAGAACGGCGACGTGCGGGAGAAGGACGGCGTCCAGCTCAAGGTCCAGTACTTCACCACGATCAATTCGGTGCGGCAGAAGACCCAGGCGGTCAACAAGAGCAACTGGGAGAAGGCCGGGTTCCAGGTGACGCTGGGCCAGGTCGACGCCGGGGTCTTCTTCGACAGCGCCGCCGGCAACGACCAGAGCGCCGCCCACTTCTTCCGCGACCTTGAGATGTACACGAGCAGCCCGAGTTCGCCCTTCCCGCTGCTGTACATGCAGAACTGGTACGCCGGGCCGGACGGGGCCAACATCGCCCAGAAGGCCAACGGCTGGTCGGGCGTCAACTACGCCCGCTACAACAACCCGCAGTACGACGCGCTGTACGATCAGGCCACGACGGAGACCGACGCCGAGAAGGTGGCCCAGCTCTTCATCCAGATGAACGACATCGTCATCAACGACTTCGTCGTCGTCCCGCTCGTCCAGCGCGCCGCCGAGAAGATCGCCGTGCTCAACACCATGCGCGACGGCAACATCTCGCCCAACATCTGGGAGGCCCTCTACTGGAACATCGCCAACTGGAACCGCACCAGCTAACGGCGGTCCCGGCGCGACAATTCGGTGCGGTGATGGCTCCGGCCCGGGCATTCGCCCGGGCCGGGGCCACTCGTTCGGGGGTGGCGCGATGTCCTACGACCCCGAGATCCACCACCGTCGCTCGATTCGGCTTGCCGGCTACGACTATGCGCAGCCCGGCGCGTATTTTGTCACTCTCTGTGTCCAGGACCGGCTATGCATCCTCGGCGAGATCGCCGAAGGCGAGATGCATCCCAACACCGCGGGCTTGGTCATTGCGTCGTGGTGGGAAGACATTCCGCGGCGATTTCCCGGATCGGAATTGGACAGGTTCGTCGTCATGCCGAATCATTTGCACGGTATTGTGCTCATCAATGGTGTAGATGAATCGGTGGTTTCGACAACGCCAGAGGGCGGACACCGGTCCGCCCCTACAGGTCTCGGCGCATTCCTCTGTAGGGGCGGACCGGTGTGTCCGCCCTGCTGCCGGCACGAACGCCACGCCCGTGCACGAACCACACTTGGCACGAATCGTCCAATGGTTCAAAACCATGACCACCAATGACTACATCCTCGGCGTCAAAACCGATGGCTGGCCGTCGTTTCGCAAGCGTTTCTGGCAACGCGATTACTACGAACACATCGTCCGCAATGACGCGGCCCTGGACCGAATCCGCGCCTACATCGCCAACAACCCGGCCACGTGGACGAGAGATCCGGAAAACCCGGACGCTACCCCCACACCTCCACCTCCGCCAGCCCACCGAGCCGCGGGTCCTTGTGCGGGTTGGCGAAGGTGAAGCGGACGTAGCGGGCCGAGGCGCCGACCGGCAGGTCCAACCATTGACCGGCGGGCGGGTTGGCGAGCGTCGCGATCGTTTGCCAGGTGCGCTTGTCGGTCGAGAACTCGATCTTGACGGAGTCGGCGGTGTCGCTTTGGGCGAAGAAGCAGCGGACGGTGGCGACCGGTTTGACCGATCCGAGGTCGACATAAACATTGGCTTGGCGCGGCACGGTCGACGTCGTCGTGGTCCAGACGGTGCCGAGATCGCCGTCGAAGACGGTCGAGGCCGGAGCGGAACCCGAACTCCGCCCGCCGCGGGCGATGGGGTAGGGGCCAGACACCGGTTCCGGGGTAGAGGTGGCCGTCGCCGTCGGTGGCGGAGTCGGCGTCTTCGTCGGCGCGCGGGTGGGGGTTCGGGTCGGCGTCCGTGTCGGCGTGCGGGTGGCCGTCGCCTTGGCGGTCGGGGTTCGCGTGGCGGTTGCGGTCGCTACCTTGGTCGGCGATTTCGTCGGTGTCGGGGTCGGCGTGTTCGTCGGCGGCACCGAGGTCGCCGTGGCCGTCCGCGTCGGGGTTCGGGTCGAGGTGCGGGTGGGGATCGGCGTAATGGCCGGACCGCTGCCGCCGCTTTCGTAGGCGCCGGCGTCGTAGGCGTTGCCGCGGGGGCGGGGGTTGCCGTCGAGGTCGTCGGTGACGTTGGCGAGCGCGGTACCGGCGTCGACGGCGGGGCTGCCGCTCTTGAGGTGGAAGTCGCCGCTCGGATCGACGAAGAGTTGGGCCGGCGTCGCGATCCGGGAGTGCCGGTCGTAGCCGAGCGCCTGCCAATCGGCGAGTGTCAGCCGGCTGTCGCCGCCGTCGGTGCTGAAGCGGTCCATCACGACGTTATCGTCGCTGGCGAACCCGGACAGGCTGCCGGTCACGGCGTTGATGCTGCCGCGGTACGAATGGGCGGTGTAGAGGATGTTGTTGAAGACCTTGTTGTCGACGCAGCCGTCGCTCGGGATGTTGACGGCCCAGCGGCCGTCGCTCGCCAGCGAGATCGTGTTGTTGAGGATTTGGTCGCGCTGCGAGCAGACACCGCCGTCGATCTGGTAGAGCGAGATACCGCTGGCGTGGCTGGCGAAGATCAGGTTGTTGCGGACGATCGAGTCGGTGACGCCGTCCATGTTGATGCCGCTGCCGCCGCCGAGTCCGTTCTCGTAGATGACGTTGTCCTCGACCAGGGCGCCGGAGATGACGCCGTCCCCTCCCTGCGAAAGATCGCCGTTCATGTGGATGCCGTTGGCGTGGTTGTCGTGGACGAGGTTGCCGCGGATGATCGGGCGGTCGCCGCTGTTGCTGTGGTAGATGCCGTGCTCGTTGACCGACCCGTACGCCTCGTTGTTTTCGATCACGACGTCGTCGCTGAAGTCGGTGAAGATGCCCCAGGTGCCGTTGTCGGCGTAGACGCCGTTCTTGACGGTGACGTGGTCCGAATTGTCGACGCGGAGTCCGGCCCGGGTCGCGTGCTGCACCCGCCAGCCGTCGACGGTGACGTAATCGGCAAACGTGATGGTGACGGCATCCCGGCTGGCACCGCTCCCCTCGATCACGACGGCGCCGTTGGCGTGGAAGACGATCGGGGCGGTGGCGGTGCCGCCGCGGTCGATGGTGATCGGACCGCTGTAGGTCCCGGCGTCGATCTGGACGAGGTCCCCGGCCTGGACCTGGGACGCGGCCTTCTGGATCGTTTTCCACGGTTTGCCGGTGCTGCCGTCGCCGCTGGTGTCGCTGCCGGCCGGATCGACGACGAGGGTGCGGCCGACGCTCGCCGCCGGCAGTTCGCTCCCGGCCGGTCGCCCCGGCGCGGCCAGGAGACCGCCCGGCTGCCCCGGCAGCAGCGGCAGCGCCAGCGCGACGGCAAGGACGACGAGGAGCAGGGGCGAGAACCGGCGAGGGCGGAGCGTCATCACGCGGCGCGGACTCCTTCGCGGCGGGCGGGTACCTCACGCGGGACGACGTGTGCGCCGAGTCTAGGCAAGGCGCGACCGGCGCGGTTATGGCCCTCGGGTCCGAAGCGGGATGACCCGGGTGGGTCATCCCGCGCCGGACAAACGTTTCCTTCGTTAAGCGGTTGCTCGTCGGATCGTTCGGACGTGGTCGGACCGGGACGACCGGGTTAACGCCGCGGGATGTCCAATCGCCGGGGGCGTGCTAGACAGGGGCGGGGGAGCGTGCGCCTTTCGCTTCGTGCGCCCTCCGTCGCACGAGCGGCAGCGTGGAGTGCACGGGCGATGGGCCGCAAACGCGGGGGCGCCGTTTCGCACAATCGACCAGAGGGGACCGCGGCCGCGGCGGACTACCGGCTGCTGATCGAACACATCCCGGCGATCGCCTACGTCCAGAACGTCGGCGACACCCGCTCGATGCACTACATCAGCCCACCCGTCGAGGCGATCCTCGGCTACACCCCGGCCGAGTGCATCGACGAGCCCGATTTCTTTTTCCGTCGCATCCATCCCGACGACCAGGCGGCGGTCACGGCCGAGGACGCCCGCACCAACGCGACGGGCGACCCGTTCCGCATGGAATACCGGTTGCTGACCAGCGACGGCCGCTACGTCTGGATCCGCGACGAGGCGGTGCTCGTCCGGGACGGCACCGGCCAACCCCGCACCTGGCACGGCATCCTCTTCGACATCACCGCCCGCAAGGAGGCGGAAACCGCGCTCCGTCTGGCGCTGGCGGCGGCGAAGATGGGGACCTGGGATTGGGACCTCGTCACCGGCACCCTCGCCTGGTCCGAAGAGTCCGAAAGCCTCCACGGCCTGCCACCGCGGACGTTCGACGGTTCCTACGAGGCATTCCTGGACGGTCTGCATCCGGACGACCGGCCGGGTATCGAGCGCATCGTCTCGGCCGCGCTGGCATCGGGGGAGGACTACGAGGCCGAGTACCGCGTGGTGGACCTGACCGGGGCGACGCACTGGGAGTATGCCAAGGGCAAAATCGTCCGCGATGCCACCGGCGACGCGGTGCGGATGACCGGCGTCGCGCTGGACGTCACGGCCCGGCGGCAGGCGGAGGAGGAGATCCGGCGTAGCGAGGAGCGGTTCCGCTCGCTGGTGCAGAACGCCGCCGACGTCATCGCGATCGTCGAAGCCGACGGCACGGTGCGCTACATCAGTCCCGCCGTCGAACGCCTGCTCGGTTTCCGCGCAGAGGAGATCGTCGGCACGCGGTCGTTCGCGTTCGGTCATCCCGACGACGCGGCCGGCGTGGAGGCCGCCTTCGCCGAGGCGGTGGGCCGAACCGGCGAGAGCGTCTCGTTCGGGATGCGGGCGCGTCACGCCGACGGATCGTGGCACCGGCTCGCGGTAACGGTGACCAATCACCTGGCCGATCCGGGGATCGGCGGATTGATCGTCAATGCCCGCGACGTGACGGAGCGGTGGCGAACCGAACAGCAGTTGCGGGAGACCGAGGCGCGCTACCGGGCGCTGGTCGAGCAGATCGCGGCGGTGATCTACGTCGACGACGTCGAGGGGGACGGGCGGGAACGGACCACGCGCTACATCAGCCCGCAGATCGAGGCGATGCTCGGCTACACGGCGGCGGAGTGGGTGGCCGACCGCACGCTCTGGGCGGCACGGCTCCACCCCGACGACCGGCAGCGGACGATGGCGGAGGTCGCCCGCACCACGGCGTCCGGCGAGCCGTTCCGCGTCGAGTACCGGGTGTTCGCGCGCAACGGCCGGATCGTCTGGGTCCTCGACGAGGCGAGGCCCGTGCACGACGCGGCCGGCCGCCCGGTGAGCTGGCGCGGCATCCTGCACGACGTGACCGAGCGCAAGGCGTTGGAGGCCCAACTGGCGCACCAGGCATTCCACGACGCCCTGACGGGGCTGCCGAACCGGGCGCTCTTCAACGACCGCCTGGAGCACGCCCTCCAAACCGCCGGCCGCCACGGGGAACCGGTCGCCGTCCTCTTCCTCGACCTCGACCGGTTCAAGGTCGTCAACGACAGTCTCGGTCACGAGGCCGGCGACCGGCTCTTGATCGAAGCCGGCGAGCGCTTCACGGGTTGCCTGCGCGCCGGCGACACGATCGCCCGGTTCGGCGGCGACGAATTCGCGATCCTCGTCGAGGGCGTGACCGGCGACGAGGCGCAACGGGCCGCCGACCGCATCCTGGCCGAGCTGCGCGCGCCGTTCCGGCTCGCCGGCCAAGAGATCTACGCGACCGCGAGTATCGGCATCGCGCTGAGCGCGCCGGAGCGCACCACGCCGGGCGAATTGCTGCGGGCGGCGGACGTGGCGCTCTACGAGGCCAAGCGGGCGGGCCGGGCGACGGCGGTGCCGTACGAACCGGGGATGACGGTCCAGTCCGCGGCCTGGATCTCGCTCGACGGCGAGTTGCGGCGGGCGGTCGAGCGGTCCGAACTGGTGCTCCACTACCAACCGATCGTCGATCTGACGACCCGTGAGATCCGGACGCTCGAGGTGCTGCTGCGGTGGGAGCATCCGACGCGCGGTCTCATCTCGCCGATCGATTTCCTCCCCCTCGCCGAGGAGACCGGTGTCATCGAAGGGATCGGCATCTGGGTGCTGGAGACGGCCTGCCGCCAATACCAATCCTGGCGCCGCGCCTACCCCACCGTCACCCCGCGGACGATCAACGTCAACCTCGCCGCACGCCAACTGCGCGACCCGAAACTCCCCATCTGCGTCGCCCACGCCCTGGCCGCGACCAACCTCGCCCCCTCCTTGCTGCGTCTGGAGATCGTCGAAGCGGCGCTGGTGGAAGACCTGCGGGCGACGGCGGGGACGTTGCGGGCGTTGCGCGAGCTGGGGGTGAAACTGGCGATCGACGACTTCGGCGCCGGGGCCTCCTCCCTCGCCTCCTTCCGCGAACTCTCGGCCGACGTCTTGAAACTGGACCGTTCCTTCATCCGCCCCCTCGGCAGCAACAACGAGGACGAGGCGATCGTCGCCGCGATCGCGGCCCTGGGCCATCGGTTGGGGCTGCACGTCACGGCCGAGGGGATCGAAACCGCGGAGCAGTTGGCGGCCGCCCGCCGCGCCGGGTGCGACAGCGGACAGGGATTCCTGCTCGGCCGGCCGGTGCCGGCGGAGCTGGTGCCGGAGCTGCTGTGCCGTGGCATGACGATCGCACCGGTCTCGGCAACCGCCGGTCACGCCATCTCGACGGGGAACGGCATGGTCCGAGCGGTGACGCGGACGGCCGTTTGATCCGTCGGCGCCGGTCGGACGACGGCGCCCCCTACCGCGATCGCGTCGGTTCGCAGTCGGTGGCACCCCTCCCGTGCCGGCGCCGGAGCGCTCCTTCGGTGCTGCCCGGAAGGGGGTCTTGACAATCGGCGGTATTCAAGTATTCTATTGAATTCATGAACTCCTCGCACCGGGCCTTCAAGGACCCGCTCTTCGACCAGTTCGCGCGGATCGGCAAGGCGGTCGCCAACCCGCACCGCCTGGAACTCCTCGACCTCCTCGCCCAGGGCGAGCGGCGGGTCGAGGACCTCGCCGCCGAGACGGCCCTCTCCGTCGCCAATGCCTCCCAGCACCTTCAGGCGTTGCGCCAGGCCGGTCTCGTCGAGACCCGCCGCGCCGGGACCTCGATCTTCTACCGCCTGGCCGACGAGCGCGTCTTTCGCCTGTGGCAGGCGATCCGGGAGGTGGGGGAGGCGCGGTTGGCGGAGATCGACCGCCTGACGCAGACCTTCCTCACCGACCGCGCCCAGCTCGAGGCCGTCGACGCCACCACGCTGCTGCGCCGGCTCGGCGAGGGGGAGGTCGTCGTGCTCGACGTCCGGCCGGAGCAGGAGTTCCGGGCGGGCCACATCCCCGAGGCCCGGTCGATCCCGATCGACGAGCTGGCGGGGCGGTTGGGCGAGGTGCCGCGCGACCGCGAGATCGTCGCCTACTGCCGTGGGCCGTACTGCGTCTTCTCGGACGAGGCCGTGGCGCTGCTGCGGGCGCACGGCTACGACGCGCGGCGCCTCGACGTCGGGTTGCCCGATTGGCGATCGGCCGGCTTGCCGGTCGCCACGGAGTGAACGAACCAGGGAGGGCGACCACGGGGTCCGCCCAGCAGCCGGTCGCGAGGAGGAAGGCAATGTCGATACCCGACGAGTTCCCGGCCGCCGATGCGACGCTCGACGCGCCGGGGATGGCGTGCGCCACCCTGACACCGGCGATCAAAGCCCGGCTGACCGAGTTGGCCAGCGGCCAGGTCCTCGAGGTCCGCTCCGATGACCCGGCCGCGCGGGAGGGCGTGCCGGCCTGGAGTCGCCTCACCGGCAACCCCCTGATCGCGACCGCGGAAGACGACGCGACGCAAACCCGTTTCTTCATCCGCCGCAAGTAGGCGCCGCCGCGACGGCGCAGCAGAAGGAGGGCAGACGATGGCCGGTAAACTGCTGGTGAACTGCACCCACGGCGAGGAAGATCCCGAGCGGGCCACCCTCCCCTTCGTCGTCGGCAATGCCGCGGTGACCGCCGACCAGGAGGCCGTCGTCTTCCTGACCGTCGAGGGCGTCCGCCTGGCGACGAAGGGCTACGCCGACGGCGTCCAGAAGGAAGGGTTCCAGCCGCTCGGCGAGGTGATCCGGTCCTTCGTCGACAACGGCGGCCAAATCTGGGCCTGCGGCGCCTGCACCAAACCGCGCGGGATCACCGAGGCCGATCTGATCGAGGGCGCCCGCATCGTCACCGCCGTCAACCTCGTCGAATACGTGGTCGGCGGCGCCGCCACGGTCCACGTCTAGAGCGTGTTATGGACTTCGAGCGACCGTGACGAGCATCCGATGAAGCATGAGGCAGGCGAAGGCGACGAAATGCAGGCCGACCACCGTTTCGGGCAACCGTTCGTAATCTTTGGCCAGGCGGCGGAACCGCGTCGCCC
>DATBFX010000492.1:0-6647 GCA_036558305.1 Thermomicrobiales bacterium | reverse complement strand
GCGGCCATCCACGCCAGGGTCGACAAGATCCGAGCCGCCTACGGGTTTGGTGCGGACGATCGCTCGGACAAAGACGACGACCCGACGGTCAAGGTTGTGGCGGCGAACCCGGTTGCAAATCAGCTCTCGCTCGGCCTCTAGCGACGCCCGGCAACCGCGGGTCAATCCCCGTAACCCAAGTCATCCACTCCAGCCGGTCTGTCATTATTGGCGGGAGAACCGTGGCCCGGTGGTCGCGGCACGAATGGTCGTGTTCGCTCGGCATCAACAGGAGTCGAAAACCATGGAACTCGGCGGTCTCCATCACTTGACCGCGGTCACGGGAAATGCTCTGGGGAACGTGGCGTTTTACACGCGGGTCCTCGGGATGCGACTCGTGAAGAAGACGGTCAACCAGGACGACGTGTCCGCCTACCACCTCTTTTATGGCGACGAGATCGGCAATCCCGGTACCGAGGTGACCTTTTTCGACTGGCCCGGGATCGGGTCAAACGTCGCCGGAAGCGGATCGATTGCGGCGGTCGGGTTGCGGGTTCCCGCCGATGCCCTCGATTGGTGGACGCGCTGGCTGGGCGACGCGATGGTGTCGCACGGGCAGGTGGAACAGCGCCACGGCCGTCCGACGCTGGCCTTCACCGACCCGGAAGGGCAGCGGCTGGTGCTGGTTGCCGACGATGGCGACGCGATATTCTCGCCGTGGTCGGGCAGCCCGATTCCGGCCGAGCGTCGGATCCGCGGACTGAGCCACGTCCTGCTGGAGGTCGACCGTCTGGCACCGACGGCGTGGGTCTTGACCGAGGCGATGGGGTTCCGGCGGGCCGGCGAGTACCCGGCACCCGACAATCCGTCTCGTGCCGTCGCCGTTTTCGAGACCGGTCCGGGTGGAGCGGGCACGGAAGTCCACGTCCAGGAACGGCCGGATTTGCCCCCGGCTCGCCTCGGCACCGGCGGCGTTCACCACGTGGCGTTTCGGACGCCGAACGACGAAGCGCATCGCACCTGGCAGCAGCGGATCGCGCGGGCCGGTCTCGGCGTGACCCAGGTCATCGACCGGTACTACTTCCGCTCGATCTACTTCCGCGAACCAGGCCGCGTGCTGTTCGAGATCGCCACCGACGGACCGGGTTTCGCCACCGACGAGGACGCCGCGCACCTCGGCGAGCGGCTGGCGCTGCCGCCGTTCCTCGAACCGCGCCGCGCGGAGATCGAGGCGGGGTTGCGACCGCTGACGACGGTCGCATCGGTTGGGTAGCTCCGGCGTCTTCGGGTCACAACGCATCACCAAACGAACGTAGGGGCGGTCCGCCCCTACGACGCTTATTCAGAGCAGGAAGGTGCCATCAACCGCGTCGCGCACCCGCGTGATCTCGCCCCGTCACGGCAGCCGCGGGCCGTGGCGGCAGTTTGGTGAGCACCGTTCCCTGCGTCGGGTTCGCCTCGTAGTAGCCGAAACCGCCGGCGTAGTCGCGCACCACGCCGTCGCGGATCTCGATCGTGCGGGTGCAGAGTTTGTCGAGGAAGTAGCGGTCGTGCGAGATGGTCAGGATGGCGCCGGGGAAGTCGAGGAGGGCGGTCTCCAGGACCTCGGTCGAGGCAATATCGAGGTTGTTGGTCGGTTCGTCGAGGAGCAGGAAGTTGGCACCGGCGAGGATGAGCGCGCCGATTTGGAGCCGGGCCTTTTCGCCGCCGCTGAGATTGCCGATGCGATTCAAGGCATCCGTCCGGTCGAAGAGGAGGGTGTTGAGGAACGAGATCGCCTGCTGTTCCGTGTACGGCTTGAGTTTGCGCACCAACTCGATCGGTGTCAGGTCGGGATCGAGCGTCTCCTGCTGTTGGGCGTAGTAGCCCACAACAACGGATGGACCGATCCGCAGCGTACCGGCGGATGGCGGTTCCTCGCCGCGGATCATGCGGAACAGCGTCGTCTTACCGGCGCCGTTCGGTCCGACCAGACCGACGACCTCGCCGTGGCGAATCGTCAGGTCGAAGGGTCTGAAGACCTCGCGCGGGCCGAAGGATTTGGCGAGCGCCCTGGTTTCCAGCACAAGCGTCGAACCACGCTCGGTGTCGAAATCGACCTCGATCTGGCGGCGGCGTAGGATCGGTGGCGGCGTCTTTTCGAGACGGTCGCGCTCTTCCGCGAGTTTGCGTCGCTGGTTCTCGGCGCGAGGGGCGAATTTCGGGTTTTGGCGCGCCCACTGGGTCAACTGTTCCGCGCTTGCCTTGAGCTTCTTGAACTCGCGCTCCTGGAGATCGCGGAGTTGGGCGGCGCGTTCCAGGCGCTCCCGTTTCAGTTCGACGAACGCGGTGTAGTTCGCCGGATAGGATTCGATCCCGCCATCTTCGAGCTCAAAGATGCGGTTGACGGCGCGGTCGATGAAGTAGCGGTCGTGGGTGATCACCGCGACCGCGCCTTTGTGGTCCCGGACGTAGCCTTCGAGCCACGCCTTCGCGTCCAGGTCGAGGTGGTTGTCCGGTTCGTCGAGGAGCAACACCTCGGGTTCCGAGACGAGCAATTGGGCAAGACCGACGAGTTTCTTCTCGCCGCCGCTGAGTCGGCCGAACGGCGTCTCCCACCGTCCCTCCGGGATGCGGAGACCGGCGAGAACCTCGGCTCCCTTCGCCTCGTGCGCGTAGCCGGGTCCCGCTTCGAGCCGGCTCAGGGTCGCGGTGTACTCGTCCATGACGGCGGTGAGCGCGTCGTCGTCCGGCGCCTCGGCCATTTGCGCCTCGAGATCGCGGAGGCGGGTTTCCAGCGCCGCCGGGTCGCCGGCGGCGGGGGCGACGGCCTCGCGCATCGAAACGGTCGGGGCCAGGGTCGGTTCCTGGCTGAGGTAGCCGACGGCAAGACCGCGGCGGTAGGTGACGACACCCCCGTCCGGTTCGATCACCTTCGCCATGATCTTGAAGAGGGTGCTCTTACCGGCGCCGTTCGCGCCGATGAGGGCAACGCGGTCGCCCTCGCGCACCTCGAAACTCACGTCCTCGAAAATCTGGTTGCCGCCGTGCGCATGCCGGATCGATGCGGCCTGGATGAGAAGCGTCATCGAAGCAATCCTGGCTGCCAATCCCGTCTCGCTCGCTTGAGCTCACGCCAAGATACCATCTCGGGTCTGCGCGGGTGGAGTCCCGGGTTTGGTCGCCACGATCCAGAGGAACGGGACGGCCACGCCGTCCTCGTCGGTCCACTCGGTCCGTGCCGAGCGGATGTCGAAACCCGCCTCGCGGACGAGGCGCTGGTTCGTCCGCGCACCGAAGTGGCTGAAAAACATCGGTGCGCCGAGCCAGTCGTCCTCGACGCAATCCGGGGACGCACCGGCGCCCATCGACGCGACCAGGAGACCACCCGGCCGCAGCCAGTTGACAATCGAGGCGAACAAGCGACGATGCTCTCGGCGCGGAACATGAGTCAACGAGTAGAAGGCGACGACCGCATCAACACTCTCGGGCGGCAGGTCGAGCGCCGTCATGTCGACCTGGACGAACGTGGCACCGGGGACCTGCCGTCGTGCGAGTTCGATTTGGCGGGCCGAAAGGTCGACGCCGGTCACGGCGTACCGCTCGGCAAGGAGTCTGGCGGTCGGCACGCCCCCGCCGCAACCGAGTTCAAGAACGGCCGCACCGGGAGCGAGCCGGTCGATCATCAGCGCCGTGTAGCGATCGCGCGGGTCGTCGCGGGACCGGCCGGCAAAATCGGCGTAGGCCTCCGCGATCCGGTCGTAGCCCTCCGCGACGATCCGTTTCGGGTCCACGGCAGTGCCTTTCTTCCCCGCGGGCACGGTCTCGCCGCAGCGTACCATTTGTCGGGATGGGCTTGGTCGTCGCGCCTACCGAGGCGAGAGCGGATCGCCCGATCATCCCTCTTGCCGCGAGGCGCGTAAACTTAACAAGAACCGGGTTCCTCGCCGGGGGCGTTCCGGTTGGTACATGGACGGAACTAGTCGTGTCGCTCGTTACCGATAGGATGATGCTTTGCCCGCCTGCCATTGGATTCGCGCCCGCCGCTACGGCTCCGCGATCGCCGCGATCGCGCTGGTCACGTTCGTCGTCCTCCTGATCGCGGCCGGCACCGATGCCCATGCCTACATCGTCCGCTCGTCGCCGCCGGAAGACGGACTGCTGGGCGCGCCGCCGCAGTCCATCGAGTTGTGGACGAGCGAGCGGGTCGCGACGGGCGCCGGTTCGCCCGCCATCAACGTCTTGAATCAAGACGGCTCCTCCGAGGGAATCACGGTCAGCAACGCCCGCGTCGATCCGAACGATCCCCGCCACGTCGTCGCCGACGTCGGCGGGATCGGTGCCGGGACCTTCACCGTCGTCTGGACGGTGCGTTCCGAGGACGACGGCCATACCCTCAATGGCTCATACGCCTTTCGCGTCGCGGGCACCTCCCGCGCCCCTGGTGCCGCGTCGGTCGAGGGCGAGACACCGCGCGCCTGGGCGGTTGCCACACGCTGGCTGACGTTTCTCGGTGCGGCCCTCGCGGCCGCGGGATTCCTCTACGGATCCTTCATCGCGGGTGGCGTCGACTCGCCGGCAACCGACCGACGGAGAATGCTGTCGGTCGTCGTAGGCGGAGCGGTCGCGCTCATCGCAACGATCGCCGAGCCCTTCTTGCAGACCCAATTTCCTCCGGAAGGGGCGGCACAACCGTCGCTCTCGGATGCCATCGCGGGACTACCGACGGCGTGGTGGTTGCGTCCGGTCGCGCTCGTTGTCGTGATCGTCCTTGGTGCGGTGGCCCTCACGATGGGGGAGAAGGCAACCCGCCTGTCGCCGGCGCTGCCACTGGGGGGCGGCGCCGTCGCCTTGGTGGCGCTGCTCGGATTGGCGCTGACGAGTCATGCGTCGGCGCGGGAGACGTGGCGCATCGTCGCGGTGCCCTCGATCGTGCTGCATCAGTGGTCGGTCGGGTTGTGGGTGGGGGGACTGGCGCAACTTGCCCTGAGCTGGCCGAAGGGAAAGGCGCGAGCGGAGGCGGCCGGTGAAGTGCCCCGCGCCGATCCGGTCCGGCAGTTTTCCCGGTATGCGCTGGTCCTCGCGGTGGTCGGGATCGGGACCGGTGTCCTCAATGCGGGCCTGGTCTTGCCGACGTTGCGGTCGCTCTGGGAAAGCGATTACGGCGTCGTCCTGATCGCCAAGGTGCTCATCCTCGTGCCGGTACTCGGCCTCGCCACCTTCCATCGCCTCTGGCTGCACCGGTTCGCCCTGCGCGTCGGTTCGGCGTTGCGATCGACGGTGCGGGTCGAGGCGGCCCTGGTCCTCCTGGTCGTCCTCGGCGGCTCGATCCTGGCGTTGATGGCGCCGCCGACCGTAGCCCACGGCGATCTGAAGGTGATCGACCTCGCCGCGCCGACGAGCGACGGCACCAACACCGCGGACCTCCTCGTGCGGTTGCAGGTCAAACCGGCCAAACCGGGCAACAACGAGCTGCGCGTGATCGTCGCCCACGCCGACGGTTCGCCGATGCCGGCCGATCAGATTGCGTTGGTGCGGCTGGGTCTGACCAGTCTCGACCACGACGCCTCTCAGCCGGAGGTGGCGACGACACCGGACGCCACCGGCGGGTTCGTCAGCCAGGGCATCCAACTCAGCCTCGACGACTGGTGGCGGGTCGATGTCCTCGTGCGCCGCCTCGGAGTCGAAGACGTCAGCGTTCCCTTCTACTTCCGGCTCCCCGATCCCAACGTCAACGGGTTCGAAACGAGTGAGCCGGCCGGATCGGACGACGCGCGCGCGGTCTACGAGCGGGGGCTGGCCGGCATGACCTCGATGCACACCGTCCGCTGGACGCAGCGACTCGCGAGCGGTTCCGGCATCGTCGTCCTGTCCGATTTGACGCTGCGCGACGGCAGCGACGGGCAACCGGTGGCGGAAGCCAACACCTCGAACGAGTTCGTCCCCCAGGCGCTCTGGAAGACCGATCCCGCGACCGGCAGCCCGGTGCCGGAGTCCGTCAGTCCAGCCGATTTCGAGCAGATCATCATCGGCCCGACCTCCTGGCAACGGGAGGGCGGCGGCCCGTGGGTCACCGGCGAAGCCGGCCCGGTGCCGATTCCCTCCGATTGGGGTTCGAACTACGACGGCGCGACCGGTTTCCACCTCGGTCGGACGGAGGATGTCAACGGCGTGTCCGCCCAGATCGTCACCTTCCTCGTCCCCGGCACCGATCGGATCGCCCCGGCCTACTACGCCTGGTGGGTAGCGACCGACAGCGGTCGCGTCATGCAGGAAACGATGGTCTCCCGGCAGCACTACATGGTCTACGAGTACTTCGACATCAACCAACCGCTGCCGATCGCGCCACCGAAGGATGCGACCTGACATTCCAACTTGGCCGTCGGGCGAGGGAAGTGGGAGATCGACGCAAACCTCGGTGACGAGAGAATTGCAGGCCCGCTTTCAAAGATCGGCGCGCTTTGAAAGAAAACGGGCCAATTCTTTCAAAGTTCCCACCTCGGTCCCTATCCCACGGTTGGGAGATGGCGGCTACCCATGAGGCTGGTCTCCTCGATTGAGGCAGCAGACTCGTCGTCGCTCTCCCCTCTCCCTTCCGAGGGTTCAAGAGCGGACAGGGGGGCCGAAGACGAAACGATGCGATTGGAGGGCGCGCCAGTGGGCGGTCCAACTGGGGGCGGTGAGGTCGG
>DATBFX010000491.1:0-4827 GCA_036558305.1 Thermomicrobiales bacterium | reverse complement strand
GGCGGACGACGTGACGATGACGACGATCGCGCTTCGCCTGGAGTTGGGTGGCAACGTCCGCACCGAGACCCCGCGGGCGATTACCGGGGAAGGGACGCGGGAAACTCGGCCGAGTCGCTTTGTCGCCCCACGCGGAGAATCCGCGCGGGGTGCGTCCTGCGTCGCCGCGTCGGTTCCTGCGTAGCGAGAGGTGAACGATGTCCTTCGACCCCGTCGATCCCCGGATCGAACAGTACCTGCGGCAACTCGCGAGCCGGCACGACGAACCGGTGCTCCTCGAGATGGAGGCGCTCGCCGAGGCGCGGAATTTCCCGATCGTCGATCGACTCGTCGGCGAGTTGCTGGAGCTGCTGACCGGCGCCGTCGGTGCGCGCACCGTCTTCGAGATGGGCAGCGGCTTCGGCTACTCGGCGTATTGGTTTTCCCGCGCCGTGGGGTCCGGCGGTCGGGTGATCTGCACCGACGGCGACGCCGCCAACCGCGACCTGGCGGAGGGGTTTCTCGGCCGGGTCGGGCGCTGGGACCGAATCGACTACCACGTCGGTTGGGCGCAAGAGGTGTTGCGACGGACGCCGGGGACCTTCGACGTCGTCTACTGCGACATCGACAAGGGCGACTATCCCGAGGCCTGGGAGTTGGCGCGCGAGCGGATCCGACCCGGCGGTCTTTACGTCTGCGACAACGTCCTCTGGTCGGGCCGCGTCGCCGAACCCGACCCCGAGGATCGCAATCCCGCGTCGACGGCGGCGATTGGACGCCACAACGAGTTGGTTTACGGCGACCCTGCGTTCGACGTCACGATCGTGCCGACGCGAGACGGGGTACTGATCGCGCGGAAACGGTGATCCGCACGGGACTTGCCCGCGCGCGTCGATTGGTGTAGCGTACGTATCGTCCATCCCACCGGGTGGGCGGTGGGGCGGTTCGCGAGCGAAAGGGAGTTCCCATGCTCAGCCGTTGGTGGCAGAAGATCAAGAGCCTCTTCAATCGCAGCAGTACCCAGGCCCCGAAACCGTAGCCTCATCGCCAGTTCCGCGTCGTTCGCCGGCGACCGACCGCGGGTGGGTCGGTCGTACCCGTGTGCTACCTGGACCGGTCCACCGGCCAGTGGTCGGGTACGCGCCTCGCTTCGTCGTCGCCAGGCCAGGGCGGCATCGTGAACATCACGAAGCAGAACGGCTCGTCCCCGACCGTGCGGAACTGGAAGGACGTCCCCACCGGGATCGTCAGCGAGGTACCGGGTCCGGCCTCGACAATCTCCTCGTGTTCGCCTCGCTTGCGCCAGATCTCGGCGCGCCCGCTTAGCACGTACCAGATTTCGTCGACCGTCCGATGTACGATCGCCAGCGCGGTGGCACCCGGCGGCAACGTGCCATGGGCGGTGCTACCGCGCCCGGTGCGACCGAGCACGCGGATTTCGGACGTGTCGGGCGCCAACTCGTCGTAGTCGGCGGGCAGGTACACCGTCTGGAACCGCTCGGTCGCCTCGGTCATCCCCTCTCCCTTCTCGCCGGTACGTGCCACGGCACTTTACACCGACCGGTCACCGACCGCTTGACGGGCGCGCCGCGCGTCGCCATCATGCGCGCAGGCGTATGCCAGCCTACCCGTCCGATTGGACGCGCGATGTCGACCGAGCGGACCCATCCCCTCCACGCCCTCCCCCTCCGGACACTCGGCCAGTGCCGTCCGGCCGGTGTCTCGCTGCCGCTCCCCCTCACCTCGTTCGTCGGTCGCGAGCGGGAATGCTCGCTCGTGTGCGGCTTGCTCAGGCGCCCCGACGTCCGCCTCGTCACGCTGACCGGCCCCGGCGGCGTGGGGAAAACGCGTCTCGCCCTCCGGGTGGCCGAGGCGATCGGTGGCGAGTTCGCCGACGGGGTGCGTTTCGTCTCGCTCGCGCCCCTCCGCAATCCTGATCTCGTCGCCCCGACGATCGCGGCGGTTCTCGGCGTGCGCGAGTCGCGCGAGCGGCCGCTGGCCGACACGCTGCGGACGTACCTGTGCGGGCAGGAACTCCTCCTCGTGCTCGACAACTGCGAGCACCTCCTCGCGGCCGCGCCACTCGTCGCCGAGCTGCTGTCGACCTGTCCCGCGTTGTCCGTCCTCGCCACCAGTCGCACCGTTCTTCGCGTCTCCGGTGAGTACGACGTCCCGATTCCGCCGCTCGCGCTTCCCGAGGAGCCAAATCGGGAATCCGTACCCGGCCGCTTGCCGGCCGCGTCGCTCGCGACGAACGAGGCCGTACGCCTCTTCGTCGAACGCGCTCAGGCCGCGCGTCCCGACTTCGCGCTCTCGGATGCGAACGCCGCCGCGGTGGCGGCGATCTGCCGGAGCCTGGATGGGCTGCCTCTGGCGCTCGAATTGGCGGCCGCCCGCGTCGCGATGCTGCCGCCGCCGGTGCTGGCGATGCGGCTGGAGCGCCGCCTGCCGCTGCTGACCGGCGGACCGCGCGACGCCCCCGCCCGCCTCCAGACCATGCGCGACGCCATCGCCTGGTCCTACGACCTCCTCGACCCCACCGAGCAAGCCCTCTTCCGATGCCTGTCGCTCTTCCCTGGCGGCTTCACGCTGGAGGCGGCCGAGGCCGTTTGTCCGAGTGCCGAGCTTCGAGCTTCGAGCTTCGAGCTTGGTCCGGTCCGACTCGAAGCTTGTAGCTCGAAACTCGACACTCTCGACGGGATCGCCGCCCTGATCGATCACAGCCTCGTCCAGCCAGACGGAGCAGTGGACGACGAAGCGCGCTTCGCGATGCTGGACACGATCCGCGAGTACGGCGTTGAGCGGTGTGCGGAGAGCGATGAGGACGAAACGATCCGAGCGCGGTTCACGGCCTACTGGTGCGCCTGGGCCGAACGCTCAGAGCCCGGACTGAAGGGTCCGGACCACGTGCAATGGCGGCATCGCCTCGACATCGCGGTGCCCAACCTGCGGACGGCGCTGGCGTGGGCCGCCCAGCGCGGCGAAGCCGAAACCGGTCTCCGCCTGGCGGCTGCGCTGGCCAGGTACTGGTGGATCAGCGGCCATCCGAGCGAGGGATACGATTGGCTCGAAAGTGCGCTGGCTCGGCCCGGCGAGGTGCCGCCGGCGATCCGTGCCAGGGCGCTCACCCGTGCCGGGATGCTGGCCTGGTCACACGGTGATGCTATCCGCGCCGTGGCGCTCGCCACCGAGGGTCTCGCCATCTGGAGGTGGGTTGGGGATGGGGTCGGTGTGGCCACGTCGCTCCGGGTTCTCGGCATCGAGGCCTACGGCCGCGGCGACTACGCACGGGCAACGGCGCTCCTGGAGGAGGCGCTGGCTTTGTTCCGGACTGCCGGGGAGGCGTGGGAAGTCGTCAACACGCTCTTGAATCTGAGTTGGGTCGCCTGCCTGGATGGCGACCACGACCGGGCGGAAATCCTGCTCGACGAAGCAGCGTGCCTGGCACAAGGGGCCGGCGATGTTTACTACCTCGGCCAGGTCGCGGGCATTCGGGCCGAGTTGGCCGGTCGCCGGGGCGATGCGGCGCGGGCCCGGGACGCCTACCACGCGAGCGCCGTGGTCAGTTTGCAACTCGGCGATCGGCGGGGTCTCGGCGGCGACCTGCGTCGCCTGGCGCTCGCTGCCGCCACGGCCGGCGAGATGGAGCGGGCCGCCCGCCTGGCCGGAGCGGAAGCAGCCGTCCGCGAGAAGTTGGGCATTCCCCTCACACCGGCGCCGGAAGCACACAGGTATCAAGGCGAACTGGACAAGATTCGCACGGCGCTGGGAAATGCGGCATTCGCGGCAGCCTGGGCAGCCGGTCATTCACTGCCTCCCGAGCAGGCCGTCGCCGAGGCCGTCACGGCGATCGACGAAGGCGTGGCCACGCCGCCGCGCCGGTCCCGTGCGACGGGCGCGACCGAACTCACGCCGCGGGAGTTGGAGATCGCGCGATTGCTGACCCGGCGTCTGACCGACAAGGAGATCGCCGACGCCCTTTCGATCAGCCCGCGCACGGTGATGAACCACGTCGCCAGCATCCTCGACAAACTCGGCGTTGCCTCGCGCCGCGAGGCCGCGGACTGGGCTTCCCGCCACGGCGTGGATTGAGCCACCTCCCTCCCGGGTGGGACTCGGTGATCGCCTCGCGTCGAAGCGTCATCGGATTTGAGTGATTCTCACTCATGCGCTCTCCCGCCGAACGACGTACGGTGTGACCCAGTCTGAGGCGCGACCGCGCGACGAGGCCGGCGTGCCCCGACCCACGGAGGTGAGTCGTATGGACGGGCAGCGCTTCGACCTCTTGACACGACGACTCGCATCGACATCACGGCGCCACCTCATCAGGACCTTGGCCGGAGGCGCGATCGGCGGACTCGCCTCCCTCGCGGGCGGAGCGGAGGCGAAACCGAATGAGACGTGTCCCGGCGAATGCGGTCCCTGCGAAGTCTGCGATCCCAGCCGGGGACGGTGCATCCCGCGCGATTGCCACGGACACTGCCGCGCTTGCGATCCCGCCACCGGCAAGTGCGTCAAGACCTGCCCCGAAGGATCGGTATGCCGCGGCGACGCGTGTTGTCCGACCGCCAATGCCTGCGGCGATGTGTGCCTCGCCGCCCCCTGCGACGAGCACGCCTGCGAGGCGTGCGATCCCAAGCGCGGCGCGTGCGTGTCCACCTGCGATCCGGCGACCTGCCAGGTCTGCGACGGAGACGGTTTCTGCCGTCCCGTCTGCGACGAGCGCAAATGCCAGAAGTGCGACGGCAGTGGCGTCTGCGTCTCGACCTGCTCCGGTCCCTGCGAGCAATGCGACGGTCAGGGCGGCTGCATCGTCTGCGACCCCAACGCCTGTGGCGTCTGCGACGG
>DATBFX010000490.1:0-15612 GCA_036558305.1 Thermomicrobiales bacterium | reverse complement strand
AAGAAGAGACCAGCGGCGGGACGACGGACGTCGCACGGGCGCTCGCCACGGTCTTTACGCGCCTGCAAGGGCTGAGCGCGATCATCGTCCTCGATCTACGATCGCGGTCGCTGGTCGCGGCCAAGAACGTGTCGCCGTTGGTGGTCGGCGCCGGGCGGACCGGGGTCTCGATCGCCTCGGACGCACTCGCGCTGCGCGGACATGCCGACCGCATCCTCTACCTTGAGGACCACCAGTTGGTTCGCCTCTGTCACGGCGGCGTTACCGTCTACGATCGGCGGACGATGCGCGAAATCGACGGCGTCTTCGTCGACCTCGACCTCGAGTGGCGCGATGTCGAACTCGGCGAGCATCCGCACTTCATGGCGAAGGAGATGGCCGAACAACCCGACGTGCTCGAACGCTTGACCAGCAACGGCAAAGACCAGATTCTGGCGCTCGCCGAGGCGATTCGCGAGTCGTACGGCACGTTCTTTACGGGGTGCGGAACGGCGTCGTACGCGGCGCTGACCGGTTCGTACCTGTTCAGCCGCATCGCCTCGCGCCACGTCAACTACGTCGTCGGTTCCGAATTCAAGTACCACGAGCACTTCCTGACACCGCGCAGCCTGGTCGTCGCCCTCTCGCAGAGTGGCGAGACGGCCGACGTGATCGAAGCGATGCTCGCGGCCCGCAAGCGCGGTTCACGCCTCGGTGCTTTGGTGAACGTGCCGCGCTCGACCCTCGATCGGATGGTCGATCTGCGCGTCCACCTCGGGGCCGGCCCCGAGCAATGCGTCCTGTCGACCAAGGCGTACACGGCCAAGGTCGCGACGCTGCTGCTGACGGCGTATGCGTTGACCGGCGACTTCGAGCGTGGGCGGGATCGGGTCCTCCTCGCCGCCGACGCGCTGCGCTGGATGTTGAGCGAGTCGTGGCTCGATCGCATCCATGAGGTGGCGCGCCAGGTCTACCGGGCGGATCACCTCTACATCATCGGCCGTGGACTGTCCTATCCGACCGCACTCGAGGCCGCCCTCAAGATCAAAGAGGTCAGCTACATCCACGCGGAAGGTTTCGCGGGCGGGGAGCTGAAGCACGGCGTCATCGCACTGATCGCACCCGGCACGCCGTGCGTCGTCTATGCCCCGAACGACGAGACGCGCGCGGACATCCTGTCGGGTGCGATGGAACTGAAGAGTCGCGGCGGCTATATTATCGGGATCGGACCGACCCGCGATCCGGTTTACGACGTCCACCTGCCGACGCCGGACGTCGGGGACGCGGCGCCGCTGGTTCAGGCCTTGCCCGCCCAGATGCTCGGGTATCATGCCGCGCTCCTGCGCGGCAACGACCCGGACAAACCCCGTAACCTCGCGAAGAGCGTCACGGTGAAGTGAATTCGCCCACCAGCACCTTGACTTTCGTCGATACGCACGCCCACCTGGACGACGGCCGCTTCCAACGCGACCTCGACGAGACGATGGCGGCAGCGGCGAAAGTCGGGGTCCGGCACGTCGTCAACATCGGTTACCGACCGCTGCGCTGGGAGACGTCGATCGCCCTGGCACAACGCCGAAACGACGTTTCGTTTGCGCTAGGGCTGCACCCACATCACGCCGGCGAGTTCGACCAGCGACTCCTCGGCGATCTCGCCGAACTGATCGAACGGCACCGGCCGGTCGCGCTCGGCGAGATCGGTCTCGACTATTTCCGCGACTTCGCCGATCGCACCGCTCAACGCCGGGCGTTCGCCGCCCAACTCGAATTGGCGGCCAGCGCGGGTCTGCCCGTTGTCATCCACATGCGAGGGGACGTCGAGGCAGATCTGCGTGGGGCGCTCGACCGCGCGCCCGCGAGTCTTGGGTATGTCTTCCACAGCTTCGACGGGAGCGCCGCCCTCGCGGAGTTCGCGCTCGCACGCGGCGCCTCCTTCGGCGTGGGCGGTCTGATGACGAGGGAGGCGAACACGCGGCTGCGCGGCATCGTCCGGAACCTGCCGATGGATCGCCTGCTCCTGGAAACGGACGCGCCGTACCTGAGCCCGGCCGGCGCGAAGGGAGGTCGAAATTCTCCGGTCAACATCCCGCTCATTGCCGCCGCCGTCGCGTCGCTCAAGGAGGTTGACGTCCAGGAGGTTGCGAGGGTGACCACGGCCAATGCCGCTCGCGTGTTCGGGCTGCCGCTGGCTTTCGCCGAACCGACCGAAGGACCCTCCGCCTGAACGGTTGAGAACTACCCGTCGGCGGCGTCCGTGCGGTCCAAAAGGACCGGCAAAGTCCGGCATCGTCGCGCTAAGCTTGTCGGCGCATTCGGCGGACCGGAGGAGGCGCGGTTGCCGTCGAAGGGCGAATTGGGTTCGATCGAGGGTCGGCGCGGCGGGCGCCACGCCCTCCTCGTGGAACGACACCGGTCTCATCGAGGATGCTGAGACATGAACGTGAAAGCAGGTAGTTCATCGGTCGTGGCGCCCCAACTCCGGCCGTCTACGACCTCATCGTTCGAGACCTGGCGAGCAGATCTGAGAAACGCCGGCCTTCGCCCGAACATCGTCATCGCCGGCTCTCGCGGGAAATCGACGGTGGTACGACTCCTCGACGCCGTCTTTCGGGAGGCGGGGTTGAGGACGGCGATCTGGACCGATCGCGGCGTGGAGATCGAGGGCGCTCCCCAGCGAGGGGAACTGGTGCCGTGGTCGCGCGCGCAGAATCGACTCGACGACGGTTCGCTCGACGTCGCGATCCGGGAGATCGGTTGGTCGACGGTGCGCACCTCCGCGCTGCCGCCGTCGTCGGCGCCGATCGTCGCGGTGACCAATGTCTGCGCCAATCGCGAGGCCTGTCTGATCCAGGGCGAAGCACGACTCGCCGCGAAGGTGCTGCCGGACTTGTTGCACATCGCCAGCCCGCATGGCATCGTCGTGCTCAACGGCGAGGATTTCGCCGTTTCAGGTGACGAAGTGCCGCGTGATCGACCGCAATGGCTGATCGCGCTCAACCGCGACACTCCCCTCCTGCGCCACCACGTCGGTAGCGGCGGGACGGCGGCCTGGGTCGAAAACGGGTCGCTCGTCGTCGGCGGTGGCAACACGCGGCACGAATTTGGGCAGTCGCAGGACCTGGTGTTTGCGCTGAACGGCGCGGCCGGTTTCGAGGTGCACAACGCCTTGACCGCGGCCGCGGTCGCGACGGCGGCAGGGGTCGGCGCGCGGCCGATTGCCCGCGCACTCGCCGAGTTCCGGATTTCGCATCGATTCATGCCGGGGTCGTTCAATATCGTCGAGGTCAACGGAGCGACGGCGATCGTCGATCGGCCCGAGCCTTCGTGGTTCCTCCGGCCGATCCTGAGGGCGGTCAGGGATCGCACGATCGGTCGCCTGGTCACCGTTGCCGGCCGTCTCGAATCTGTCCCGGACTCCGATCTTACCGAAGTCGGGCGCTTGTTGGGACGGGCGAGTCAGGCCCTGGTGTTGCATTCCGAACCGGACAGCGCCGCGCGCGTCGCCGGTCTGCGCCAGGGAGTGGCGATGAGCGACGTGCCGCCGCCGATCGTTCATACGCCCTCGGAACGGCGAGCGGTCACGCGCGCGCTGGCGATGATGCGGTCGCGCGACTTCTTGCTGGTCCTGGCCGATCGCCCGCAGACCGTGCTGCGGGCCCTGGCGCGAGCGGGCCAGACGGGAACGCGCGACATGCTGGCGGCCGACTGAACCGTCGTCACGGCAATCCCGCCGCGGGGGCAGGCGATGAGCGGGCTATCGAACGCGGAGATTGCGCAAGTCCTCGACCGGTACGGCCGCCTGCTCGAAATCGCCGGCGAAAGCGGATTCCGCACGAGGGCGTATCAACGCGCTGCCGAGGCGGTGCGCCATTACCCGGAGGGCGTGGCCACCCTCGCCCAATCGGGGGCACTTCGGCAGATCGAGGGCGTCGGACCCGGCATCGCCTCGATGATCGACGAACTCGTTCGCACCGGCCACTTGAAGGCGCTGCACGACCTGGAGCGGCAGGTACCACCGTCGTTGCTCGAATTGACCGAGGTGCCGGGACTCGGGGCCAAATCGGTGGCACGGCTCCACGTGGAACTCGGCATCGTCGATTTGGCGGGACTCGAAGCCACGGCCCAGGCGGGCACCATTCGGTCGCTGCCCGGTTTCACCGAGAAGTCCGAGGCCAGGATCCTCGCGGGTATCGCCTCGTTGCAGCGCCGGACCGGGCGCTATCGACTCGGCAGCGTTCTTCCGGTTGGCCGCCGGTTGGTCGCCGAACTCGGCGACAGGCTGCCGGCGAATTCAAGCGTCAGTCTCGCCGGTAGCGTGCGACGGATGGAAGAGACGGTTGCCGGCCTCGATCTCGTCGTGGGAACGGATCATCCCGACCAGGCGATCGCCGTCATCGACGCCTTGTCCAGTGTTGCGACGCGAGAGGACCGGGAAGGCGAGGTCATTCGCTATCTGCTGCACGACGGAATCTCCCTCACGGCCTTCGTCGTCCCGAACGCGAGGTTCGGATCGGAACTCGTCAGAGCCACGGGCAACGCGGAGCATCTGGCGAAACTGGGAGAGGTCGCGGCGACCGGGTCCGAAGAGGAAGTCTATGGACGTCTTGGTCTGCCGGTGGTACCGGCCGAGTTGCGGCAGGGTCTGGACGAATTTGATCTCGCCCGGCGAGGACTGATCGACGCCCTGGTGAAGGTGGAGGACGTTCGCGGAGAGTTCCACTGCCACACGGTCTGGAGCGATGGCGCTCTTTCTGTCGATCAGACGGCCCGCGCCGCGCACGATCACGGCTACGAGTTCCTCGGGATTTCCGACCACACGCGGAGTCTCGGCGTGGCGAACGGGCTCGACGTCGCGCGTCTGCGGGCGCAACGGCGGGAGATCGATGAGGCCAATCGCAGGAGCGGAATCCGCGTATTCGCGAGCGCCGAGGTTGAGGTATCCCGCGACGGTCGGCTCGACTTCGACAATCCGACCTTGGCATCGCTCGACGTGGTGATCGCGTCGACGCACGTCGGGTTGCGGCAACCCCGCGAAACGTTGACAGAGCGGCTCCTCGGCGTTCTCGACAATCGACACGTCGACGTCATCGCCCACCCGAGTGGACGACTGCTCGAACAGCGCGAGGGCGGCGACTTCGATTGGGACCGGGTCTTCGCGACCGCAGCCCGCACCGGGACGGCATTGGAGATCAATGCCGACCCCGCGCGCCTCGATCTCAGCGCGTCCAATGCCCGCCAGGCGATCGCCGCCGGCTGCCTGCTGACGGTCAACTGCGACGCGCATCACCCCGAGGCGTGGGCACTTCTGGAGTACGGCATCGCCAACGCGCGCAAAGCCGGAGCACGGCCGGAAAACATCCTCAATTGCTGGCCGCTGGAGAAGATCGAATCCTGGCTGCGCGATCGGGACCGCGGCGACGGCGCCGATCGGTAGTGTCACGACGCCAGGAGCGGCACTTTCAATTCGACCCGATCGGACCCCAGCAACCGGCTCAGGGCGTCGTGCAACCGGTCGTTCCATTCGACCCGTCGCGACCGGCTACGGATGGCGACATGACCGCGGGCCGTCGGCACGTCGATCACGATGTCGTCGTCGCCTTCGAAATGGGTCAGTACTTCGAACACGTCTTGCATGAGGCGAATGTCCTCTGCGAGGTCCGAGGAGGCGGGGAAGCGGAGATGGACCGCCCGCCGTAAGGTGCGACGCGGTGCCTGCTTGATCTCGGTCGTGGCCGTCTCACAGATCAGTTGGAGTTGTTCGCTTCGGCGGTCGACCTTCGCCGTGATTTCGACGATGTTGTCGGGTTCCCAGAGCTCCGCGTGTTGATCGTAACAGTCGGGGAAGGCGACGAGTTCGATATTGCCCGTCAGATCCTCGAAGTCGAGGACGGCCATCGTCCGGTTCGTCTTGGTCGTGATCCGGCGCACGCCGTTGATCATGCCGATCAGACGCACGGCGTCGCCCTTCGGCCGATCGGCCAATTCGACGACCTGGGCGATTCCGTCTCGCCGGCTGTTTTCGAGGACTTCCGCCAGTGGGTGTTCGCTCAAATAGATACCGGTCAGCTCCTTTTCCCAGGCGAGGAGTTGTCGTCGCGGCATTTCGGTTACCTCGGCGACCAATCTCGGCGTGGCCGTCGCGCCGGTGGCCCCGCCGAGATCGAACAGACCCATCTGACCGCGAGCGCTTGCCTTCTGACGCTGTTGTCCGGCGGCGACGGCGGCCTCCAGGGCACCGATCACCCACGAACGCGATCCGAAACAGTCGAGCGCACCGCATTTGGCGAGGCACTCGACGACGCGCTTGCTGACACTCGACCAATCCACCGCCTCGCAAAACGTTTCGAGTTCCGGGAACCGTCCACCCGGCTGTCTTGCGCGCGCCTCCAGGATCGCCCGCACCGCGCCTTCGCCCACGTTCTTGACCGCGCCCAAGCCGAAGCGGACGGCCTCGCTGCCGTCGCTCTCGACCGCGACCGAGAATTCCCACTCGCTGGCATTCACGTCGGGCGGCAGGATATCGATCTTTTGCCGTTTGCACTCGACGACGTTGAGGACGATCTTGTCGGTGTTGCCGATCTCGGTCGAGAGCAAAGCGGCCATGAACTCGACCGGAAAATTGGCCTTGAGGTAGGCGGTTTGCGCGGCGATGACGGCGTACGCGGCGCTGTGGGCCTTGTTGAACCCGTAGCCCGCGAACCGCTCGATCATGTCGAAAATCTCGCCGGCCAGGTGTTTCGTCAGCCCGTGGGCGACACAGCCATCGACGAAACGGCCGCGGTATTTCGCCATCTCTTCGGGGAGTTTCTTACCCATCGCCTTGCGCAGTCCGTCGCCCTCGGCCATCGAGAAGCCGGCGAGGACGTTGGCGATCTGCATCACCTGTTCCTGGTAGAGGGCGATCCCGTACGTCTCCTTGAGGATCGCCTCCATTTCCGGATGCATGTATTCGATCGGCGTCCGGCCGTGCTTCCGGGATATGTAGTCCGGGGCCATCTCCATCGGCCCCGGCCGGATCAACGCCATCAACGCGATCAGGTCTTCGAAACAGGTCGGCGCCACGTCGATCGTCATCCGCGTGGTCATCCCGCCTTCCAGTTGGAAGACGCCGACGGTTTCGCCTCGACGAAGCAACTCGTAGGACCTGGCATCGTCGAGGGGGATCGTCTCCAACGTCAAATCGGGTTTCTTCCGGCGGGCCAACTCCACGGCCTTGCCGACGATGGTCAGCGTGCTCAAACCCAGGAAGTCCATCTTCAACAACCCGAGTTCTTCGAGCCGCGACATCGGGTACTGGGTCGTGACTTCGCCCTCGCTCTTGCCACCGGCGCGTTGCAGCGGCACGTGATCGACGAGCGGATCGCGCGAGATCACGACGCCGGCGGCGTGGGTCGACGAGTGGCGAGCGATCCCCTCGACCTTGCGGGCGGCGTCGATGAGCTCGCGCAGGTGCGGTTCCTGGTCGTAGAGCGCTTTGAGTTCCGGCACCTTTTGCAACGACCCGTCGATGGTCACGCCGGGGCCGGTGGGGATCAGTTTGGCGACGCGGTCGGTTTCGGCAAACGACATCGCCATCGCCCGGCCGACGTCGCGGATCGAGGCCTTCGCGGCGAGCGTGCCGAAGGTGACGATCTGGGCGACGCGGTCGTCGCCGTACTTGCGGACGACGTAGTCGATCACCTCTGACCGGCGGTCGTCGGCAAAATCGATGTCGATGTCGGGCATCGTGATCCGAGACGGATTGAGGAAGCGCTCGAAGATCAACCCGTACTTGAGGGGATCGAGCGCGGTGATGCCGAGCGCGTAGGTGACGATGCTGCCGGCCGCCGAACCGCGGCCGGGCCCGACCAGAATGCCGTTGTCCTTGGCGAACTTGACGAAGTCCCAGACGACCAGGAAGTAGTTCGTGAACCCCATCCGCCCGATGACGTCGAGTTCGTAGGCGAGGCGTTCGCCGATCTCGCCGTCGTCGCGCCCGTAGAGGCGGCGGACACCTTCGCGGCAGAGGCGTTCGAGGTAGGCGTCGGCGGCGACGCCTTCGGGAACGTCGAAGTGGGGCAGGTGGTAGCCCTTGAAACCGAGGTCGAGCGTGCACATCTCCGCGATGCGGATCGTATTGGCGAGCGCTTCGGGGATCTCCCCGAAAACCTTCGCCATCTCGTCCGGTCCCTTGAAGTAGAGCTGGTCCGATTCGGATTTCAGGCGCTTGGGGTCGCTCAGTGTGGTGTTCGTCTGCACGCAGACGAGGACTTCCTGGGCGGGGGCATCGTCGCGATTGCAATAGTGGACGTCGTTGGTGGCGACGATCGGCAGGTTGAGACTGCGCGCCAGCGGGAGCAGATCGCGGTTCGTGTCGATCTGCTCCTTGATCCCGTGGTCCTGGATTTCGATGAAGAAGCGATCTGGTCCCAGGATCTCCGCCAGTTTGCCCGCATAACCGCGCGCCTTGTCGGGCTGGCCGTGCAGAAAGTTGTTCGCGACCGGTCCGCCGAGGCACGCCGACGTGGCGATGATGCCCTCGCGATGGGTTTGCAGCATGTCGAGGTCGATGCGCGGCCGGTAGTAGTACCCCTCAAGACTGGCGCGACTGGCGAGTTTGAGCAGGTTCCGGTATCCGGCGTCGTTCTCCGCCAGCAGCAACAGGTGGTAGGACTTGCGCTCCTTGACCGTGGCGCTGCCTTCGGCCAGGTAGGCCTCCATGCCGACGATCGGGTGGAGACCGGCCTTGGTTCCCGACTTGAACCAGTCCATGGCGGCGTACATGACCCCATGGTCGGTGACCGCCATGTGGTGGATCCCGAGCTCCTTCGCCCGAGATACGTACTCGTCGATCCGGCCCATGCCGTCGAGCAACGAGTATTCGGTGTGCAAATGGAGATGAGCGAACTCGGCCAACCTACCGGACCTCCCGGGCGACAAAAGGCTGGTGCGGGGGTCGGAGCGTCAAAACGGGGGCTCATCGTATCACAGGCGAATCGGCAAGCGGACCGGCGTGACACCGCGACCGGATAGGCCGACAAGCCGAACCGTCACCGATGTCGGGCGCAGCGGTCACCCGGTCGGCATCGGCGACGGCACCGAGCGCGGGGGCGGAGCGGTCGGCAAACGCGGGCTGTTTGCCGGGCGGCCGTCCTAGGCGGCGACGCCCGAGAAGCCGTTGTCGCCTTGCGGTCGGACCGCCAACCGGGCTTGCTGGGCGAGCAAGCGCAGCACCTGGCGCATGCTCTCGCGGTACTCCGAGGGGACCGCTTCGTCCTGGAGGAGATCGAGGACTTCCCCGATCACGGGTTCGTTCGAGAGGAGACTGGTGACGTCGCGCGGGAGGAAGCCAGCGGCGGCGAGGAGCGCATCCAGTTCGACCTGCGTCAGCCCCAGGGCCATCCCGAGGCGATCGACGGCGTCGCGTGTCGGCATCCGGGTGCCGCTTTCGAGTCGACTGACGTAGCTGTGGTCGAACGCCGCGCGCTCGGCCAGCTTGCTCTGCGAGACGTTGCGTCGCTCGCGAAAACCCTTCAAGAGACCACCGAAATCCGCAGTTTCGCTGTTCACGTCGCACTCCCGCTGCCTTGACCGACCGTCATCCCGCGTGGCCGGCTTGACGAGGCGTCACGCCCGCTCGTGACTGCCTGACACGATAGTAGCACCCGATTGCCGTACTGTCAAGGTCCAGGCGCGGTCTGTCCACGCCGTCCACACCGCGCCGACCGTGCATCGTTTTTCGACGAGATTAACGACACCGACCTGAACACGGCCGGGATGTCGCCGCCTAAGAGACAGTCGCGATGGCGTTTACTGTCGATACCGCGGCGGCAGTGGCCGCTCACGCGGGGTGGCGGCGATCCCGCATCTCGGTTCTCCGCCGTGTTACGGCCTCAGACAATGCTTGCGGTTGCTATACTCCGGCGCGAACGATCGTTCGTTTCGACACCGCTGCGGAGGCGACCAGCAGGAACGTGGAAGGTCAACCGTCGTCGCGAGAACCGGCCCGCAACGGCCAGGTCCATGAAACGCGCGTCCTCCGCGGCGCGCCGCTCGCGGCCAACCTCAGGGCAGAGATCGAGTCGTCGATCGCGACGTTGCAAGCGTCGGGCGGCCCCCTGCCACGACTCGTCACCGTGATGGTGGGACACCACCCGTCCGCCGGGGCCTACCGCCTCTCCATCGACCGCACGATGAACCGGGTCGGGATCGAGCATCTGCCGCGGACGCTGGCCGAAACGACCGGCGAGGCCGAGTTGGTGCGCGAACTCCACGAGCTCGGTGCCGATCCCTTCGTGACCGGTGTCCTCGTCTTGATGCCGTTGCCGGCGCACCTTCCTTTGTCCCTTGTCTACGAGCACCTATCGCCGCTCAAGGACGTCGACGGCATCACGCCGACGAACGCCGGCCGCCTCAGCCTCGGCCTACCTTCGCTGCGCCCGAGCACGCCCCAGGGCGGCCTGGAACTGCTCGATCACTACGGGATCGGCACCGCCGGGGCGCACGCGGTCGTGATCGGTCGGAGCAACGTGGTCGGTCGTCCGTTCGCGACGTTGTTGACCCAACGGGACGCGACGGTCACGGTCTGCCACCGCAAAACCGTCAACCTCGCGGCCGAGGTGTGGCGTGCCGACCTGATCGGCGTCGCCGCCGGCAGTCCGGGTCTGGTCACGGCGGAGATGGTCAAACCGGGCGCGACCGTGCTTGACTTCGGCGTCAACGTGGTCGACGGGGCGATCGTGGGCGACGCGGACTACCGGGGACTCCTGGGCATCGCCGGGGCGATCACCCCGGTGCCGGGTGGAACGGGTCCGGTCACCGCCCTGGTCCTCGCCCGTAACACCGTGGCCGCCGGTTTCGCGGCCTTGGGCGGGAGTCTCGACCACGTCGATCTGGCGATTGCGACGTTGCCGTGTTAGTCCGGGCTGGCCGAATCGACCGGCGCGACCGTCCATCCGGTTTGACGGACCGCGGCAAGTCTTGGTACCATCTCGCGGATAATTGAAGAGGCCGACGTAGCTCAGAGGCAGAGCAAGGGACTCATAAGCCCTTGGCCGGTGGTTCGAGTCCACCCGTCGGCACCGATCCGTGTTCGCCGATTGGTCCGTCCCCTCAACCGCTGGAAACGACCCTGCCGGACCTCCCCCCCCTCCCTCACAACCACGTCGGGTTGGAACAGCGAGTCCTGGCGCGCCTGAAGCTCCTCGGACCGCCGGCCGGTGCCGTCGTCACGGTCGGCTTCTCCGGTGGCGCCGATTCGTTGGCCCTGGCCGCCGTGTTGGCTCGCGTGGCGCCGATCGGCGCGATCGAGGTGGTGCTGGTCCACGTCGACCACGGACTCCGTCCCGATTCGGCGAAGGACGCCGCCGGCTGCGGGCAACTCGCGACAGACCTGGGGTCGAAATTCGTTTTGGAACGGGTTTCAGCGCCCGTGCTGACGATTCATCCCGGCGTCGGTGTCGAGGAAGCGGCCAGGCGCGCGCGATATGTCGCGCTGGCCCGGAGCGCCGAGGCCAACGGTTCGTCGATCGTGGCCACCGCCCACCACCAGGAGGACCAGGCGGAGACGGTCCTCTTGCATCTCCTCCGCGGTGCCGGTCTCAACGGCGCCTGCGGTATGTCGGAATTGACCCAGATGACCGTTCCCTGGTGGGAACCGCTCGGCGAGACCGAGTCCAGGACGTTCGACCTCTGGCGCCCGCTGCTGGCCGAGCCCCGCGCGACGGTTCGCGACTACGCGAAAGCAACCGGGCTGACGCCTGTCGAAGACGCGTCGAACGACGACCTCCGATTCCGCCGAAACCGCATTCGAAACGAGGTGCTGCCGCTCTTGCGGATGATCAGTCCGGGCGCGGACGCGGCGCTCGCGCGCTACGCGCGCATCGCGAGCGCCGAAGACGATCTGATCGAATCGGTGGCCGCATCGGCACTCGCCCGGACGACGGGGCCCGACTCGACGCTCGCGATCCAGGCGTTGCGGAACGAACGACTGGCAGTCCGCCGGCGAGTGGTGCTCGCGTGGCTGCACGGGTGCCGGGTTTCCACCGAGGTGACCCTGGAACGGATCGACGCGGTACTCGAGGCGATCGAACGGCCGCGTCGTGGGTGCCGCATCGAAGTCGGCGGCGGATGGTCCGTCGTCGTCGAGGGCGGTACGCTTTCGGTGCAAGGTCCGTCTGCGCGCGGAAATCGGGATGTCGAGTTGGCTGGTGAAGGCAGGGAGGCCAGGTGACGACGGAGCAAGCGAAGGCGAGGGGGATCGCCCGCGTCATGATCTCCGAGGACGAAATCCAGGAGAAGGTGCGTGAGCTGGCGCGCGAATTGGACGATGTCTATCGAGACGACCCACCACTGATGGTCGGAGTCTTGACCGGTGCCGTCGCGTTCATGACTGATCTGATGCGCGCGATGTCGGTGCCGGTGACGTTGGACTTCATGGCGGTTTCGAGTTACGGCGCGAGCACCCAGTCTTCGGGCGTCGTCCGGATCCTGAAGGATCTCAACGAGGACGTCGAGGGAAGACGGTTGCTTGTCGTCGAGGACATCGTCGACAGTGGCTTGACGTTGCAGTATCTGCTCGACGTTCTGCGGCGGCGGAACCCGACCGACATCAGGGTCGTGGCGCTGCTCAGGAAAGAGAAGGAGAGCGCGGCGGAGGTACAGGTCGATCGGGTTGGGTTTTCGATTCCGGACGAATTCGTCGTCGGGTATGGGCTCGACTACGCCGGCCGGTACCGCAACCTCCCTTACGTGGCGGTGTTGGACGAACGGGTCATCTCGGGCGCCTGAGGGCCGATGGTATACTCTGCGGGCGCCAGCCGATCCTGGGTTTCGTGCGCACTTGCCGGGATGCCAGGCTGGCGGGAGGTTCCTCAATGGGTGATCTGAAGCGGCTTCGTAGCAGCGTGGTCTGGATCATCTTGATCGTCGCGGTCATCGCGCTCTGGTTCATCGTGGTCAACAACGACGGGTCCACGCACCGGAAAGACTTCGGAACGGTTGCGACCGAAATCAAGGCGGGCAAGGTCAGGAGTCTGACCCAGAACGAAGACAGCCGCACCGTCAAAGTCGAGTACAACGACGACACGGCCACCGCCAAGACCATCCTCCCGAGCGACACCAGCATCGTCGACATGCTCACCGCCTACGGGATCGACCCAAACGAGGTGAAGGTCGACATCAAACCGGCAAGCCGGTGGGGCAACTGGTTGGGCGCGGTCGGCTTCTTGTTACCGACCCTCTTCTTGATCGCCATCTTCGTCTTCATGATGCGGCAGGCGCAGGGGAGCAACAACCAGGCGATCTCCTTCGGGAAGAGCCGGGCCCGGCTCTTCACCGGGAACAAACCGACGGTCACCTTCGCCGACGTCGCCGGCGTCGACGAGGCGAAGGAGGAACTCGTCGAAGTCGTCGAATTCTTGAAATACCCGGACAAATTCCAGGCGCTCGGCGCCCGCATCCCGCGCGGCGTCCTCCTGGTGGGGCCGCCGGGCACCGGGAAGACGCTGCTGTCGCGCGCGGTCGCCGGTGAGGCGGGGGTGCCGTTCTTCAGCATCTCGGGTTCGGAATTCGTCGAGATGTTCGTCGGCGTCGGCGCCAGCCGGGTGCGCGACCTCTTCGATCAAGCGAAGAAGAGCGCGCCATGCATCGTCTTCGTCGACGAGATCGACGCGGTCGGTCGCCAACGCGGTGCCGGTCTCGGCGGTAGCCACGACGAGCGCGAGCAGACGTTGAACCAGATCCTGGTCGAGATGGACGGGTTCGACAGCAGCACGAACGTGATCGTGATCGCGGCGACCAACCGACCCGACGTGCTCGATCCGGCGTTGCTGCGACCCGGCCGCTTCGATCGCCAGGTCATCCTCGATCGCCCCGACATCCAGGGCCGGCGCGCGATCCTCGACGTCCATGCCCGCGGCAAACCGCTGGAAGACGAGGTTTCGGTCGAGAACCTGGCGCGGCAGACACCCGGCTTCTCCGGCGCCGATCTGGAAAACCTCGTCAACGAGGCGGCAATCCTGGCCGCCCGCCGCAACAAGAAGACGGTGGGCCGAGACGAGTTGACCGAGGCGATCGACCGCGTGATCGCCGGGCCGCAGCGCAAGAGCCGGGTCATCTCCGACCGCGAACGGATGATGACGGCGTACCACGAGGCCGGGCACGCGCTGGTGGCGCGGATGCTGCCGAATTCCGACCCGGTCCGCAAGGTCTCGATCGTCGCCCGCGGGATGATGGGCGGGTACACGCGGGTCGTGCCGGACGAGGACCGCTTGTTCAAGACCAAAAAGCAATTCGAGGACGAACTGGCGGTCTTCATGGCCGGCCAGGTCGCCGAGATGATGGTCTTCGAGGAGCAATCGACCGGCGCCGCGAACGACATCGAGCGGGCGACGATGATTGCCCGGCGGATGGTGACCGAGTTCGGGATGAGCAAAACACTCGGACCGCTCGCGTTCGGCAAGAAAGACGAGTTGGTGTTCCTCGGTCGCGAGATCAGCGAGCAGCGGAACTACAGCGACGAGGTCGCCTTCCAGATCGATCGCGAGATCCGCGAGCTGATCGACGCCGCCCACGAGCGGGCGAAAACGGTACTGACGGCCGAGTTCGACAAGCTTGAGGCGATCGCCAGGTTGCTGGTGCAAGAAGAGACGATCGAGGGCGACGAGTTGGAGGCGCTCTTCGATTCGCCACGGCCGAAACCGGATCTGGTCGGACCGCCGACGGGGCGACCGGCGTTGCGGGTGCCCGAGCAGTTGGCGGCGGCGACCGATCAGCGGAAGGTGGAGCGCCAGGAGCGCGAGTCGCCGCCGAGTGCGCCGGGCCACCTGCGACCACAACCAGCAGGATAGGGCTTTCCAGACAAAATCGAGGAATCGGGCGACGGGACGGCTTCGGCTGCCCCGTCTTTGTTGCTTGGCGAACGTTGCAATGGATTGGTGAGCCAACGAAAAACCCGGCCGGGCGGCCGGGTCGTCGAGCGAGTGGTGGAGGCGGGGGGACTCGAACCCCCGACCTCTACAGTGCGATTGTAGCGCTCTCCCAGCTGAGCTACGCCCCCACTGGCTTCGGTGCGAGTATACGTTGGGCGTGCCGGCTCCGTCAAAGACGGCGGCACCCGGCACCCCCGAACCTGAACGTTTGTTGGACGAACGTCTTGCGAGGTGCTAGACTGTCGCAAGTTGCAGTGTGCGGGTGTAACTCAGTTGGTAGAGTGCCTGCTTCCCAAGCAGGTTGTCGTGGGTTCGAGTCCCATCACCCGCTCCCCGAAAAACCGCAGAGATAGGCGAAAATCCCGGTCCATCAGAGTCCGGGATTCGTCGTCGCGGGGCATGTGGTCACCATTTGATGACGAACGTCGTTTGGCCTGTTCCCCGTTTCCCGGACTGCTGAGCAAAGTATCCCTTGAAGCGGCGGCAGTAGACTCGCCGCGGCGAGGAGGACGACGATGGCACGCGGGCGGGTGTTCACGCGGGTACACAATCCCGACCTGACGCGGCAACTGTGCAGCGGCGAGAAGCGACCGGCCCAACTGTGCCGCGAGCGCGGCCTGGCCGAAAGCCTGCTCTGGCGTCGGCGCCGCGAGTTCGAAGCCGCCCGGAGGCTCGCGACGGAGGCCCGCCCCGGTTTCGAACCGTCGGGGGCGCGGTGAGGAGG
>DATBFX010000489.1:0-2857 GCA_036558305.1 Thermomicrobiales bacterium | reverse complement strand
TCATATCCGGTCTCGGTGATGGTGATGTGCAGTTCGGCCGGGGCCGTGCCGGCGGGTGTCGCGTCCTGGGCGAGAGCCACGCCGGACCAGGCAAGGACCGCCCCGAGCACGAGCGCGACGGTGACCAGGCGCCGCCCGATACCCGTCGGTCTCACGCTCGTCTTCCTGGTTGCGCGTTCTGGTGCGCCGGTGTGCCGCGGCGCGGGGCTTCCCGCCGCCGCCGCGATCAACGGGGCCGTGCGCTCGGCGTGCGCCAAGGAAAAAGATCGCTCGAGGCGAAACAGGGTGGCCTGGGTGTCGAGGTTCGGAAGCACGGTCGTCTCCTTATCGTCTTCGCCGGACGCTCGTCGGCGCCGGTCCGCCGCTCACTCCGTCGGGCACGGTCCCATCCTGCGCTGAGGCGTACGGCGGCGCCTCCGCCGGCTGGCGGGTTTCGGATGCGTAGATGCGCGGAAGTTGACCTACGCGGTCGTACGCGGGTCGACAGGGAGCGGGAAGGGGGATCAGACCAGGCCGCCGCAGGTGGCGGCGGCGGAGCCGGGGGTTGGCGCGGGTGCCGCTCGACCTCGCGCGGGTCGAGGCGCGGTGCCGAGACCTGGTGTACGCGGGGGCGATGGGGGTGAAGGCGTCAGGCGTCAGGCGTCAGGGGTACGAGCGGACGGCCGAGACGGCGCCGTCGAAGCGGCGGGGTGCTTGGGGCATCCCATCATCTCCGCCGATCGGGGAGAGACGACCGGCACGGCGGCACTTTTCATGCCGCTGTCTCTGGGGCAACGCATCGCGCTCGCGGGCGACGTGGTGTAGGGTGACGGGAGGTGTCGTCGCCGGGACCGGGGTAACCGAGCGGTCTGGTCGGGGCCGATTCTCTGCCTGCCCAGGTCCTCCACTGTCCAGGGGGAGCCGCTTGCATCAGACGAATGTCATCCCTCTCCCGGCCGTTCCGTACCTATTTCGCGCAAGCTGGCTGGCGGTTCAGCCACCCCAAGGCCGCGGCGAGCACCCGGTCTTGCTCCGTCCCGTACGTTGTCCAGTCGGTGGGGATGAGCTCGTCGGGCTCCACCCCGCCAAGGTGGGTTGCGCCGGTGCGGTCGGTCACTGCGGCCACGGCCAGGGCGAGTTCTGTGCCGTCAAAGAGGGGAAAGCCGCCGTTGCCTGTGGTTCTTCCCGCCGTGGACTCGCCGAAGAGGCGGGTAGCGGGGCGCCCAACGAAGGCGAGCGCGGCGACCTCGCCGGCGCTCACGGTCAGCCGGCCAGTCAAGACCGCGACCGGCGGGTGCGGGCGTTGGAGCGCATAGGACTGGCCTCCGAGGTAGTCGGAGACTTCCCGGCCATCTTCGGTAACGCGGCCATCCTGATACGTCACCCAGGTTTGGCGATCGTCGCGGGAGCGCCAGCCGACAAAAGTTCCGTTCCCCAGGATCGGCCCGACCGCGGTGACCATCGGCGAATAGGACCCTCCGGTATCGAGCCGCAGGTCAACCACCCAGCCGCAGGTCGGGGACCGGTCCACCGCCGCGACGGCACGGTTGGCCGCGGCGGCGTAGGCGGTTTGTTGCCCCGGTGTGGTGAATCCGGGCACCGCGAGGTAGCCAACACCATCGGGCAGCCGGCGTGCGGCCGGGGACACGAAGCGGCTATAGGATCCGGGAGCGACGGTGACCGCGATTGCCGCCGCCGCTCCTGGTCGCCGTAGGGTCAATCGGTCCGCGCGGTCTCTGCGGCCGGCGGGGTCGGGCGCGATCTGGCCTGCGGGGTCGACCGGGGTCGCGATCGGGCCGAACGGTCGGCCATCTACCGCGTCGAGGAGGTCCCCGACCTGCACGCCGGCGCGGTCGGCGGGGCCATTCGGATAGACGACGAGGACCTGCTGACCGCCGACCAACAGGCCGTACCCCCACGCCTCAGCCAACCTGGCCGTTTCGTGAGGCAGCAGGAAGAAGCTGTGGTTGTCCCCTGCCATCCGGAGGTTCTGAACGACGATGTCGAGGATCCCTTCGCGCGCCAGCTCCACCGTCGGAAGATCGTCGATGGAATCGAGCACCTCCCGATGCACCGCCGGCCAATCGACCGCGTCGGCCCGATACGCGCGCGCTTCCACGAGGTCGAGTACGCTGGTCGCGTAGGCCTCGGGCGTGACGCGGTCGGGCGCGAAGTCGAGCGTCGCGACGATGGCGTCCAGGTCGCGCGGATCGGCGATCACCGCCGCGTAGGCAAACGGCTCCCCGTCGATCTCGAAGGGGTAGGGATGGGCGATCACGACCGCGACGGCGGCGGCGCCCGCGATCTCTGCCGCGATGCGACAGGCAGTCTGGTCCGACCAGGTAGTCTTGGTAATAGACGCAGGGCGATCGAAACGTGGGGATGCCGCGAAGGCGACGCAGGCATCTTCCAGGGTCTGCCCCGGCACCGGCTGGCTCGCGACGAATCCACCGTGGCCGACGTAGTCGAACGTGCCCGTCGGATCGACCGTCCAGTCGCCGGGAATTTTGGCCGTGATGCGGGCGTAATGGCCGACGTAGAGCTTGGTGGACGCAGTGGCATTGGTTGGCGTCGGCAACGTGCCCACGATTGCCAACAGCACCGCGCCAACCAAGAACATTAGACGATCGCGAAGTGCCATCGATGTGTCCCCACGGCTGCAAATCGCCACGTCGAACGCTCGGGAATCACCATCCGGCATATCTTGCGGTGTCGCTGGTGCATTCTACAGGAGCAATCACCTGATAGTTCAAAGCCACGCGACCTACTCTGCCAGAACCTCAACGACGACCAGGCACTGGGTCTGGTCGTGGTTTCGCTCTTGCGCCCTTGAGAGAAGGAGTGGCGGCGTGGGCGGCGGTGGCGACGGGTGTGGCGC
>DATBFX010000488.1:0-2233 GCA_036558305.1 Thermomicrobiales bacterium | reverse complement strand
GATCGCCTACGGGCTGGCGATTGCGATCGTCGCGGCCGCGGCACTCGTGGCGTTGTGGACGTGGTGGCTAGGGCCGATCGATGCCCTGAAGGGAAAATTCAACGGCAATTCCTTCGACTTCGAGGGGACGGCGCCGATTGCCTACACGGTCTTCGCGTTCGCGCTCTGCGTCGCGGTGGGCACCATGCTGCGGCGAACCGTTCCGGCGGTTGGGATCGGTCTCGTTGGTTTTCTGACCGCGCGTGCAGCGGTGTCGGATCGACTGCGGCCACACTACTTGGCGCCGATCAAGCTCACCTGGGACCCGACCGAACCGCCGCCGGCGGCGGCTCAGAGTACGTTGCTCGGGTCACGGGATTGGATTCTCAGCCAGGGTTGGACCGGCGCCACCGGGAACGGCCTGGAGCCGGCGAATTCGCCCGTACGCTCGTGCATGCTAGACACCGGCAGCAAGGGCGGAGACCTCTTCAACCAGTGTCTGCACGACCAGGGCGTCGTGGTGTCGATGGTCTACCACCCCGCCAGTCGCTTCTGGACCTTTCAGGCGATCGAGACGGCGATCTTCCTCGGTGTCGCCGCCGCGTTGTTTGGGCTCACGTTCTGGTGGGTCACGCGACGGATCGTGCGAACGAGTTAACAGTTGTCGTTTGTCGGTTGTCAGACCGGTGCCAATGCTGCGGTCGCACGTGTCGGCAGAATCCGTCCGGAGTGCCGTTCGGCGAAGGCAACGATCCTCCGGCAACCCTCCGCGACGTCCTCGTCGGTGGAGGCCAACGAGATGCGCACCATCCCTTCCGCCTCGGCGCCAAAGGTGTCGCCCGGTGCGGCGGCGACCCGCTCCTCCTCGAGCAGCCCACGAGTCAGTGCCCGGCTCGATAGACCGGTCGCACGCAGATCGACGAGCGCATAAAAAGCGCCGCTCGGCACCACCGGCAGCAGACCGGCCGGTCGCAATGTCTCGGCGACGATGTCGCGTCGTCGCTGGTAGGCTTGCCGCATTTCCTCGACGCAGTCCTGGGGACCGCGGATCGCCGCTTCTGCCGCCCGTTGCGACACGGACGGCGCGCACGAAACGACCGTCTCCATCAGTTTGCCGGCCAGGCCGACGATCTCCGGGGTCGTGATCGCCCAGCCGAGGCGCCAGCCTGTCATCGCGTAGGTCTTCGAGCAACCGGAGACGGCGATCACGCGGTAGGCGTCGTCGAACGTCACGGCAGACACGTGTCGCCCGTCGAAAACGAGTGCCTCGTAGACCTCGTCGGCGATCACGAAGAGATCGTGGACGGTGGCCAACCGGACGATCGCCTCGACCGTCGCCGCCGGGAAGACGACTCCGGTGGGATTTGACGGGTTCGTCAGGATCAGCGCCTTTGTTTGGGGCGTGATCCGTGCCTCCAGCGCATCGAGGTCCGGCAGATATCCATCTTCGGCGCGGCACGGGTAGGCGACCGGGACGGCGCGGGCGAAGGCGATGATGCTGGTGTAGTTCGGCCAGCCCGGATCGGGGACGAGCACCTCGTCGCCGTCGTCGACGATCGCCGCCAGTGTCGTCATGATCGCGTTGACCGCGCCGGCGGTGACGAGCACCTGCTCCGCTCCGACCGGTTTCCCCCAGGCCGCCGCGTACCTCTCGGCGATGGTCTGGCGGACACCGGCGATGCCGGCGTTCGGTGTGTACTTGGTCGAACCCGCCCGGGCCGCCGCCAGCGCCGCCTCGATGATGTGAGCAGGCGTATTGAAACTCGGTTCGCCGACTTCGAGGTGGATCACCTCGTCGAGTTTCGCGGCGAGTTCCATCACCTCGCGGATGCCGGAGCGGGGGAGCGATTCGGCAAGTGGAGAAAGACTCCTCATCGGGCAACTCCTCGTTGATTCGCGATCAACAGCCGGTAGCGTAGCATCCTGGTGCCGTTGCCGCGTCTTCCTGTGGCGGTCTCGGCGGTCGGCGGAGCGATATGCGGATCGCTATCCCGCCGCATCGAGGAGACGGTCGCCGTGATCTCGTAGGGGCGCGGCGACCCGCCCCGAGAACACAGCCGTTCGCTGCGCCACTCATTCCGCTGCCTGCCGACTGTTTGGCAGCGCCATCGCATCCCCCAACGCCGCGCCCAAGTCCTTGCGGAGACCCAGGAAGATGGGCGTATCGACCTGTGTGTATTCCCGCACCTTGGCGGCGCGCAGCCGTTGCACCATCTTCACCAGCACCGCCGGATCGTCGTCTTCGAGGGCGACG
>DATBFX010000487.1:0-1553 GCA_036558305.1 Thermomicrobiales bacterium | reverse complement strand
TCACAATACAGTGACGCCGCGAGAACAGCTCCTCAAATCGGGAGCATCCCACAAACCGCAGTTGTGCACCCCGTCGATTGACGCCCCTCTCCCACCACCCTATGATGCCGCCATCGGGTAAGAAAATCACAGCACGGTCTTTTCGCAGCGCCGTCCCCAACCGGCGCGTCAGGAGAGGAGCCCTCGGTGACCCACGCCAAGCGATTCGGAGGAACGACACGGCGCGAGTTTCTGGTGCGGACGGGCGCGGTCGCGACCGGCGTGGCGACCGCGCGAATCCTGCCGCGCGGGGCAGCGGCGCAGGACGCGACGCCGGTCAAGGGCGGCACGCTAACCGTCGGCCACATCGGCGACGTCGACAACTACGACCCGCTCACCGACTCCCTCGACCAATTCCAGAACTACGGCCGCCTCCTGGTCTTCGGCAGCTTGACCATCTACGACGCCGATTCCAAACTCGTCGGCGACCTGGCGACCGAGTGGAACCTCGACGGCACCAACTGGGTCTTCAAACTGCGCGACGGTGTGACCTGGCACGACGGCTCGCCCTTCACCGCCGACGACGTCGAGTACACGGCCGAGCGCGCGCTCGATCCCGCGGTCGGTTCCTACGCCGCACCGTACATCGGCGACGGGACGACGATCGACGTGCTCGATCCCCTGACCGTCCGGTTCAACCTGAAGGCGGTCAACGCCTCCTATCCCGACATCCTGACCCAGGTCGGCATCGTCAAGAAGGATTCCGGCGACGCGAACCGGGACAAGCCGATCGGCACCGGTCCCTTCAAGTTCGACAGTTGGTCGCCGAACGAGCAGACGGTTTACGTCCGCAACGACGCCTACTACGATCCTTCCCGGCCGCTGCTCGACAAGGTCATTTTTCGCCCCACCCCGGACCCCCAGGTCGCCATCACCAATCTCCAGGCCGGCAGCGTCGATCTCGTCTCCAACCAGTTGATCGTGCCCCAGACGGCGCAGACCCTCCAGGGGCAGAGCGGGATCACCCTCTACACCGTCGATCCGTCGACCCAGCTCGCCTACGCCGACCTGGTCCTGAAAGAAGGCCCGCTCACCGACAAGCGCGTCCGCCAGGGATTGGCGATGTGCCTCGATCTCGAAGGGATCAAGCAACTCGTCTACGCCGGAACGGGCACGCCGAGCAACAACTTCATGGCCCCCCTGACCTGGGCCTATGTCGATCTGCCGAACTACGAATACGATCCCGACAAAGCCCGCGCTCTCTTCGCCGACGCCGGTTATGCCAACGGCTTCAAAGTCACGATCGATACCATCGCCGGCTACCCCGACCTCATCCAGATCGCCTCGATCTGGCAGGACGGACTCAAGAAGGCGGGAGTCGACGCGACGCCGACCACCTACGAGATCAACCAGTGGCTCGATCGCTACCTCCACGGCCAGTACGAAATCTCGCTCAACTTCGACATCAACGGTCCGGACCCGCAACGGATGTTCGTCGCCGACTTCCTCTATTCCATCCAACAGGGATTCTGGACCGACGCCGACCTCAACAAGAAGATCCAGGACGGCGCCGC
>DATBFX010000486.1:0-14338 GCA_036558305.1 Thermomicrobiales bacterium | reverse complement strand
TGCGTCTGGATCGATTGCGCCCGACCGACGTCGACGCCATGGTGCGGGCGATTTTCGGCGTCGGCCGTTCGATCCGCGCCGATTTCCTCGACGTGCTGTCGGCGCTGACCGACGGCAACCCCTTCTTCGTCGAAGAAACGCTCAAATCGCTCGTCGCCAGCGGCGACATCTTCTACGCCGACGGCGCCTGGAACCGCAAGGACCTCGACGCCTTGAAGATACCGCGCAGCGTTCAGGAGGCGGTACGACGTCGGGCCGCGGGAGTCGGCGAGCGGGCCCAGCGAACGCTGAGGCTCGCCGCGGTCGCCGGTCGACGCTTCGACTTCGCGCTCCTTCAGGATCTGCTCCAGGTCGACGAGGACGACCTGTTGACGTCGATCAAAGAGTTGATCGGCGCCCAACTCGTCGTCGAAGAGTCGGCCGATCGCTTCGCCTTTCGCCACGCCTTGACCCGCCAGGCGATCTACTCCGACCTGCTGGCGCGGGAACGGCAGACCCTCCATCGTCGCGTCGCCGAGGCGATCGAGCGCCAACCGGGCGCTTCCCAGGACGCTCAGGTAGCCGACCTCGCGCTGCACTACGCCGCGGCCGGCGTTTGGGAGAAAGCGCTGGAGTACGGGCGCCGGGCCGGGGAACACGCGCGGACGATGGACAGTCCGCGGGCCGCGGTCGAGCACCTGACCCGAGCCATCCGCGCCGCGGATGCCCTCGGTCTGCCGGTCCAACCCGATCTCTATCGATCGCGCGGACTGGCCTCCGAAACCACCGGCGACTTCGAGCGGGCCCGCGCGGACCACGAGGCGGTGCTGGCAGCGGCACGGCTGACGAACGATCGCCTACGGGAATGGCAGGCACTGCTCGATCTCGGTTTCCTCTGGGCATCCCGCGATTACGGCGCCGCTGGCGGCTACTTCGACGCCGCACTCACCCTGGCCCGAGAGATCGGCGATGCGAATCGTCTGGCACGCAGTCTCAACCGGGTCGGCAACTGGCACGTCAACACCGGTTCGGCCGAGGTGGCGTGCGGATATCACGAGGAGGCGCTGGCGTTTTTCCGTCAATCCGGCGAGCGCGAAGGAATCGCCGAAACGCTCGATCTGCTGGCGCTGGCGACCAGTTATCGGGGCGACGCCCTCGCCGCCGCCGCCCACTATGACGAGGGCATCGCGCTTTTCCGCGAACTCGGGGACCGGCGGGGCCTGGTCAACAGTCTCGTCACCTCGTCACTGCTCGCGTTTGTCCACCCGTCCATGATCGTCGTCACCGCCGAGACCGGCGTCGAGGAGGCATTGGGCCGAACGGCCGAGGCCGTCGCCATCGCCCGCGAGATCGGCTGGCCCGCGGGCGAGGCGTTTGCTTTGCTCGACAGCTCCTACTGCTTCTACGCCGTGGGCGACTACGGCAGCGCCCTCGATGCCGCGCGTCGCAGCCTCCACATCGCCGAAGAGATCGGGCACAAGCAATGGGAGACCGGTGCCCGACTGTCGTTCGGGTCGATGGCGGTCGATCTGTGCACCTTCGACGTCGCGCAGCGCCTGCTCGAGCAGGGTGGGGCGCTCGCGCGCGAGATCGGGTCCGCCTACTGGGGAGGGATGATCTCTTTGCTCCTCGCGTACGTCCGCTTACGCCTCGGCGATCTCGACGGCGCGGAGGCGACGATCGACATGCTCCTCGCACCGGATGCGCCGATGGGCGCATGGTTCGACCGCCTCGGCTGGTTGGCCCGCGCCGAACTCGCGCTCGCACGCGGCGATTCGGCGCAGGCACTCGCGGTCGTCGATCGCCTGATCGCCGGTTCCGCTCATGCCTCTCCGACGAGGGCGATTCCCCCGCTCTGGCTGGTCCGCGGCGAAGCGCTGACTGCCCTCGATCGGTACGATGAAGCCGCCGCGGTCCTTCGCCAGGGCGAAGCCAAAGCCCGGCAGCGGCGGGCCCGGCCGCTGCTCTGGCAGATCCTGCTGGCCCTCGGCCGAGCCGAACAAGCAGGGGGTCACCGTGCGCAGGCCGACCAAGCCTTCGCCGACGCCGGGTCGGTCATCGCCGAGATCGCGGCCACGATCCCGGAGGGTCCGATCCCCGAACTCGGCATCGACGCGGCGCGGGCCCACTTCCTGGCGGCGACCGCCGCCCGATTCCCGACCCCACGCCAACCAACACCCCTCCAGGCCGCCAAACAGGCGTTCGGCGGCCTGACCGCGCGCGAGCGCGACGTGGCCGCCCTGATTGCCCACGGCTTGTCGAACCGCGCGATCGCCGACGAGCTCAGCGTCGGCGAGCGAACCGTGGCCACCCATGTCGGTAACATCCTCGCCAAACTCGATTTCAGCTCACGCGCGCAGATCGCGGCCTGGGCCACGGACAGGGGTTTGATCGTCCCCGGCGGCGGGGTCAACGTTGCCGGCGGTTCGTAGGGGCAGGCCGCCGTGCTCACCTGTTCCAACTATCCCGCCTCGCGCGCTCGCCGCCCGGGGTTCAACCCCCCGGGCTGAGCCTCGATAAGCCCGCTGAAGCGGGCTGCAAAGCCGGTCTCCAGCCGGCTTGAGCCGGCTTCTCTGGGTGAGCCCGGGGTTTGAACCCCGGGCGACGAGGGCCGCGACGCCAATGTCTTGGAACAGGTGGCCGCCGTGCCTGCCCTGCTCAAGGGTGAAGCGCCGCGTTGAGGAACCGGGTAGGCACGGCGGCCTGCCCCTACGCACCACAAGCGGTCGCGGCCCAAAAGTTCTGCACCATAATGAGGGTCATCGGCACACCATTCACACGGTTTTCTCCTCATCCCGCCCTGCCCGTCCGCGAAATCTCCGCATCCCCTTCCCGAAAAATCATCACCTCTGAGGAAGCCCCGCCACCGCTGACTCCCTAAAGTGATCGCGACGATTCGCACACGACCAGGAGGGACATCGATGGTGGCGGAACTGACGGTGGAACGCCCGGTCCTCGACCACGCGAAGACCGAGGCCTTCTTCGGCAAAGTCATGGGTGACCTGAGCGGCATGATTTCCAGTTGGCTCGTCGGTATCGGCGATCGCTACGGTCTCTTCGCCGACCTCGCCCGTCGCGGCCCGGCCACGGCCGCCGAACTCGCGAGCCGATCCGGGATCGACGACCACTATGCCCGCGAATGGCTGGCGGCGATGGCGAGCGCCGGGTACGTCGAATACGACCCGGCAACGCGGCGGTTCGCGCTCCCGCCCGAACACGCCATGGTCGTCTCGCAGGAGGGGAGTCCGTTCTTCGTCGGCGGCTTCTTCCAGCAGTTCCGCGCCCTGTGTCGCGTCTCCGATCGCGTCGCCGACGCCTTCGCCGACGGCAAAGGGGTGCCGATCTCGGCCTACGACGAGGACTGGTTCGGCGGCATGGAGCGCAACACCTCCGCCTGGTTCGACAACTTCCTCGTCCAGCAATGGCTCCTGGCGATGCCGGACGTGCAGACCCGGCTCGAACGCGGCGCCCTCGTCGCCGACGTCGGCTGCGGTCGCGGTCGGGCGCTGATCCGGCTGGCCGAGGCGTTCCCGCACTCGCAATTTGTCGGTTACGACCTCGTCGCCGATTCGGTCGAGTACGCGGCGGCGAGCGCGGCGGACGCCGGCGTCGCCGATCGCGTCCGCTTCGAGGTGAGAAACATCGAAGGCGGGCTGTCCGAACGCTACGACGTGGTCACCGCCTTCGACGTCGTCCACGACGCGGCCCACCCGGTCTCGTTCCTGCGCGCGATCCGGCAGGCGCTCAAACCCGACGGCATCTTCGCCTGCCTCGACTTCAACAGCGCGGAGACGATCGAAGGGAACGCCGGCCCGGTCGGAACCTTCCTCCATGGCTCCAGCATCGCCTACTGCATGACCACGGCGCTTGCCGAGGGCGGCGAGGGGCTGGGTGCGGCGGGTCTGCCCGAATCCAAGTTGCGATCGCTCGGCGCCGAAGCGGGATTCTCCGACTTCCGCCGCGTCCCGATCGAGAATCCGTTCAACAACCTCTACGAGCTCCGGCCGTAGCCGGTCGCCAACACCAGAAAGGAGCATCGCCATGTACGGAACGGTTGCCCGGATGAAGATCAAACCCGGTGCCGAGGAGCAACTGCGTCAGATTTCGCGCGACTTCGAGTCGATCCAGGTCCCCGGTTTCGTCTCCCAGCAGATCTACCGGTTGGACGCCCATCCAAACGAGTACATCCTCGTGGTCGCGTTCGAGAGCAAGGACGCCTACGTCGCCAACGCCGGCAGCCCGGCGCAAAACGACCGCTACCAACAAATCCGCGCGCTCCTGGCCGCCGAGCCCGAGTGGCACGACGGCGAGATCGTCGCCTCCTATCCCCCTCGCTAACCCTTCGCCGATCCAACGGCGGCAACCGCTGCGGACCCGCCGAGGCGCGTCCGCCCGAGGAGAATCGTGCCATGGCCGCCTCGTCCCAACGCCACGACGTCATCGTCGTCGGCGCCCGTTGCGCCGGCTCGCCGACCGCGATGCTGCTCGCGCGCAGGGGTTACCGGGTCTTGCTCGTCGACCGCGTCACCTTCCCCAGCGACACGATGCGCAACCACTTCATCCACGGACCGGGGGTTGGCAGCCTGAAACGGTGGGGGCTGCTCGACCGGATCGTCGCCTCCGGTTGCCCGGCGGTTCGCCGGCAAACGTTCGATCTCGGCGACTTTCCGCTCTCCGGACCGATCGAACCCGTCGACGGCGTCGATGCCAACTACGGTCCTCGCCGCTACGTCCTCGATACGCTCCTGGCGCACGCCGCCGCCGAGGCCGGAGCGGAACTCCGCGAGGGTTTTTCTGTTCAGGAACTCGTGTTCGAGAACGGCGAAGTCGTCGGTATTCGCGGGCGGTCGCGGACCGGCGGGGTTGTCGAGGAGCGCGCGCCGATCGTCGTCGGGGCGGACGGACTCCATTCGCTGGTCGCGCGCTCCGTCCAGGCTCCGGTCTACAACACGCGACCGACCCTGACCTGCGGGTATTTCAGTTACTTTGCCGACATCCCGGTCGATGGTATCGCCGTCGCAATCGTCGGCAATCGGTTCATGATCGCCTTTCCCACCCACGGCGGTTTGACCTGCGTCGCCGTCCAGGCACCGGTCGCCGAGTTTCCGTCGTTTCGGGCGGACATCGAGCGCGCCTTCTTCGCCTCGCTCGACCGCGTGCCGTGGTTCGCGGAACTCGTCCGCCCCGGTCGCCGGGTCGAACGTTGGTTGGGAACGGCCGACCTGCCGAACCAGTACCGCAAACCGTACGGTCCCGGTTGGGCGCTCGTCGGGGACGCCGGCTACCACAAGGACCCGCTCACCGCGCAAGGCATCACCGACGCCTTCCGCGACGCCGAGTTGCTGACCGACGCGATCGACGCCGGCTTCACCGGACGCCTCTCGCCGGCAGAGGCACTCGCCGGCTACGAACGACGGCGCAACGAGGCAACGCGTGCGTCCTACGAGGAAGCCGTGGCGATGGCATCGTTCCTGCCGTTCCCGCCGGAGCTCTACGCGCACCGCGCCGCGTTGCGACTGGCGGCCTGATTTCGCCCGTCGCCCAACTCGGCGATCCTGCCCGCGGGTCAGCGGTCGGAGTTGGACGTCGCGCCCGATCGATCGCGGCGACTTGACATCTGCCGTCGTGACCCGTAGCGTATCCGACCATGAATCACGCGCTTGCGGAGGTGACACCCCAGCAGCCTGCCACCGCCCCGAATCCGGGCGGTGGCGGCTGCTGCGCGTACACCGCACCCGCGGCGCGATCGTGCGGAGACCCGGCGCGCGGGCGCTGAGGGGTCCGCCCGACAGCCGCGTCGACAGCCGAGGCCCTTGCCTCGGTTTTTTGTTGCCATCCGTTCGCACACCGATCGAGGTTCCAGGAAGGAGCAGTTCGCCGTGAGCGCCACCATGACCCAGGACGCCGCCCAAATCGCCCGCGACGCCGGCTTCAACCCCATCGATTACCTGCGATCCCGCGGCTACGTCTACGACGTCACCGACGAAACCGCGTTGCGGTCGGCGTTCGATCGCGGCGGCGTCACCGCCTACGTCGGCTTCGACCCGACGGCGCCGTCGCTCCACGTCGGCCACCTGCTCGGGATCATGATGCTCGCCTCGCTCCAGCGCTTCGGTCACCGCCCGATCGCGCTCGGCGGCGGCGGCACCGCGCTTGTCGGCGATCCCAGCGGCAAGACGTCCACCCGTGCCCTGCAAACCGAGGAAGAGATAAGAATGAATCTGCGTAGCATCCTGCCGCAGTTCGATCGCTACCTCGACTTCGCCGGCGATCGCTTCGGCGACAACCCGCCGGCGCTCCTGATGAACAACGCCGACTGGCTGCTGCCGTTGCGCTACATCGAGTTCCTGCGCGACATCGGCCGGCATTTCTCCGTCAACGAGATGCTGGCGGCGGAGACCTACAAGCTGCGCCTGGAGGGGTCGGGGCTCAACTTCGTCGAGTTCAACTACCGGATCGTTCAGGCCTTCGACTTCCTCCACCTCTACCGGACGACCGGGTGCACCCTCCAGATGGGCGGTTCCGACCAGTGGGGCAACATCGTCGCCGGCGTCGACCTCATCCGCCGCGCCGAAGCCGGCCAGGCGTTCGGTCTCGTCTGCCCGCTCCTGACGACCGCGTCCGGTCAGAAGATGGGCAAAACCGAAGGCAACTCCGTCTGGCTCGATCCGCACCTGACGAAGCCGTACGACTACTACCAGTACTGGACCAACGTCGAGGACGCCGCCGTCGAGAAACTCCTCAAGCTCTACACCTTTCTCCCCGACGAGCAGATCGCCGAACTCACCAAGGAGGAAGGCGCGGCGTTGCGTGAGGCCAAGCGCGTGCTCGCCTACGAGTCGACGAAACTGACGCACGGCGAGGAGGCGGCCGAACGAGCCGAGGAAACGGCGAGGGTCCTCTTCGGTCGCGGCACCGCTTCGGCGGATTCCGCGTCCGTCGAGGTCCCGACCGTTGAGATTCCTGCCGGCGAGTTGGGCGAACGGTTCACGATCGCGGAGGCATTCGTCCGCGCCGGGCTCTGTTCCTCACGCGGCGAGGCGCGGCGCCTGGCAGTCCAGGGCGGCCTGACCATCGACGACGAACGGATCGACGACGTCGATCGACCGTTTGCGATTCCGGGCGAAAGTGCGTTGCTCAGGGTCGGGAAGAAACGGTATATGCAATTGATCGTGCGGTAATCGCCGATCGACCGGCCAGCCGATCCGCTCAGCGGCGCTGAGATTGGAGATCGACGAGCCGCTCCTGGAGGACTTGAATCCAGTCGAGCAGCAGGGCGGAAACGACGATGGCCAGGACCGTGCCGCAGATCGCCAGGACCACGTGGGCCACGCCGTGTCCGTAACGCCCACGAGTGATGTTGTAGATGCCAAGGAGAATGCCGATCGGGGCAAAGATGAGGGGAGACAGGAGAAAGGCCGCCACGGCGCAGAGATAACCCCCCTTGACGGCCCAACTCAATCCTTCATTGCCGCGTGGCGCCGATGACACCGGGCGCTGATAGATCAGCGATCCCGGATTGGCGTGCTTCCAGGCGAAATACCGCTCCGCCTGCTCTTGCTCCCAGGCTGGCAACCGATCCCAATTCTCGCGAAGGTGGCGCTCGTATGCCTCGGCTTGTTGTTCCAACGTTGCGCGCGTACTGGACATGGCCGCCGCTCCTCGATCCCGACGCGGCGTCTTCTGCCGCCTGGGGCTAGTCTCTCCCGGAGCGGCGGTTTGGCAATGGCCCATTGGTGATAATGACGCATGAGCCCGGAGGGAACTTCTGGGCGGCGCGTTTGCACATCTGTGAGATCAGAACGAGGTCATCCGGTCGTTGCCGGCGCCGGGACCGGGCGGTACTTGGTCAATGCGGCGACGGCGCCAGCGGCCATCAGCGCGGCGATGGCGACGGCGACCCGTTCGACGCCGATCAGGTCGGCGGCGATCCCCGCCACCAGCGTCGGGATCAGGGCGCCGACGTTCTGGATCAGCGATTGGGTGGCGATCACCTGACCGCGCGACGCGGGCGGTGTTCGCGCCAGCAAAACCGAACGCGCCGACACGCTGACGACCGACGAGGCGAACCCGGCCGGAATCGAGATGACCATCACGATCAGGATCAGCGGCGGCACGTGCAGCGTCGCCGCGATCCGGTCGACCGGTATCCCCAACCCGTTCACCAGGAAGGTGTGGATCGAGCTGACGAATCCGAGCGAGCCGATGCAGAGGGCAAACAGCATCAAGCCCCAGGTCGCCACCCGCCGCGGCCCCAGCATAAGACCGATCCAGCCCGAAACGCGCAGACCGACGACAAGCCCGAGCGCGGCCGGCGCAAAGACGAAGACGGTGTTCTCCGCCGCCGTGTTCAGCACTCCCTTGAGGTAGAGCGGCGTGATCACGACGAGGGCGCTTCCGCCGACCCCGACCAGGACGTCGTCGGTAAGTACCTCGTAGACGACGTGATCGTTGCGCACCGTCCGCCAACCCAACGCCAGCGCTTCCCGGAGCCGCCGCGCCGGTTGCCGAACCGGCAGCGCCGTCAGATGGTCCTCGACGGTCGGCAAGAGCGCGACCAGCACCGTCGCCGCCACGAAGAGGACGGCGCAGACGGCAAAGAGCGAGGTGGGCCCGGTCGTCTTCAACATCAGCGGGGCGAGCAGGACGAGTCCGAGCGCCTGCGCCAGCGTCAGCGCGAGATTGGAGAGCGCCTGGGCGCCGGTCAACCTGCCGCGGGGGACCAGCGTCGGCAGGAGCGAGGACTCGGCCGGCGCGTAGAACTGTTGGATCGTCCAGATTCCGAGCGAGGCGGCGAAAATCCCCGGCAGCGACGGCTCGCGCGCCACCAGCGCCAGCGCGAACGAAAACCGCGCCAGGTTGAGGCAGATCATCAGCGGTCGCCGCGGGATCGAATCGACGACGATCCCCGCCGGCAACCCGAAGGCCAGCGCCGGCAGGATCGCGCTGACGACGAACAGCGAATTGAAGAACGACGCGTCGGTCCGATCGACCACGATGATCAGCAGGGCGTAGACCAGTGCACCCTGCCCCGTTTGCGTCAGCAACCGGCTGAGCCAGAACAGGAAGAAGGCTTCGTCCCGCAGCAACGACGGCTGCTTCGCCACCGCGCGTTTTGCGGGCGTCGCGACCGGCAACCTCGTCCCGGCTTGGGCAACCGCGAGCGACGCTCCGCCGAGGTCGACGGACGGTTGCGCCTCCGGGGACGCTGTCTGGAGATGGACGCGTTCGCCGTCGCTCATAAACCGAATATCATCCTCGCCCGCGTACCGCCGCGTCGCCGACCCAGGGTAATCGCTCGCGGGATTACCTGCCATCTGCCGCCGGCGCCGAAACGTGCCGCGTGGCCTGGCCGTTGGTCAGGCGAGCCACCGTCCTGCCATCAGGACCGGGATCGCGTCGCGGACCTCGTCGACCGAGGGTCTGATGTCGAGAAACGCGATCAGCAACAAGACGTCACCGAACAACAGCACGCCGAGCAGCGCGATCGGGGCAACCGGGCCGACCGTCGCCAGGTAGCGCCGGACCGGCAACCGATCGGAACTGGCGAGCAAAAAAATCCCCCAGCCGATCCCGACGAAGATGCTCCCGAGCACCTGCGTCTGCGTGTGCTCCAATTTACGCCAGACCAGGACGCCGAGATTCAAGATTTCGAGCAGCGCGCCCGGTAGGACCAGCAGCGCAACGACACCCCAGATCGCGTGGGCAGAGCGTTCGCGCGGCAGCATCCGCGTCGGTCGCCGCTGGTGCGGCCAGGTGCCTTCCACCGCCGCCTCGACCGCTTCGATCGTCAGCACCATGGCCAGGCAAACGCCGATCAGGAGCCAGAGCAGCCGGTTGTCACCGTGGAAGAGGTTGGGGAGGTCAGGCATGGGTGTTCGCCGCGGAGCGTGAGTTCGGATGTCCCAACCAGACCACGCCATCGCCGGTCCGGCGTCGTGAGGGTAGCACACTTGGCCCGCGGTCGGCCGTCGAGCGTTCCCAACGCCGCCATCTCCGGGCAGCGTCGCATGGGCGACCACTCGAACCTCGCGAGACGAGGTGATACGATTTGGCAACGTCGCGCGTATGTAAGGATGGGACGCGCGGGCGAACTCCGACCACGACCCGGTATGTACGGGTCATGCCCGCGGTCATCGGGACTAACAGGGATTGCAATCCACGTCGGCACGACGAACGGAGACGAAGGATGAAGATGACACCGGTGAACGACGCTGATTCACTTCGTTTCACGCGCCGCGCCGGTCTGGTCGGGGCGGCGATGCTGTCGCTCGGCGCGTTGCCGGGGATGGCGGCGCACGCGTTGGCCCAGGACGACCAGATCGTCTCGACCAAACTCGGCGAGGTGCCGACGACCGGCGGGCAGCGACCGGGCCCGATCCCCGTCGAGCCGGACACGTCTCAGCAGGCGCAGGGGGTGATTCCGGTCTCGATCGCGATCGCCAAGATCAACCTCAATGCGCAGGTCGAGACGATCCAGATCGTCGATGGCCAAATGGAGGATCCGACCGGACCGTGGGTCGTCTCCTGGTACAAGGAGACCGGCAAACTCGGCGAGATCAACAACATCGTCATGGCCGGTCACCTCGACTATTGGGACGTCGGGCCGGCGGTCTTCTACAACATCGGCCAACTCGCGGCCAAAGACAAAATCGACGTCACCGGCGACGACGGACAGGACTACACCTACGAGGTCGATTGGGTCAAGAACTTCGACTCCGCCAACGCCCCGATCCAGGAGATCATCGGTCCGACCAACCAGGAAGACCTGACGCTCATCACCTGCGGCGGTCCGTTCGACTACCAGAACGGCGTCTACCTCCAACGCACCGTCTGCCGCTCGCATCGCGCCAAGAGCTAACCGCCGGCGCAGAGTCTTCCGGATCGAGACGCATCCAACCGCCGGCGAGGACTTGCCGGCGGTTGTTCTTTCCTGCGAGGTTGACCGGATGGCACGAGCGCAGCCCGACTTCTCCCTCGTCTGCGCCCTGACCGCCGACGACACCCGCTTCGACGAACTCGAATCCATATTGCTTGCCGGGTCCAATCTCCCGGGCCCTCGGGCCAATCTTGCCCTCGCCGCCGCCTTTGCCGACTGCCTCGCCGCCGAAGGCGCCACCGAGCCGCAATGGGCGCTCCTGACCGAATGGCTGGCCATCGCCGAAGACGAAGCGCCGACCGGCAGCCCACGTGAATTCCTGCCATTCTGCGCGACTCAAGCCCTCGGCGCCGCCTACCCAACCGCTGGGGCCGACCGCCGCGAGGAGATCGCGGCTCGTCTCCGCGAGCTCGCCAACGACGGCCGGTGGCGCATCCGCGAAGCGGTCTCGGTCGCGCTCCAACGCATCGGCGAATGGGATTTCGCCGCGCTCGCCGGCATCTTCGATTCGTGGCTTCCGGATGCGAACTACCTGGAACAGCGCGCGATCGTCACCGCCCTGGCGCATCCGCCGCTGCTGCGCTCGCCCGAGCATGCGCGCTTCTCCCTCGGCATGACCGAGCGAGTCGTCGCCAACCTCGCCGCCGCCGGTGCCAATGCACGCAAGTCGGACGCGTTCGCCGTCCTCAAGAAGGGTCTCGGCTTTGCCCCGAGTCTCTTCGTTGCGGCACTCCCGCGTGAGGGATTCCCGATCCTGGAACGGTGGGCGCGCTCAGGCGACCGCGACCTGACCTGGATCGTCCGCGAGAACCTGAAGAAGAATCGCCTCAGCCGGCCTTTCGCCGCCGAGGTCGCGCGGGTTGCTGCGGAATTGGGCTGACGTTGGTCTCAGAGGCCCACTGATCGGCTTGCAGCCGAGCTTTGACGTTCTCCAATGTCGGTTTCGGCGGATAGAGCGCCTGATAGGCATCGAGGTCTTCGAGAGGCACGATCGTGATGTCGATGACCGCTCCAAGGGCTTCGACGATCTTCTTGAGTTCCGAGAGGTTCTGAGAAGTGCCCAACGGCGGGTTCTCAATCCGGCCGATCGTGCGCGCCGTCTTATCGACACGCCTGGCGACGTCCTCCAGCGTTCAGACCGCGCCGCTCACGCAACGCGTAGAACTGGGTCGCCACATCGAGTGTCATCCCATCTTTGGCAACGGCCTGATCGTCGACGATGTCCTCGAACATCTCATCGAGTTCTTGCTTGAAGGCCGGTTTCATGGCTCCTCCAGGATCTCGGCGCGCTCTTCATACCGAGACTTTCGTGCGAGTGCGATTCGGATCTCATCGGTGGGCGTCTGTCGTGACTTCTTTCGGAATGCATGGACGACGATAACCTGGCGATTCGCCGTGTAGAAATACAAGACGCGCCCGTCGTCTGCCCCCCGCACGCGCAACTCGTAAAAAGATCTCGGCCAATCTCTTTCGTGTTTGGGGATCGGTGATAGCGCCCATCCGCGAGCTTTTCGATTTCGCTCCGTATCCGGTTTGCAAGAACCGGACTACGGCGCAGCCCGCGCAAAAACTCGGCAACGGGCTTCTGGCCAGCCTCCTCCTGGTAGAAGACGATTTCGAACGACAGGTCCCGCGGCGGCAAGCGTTGCTCCTCGTGCGAATCCCGTTGATTGAGACAGGAAGCCCCGCCAAACCAGCCGCCGAACGTCTTCAATTCTGCCACACGGAGGTTCGCCGCGATCCAGCTCGCCTGCCAGCAGGCATTGCTTTCAGCGATCTCTCAGTGCCACCGTGGTATGCTCCTCCCCCAGCACATTCGTTCCGGCGGCAACGACGGAACGACGAATGGCAGGGGGGGAGATGAGCCTGGTCCAGGAGGAAACGCGCGTGCGCGGCGAGGCATCGCTCTCGGCGATCGTCGTCCGCTGCATGGCGTGCGGTCGGACCGTGCCCGCCGATCGCCCCGTCGTTCAGTGCCCGGATTGCGGCGGCCTGTTGGACGTCGAACTGTCGTTTCCGCAACGGATGCGGCCGAGCGACCTGGCAATCGATCTTCCGACGACGCTGCGTCAGTCCGGTGTCTGGCGATACCGCGCGCTGCTGCCGGCGCTACCGGAGGCGGCGATCGTCAGCCGCGCCGAGGGCAACACGCCGATCTATTGGGACCAGCGATTGGCTCGCTACGCCGGTCTGGAGCGGATCGGGCTCAAGCACGAGGGCCAGAATCCGACCGCGTCTTTCAAGGATCGCGGAACGACGGTCGGCGTCAGTCACGCGGTCGCGGTCGGCGCCCGGATCGTCGCCTGCGCATCGACCGGGAACACGTCGGCGTCGCTCGCGTCGTACGCGGCGGCGGCGGGTTTGGCGGCGCTCGTGCTGATCCCCGAGGGGAAGATCGCCGGCGGCAAGCTGGCGCAGACGATCGCGCACGGCGCCCGCATCGTCCAGGTCCAGGGCGATTTCGACACCGCCCTCGCGCTGCTGCGGGAGTTGACCGCCAACCATCCGGTCTACCTCGTCAATTCGGTCAATCCGTTCCGGCTGGAGGGGCAAAAGACGATCGTCTTCGAGCTCCTCGACCAACTCGACTGGCAGGTGCCGGACGTGATCGCCTTGCCCGGTGGCAATCTCGGCAACACCGCCGCGTTCGGCAAGGCGCTCTCGGATCTCTACGACGCCGGGCTGATCGACCGGATGCCGCGGTTGGCAACGGTGCAAGCGGCGGGTGCGGCGCCGTTCGCCGACTACTTCGCGAGCGGTTTCGACCGCTATCGCCCGGTCGTCGCCGAGACGGTCGCGACCGCGATCAAGATCGGCAATCCCGCCAGCGTCGAGCGCGCACGGCGCGCCATCCAGTTGACGGACGGCATCGTCACGACCGTCGCCGACGAGGAGATCCTCGACGCCAAGGCCGAGATCGATCGCGCCGGCATCGGCTGCGAACCCGCGTCGGCGGCGTCGCTGGCCGGTGTGCGTCGCCTGGTGCGCGAAGGGCACGTCGCACCAGACGCGACGGTCGTTGGCATTTTGACCGGGCACGTGCTCAAGGACGCCGATGCCGTCGTCGCCTACCACCTCCACGATCGCGACGGGCAGCCACGACCGGGGGCGAACCGCCCGGTCACGATCCCCGCCGACCAGGCGGCGTTGGAGCGGACGCTCGCCGATGCGCTTCACGGTTAGGGCGCCCGCGTCCTCGGCGAATCTCGGACCCGGCTTCGACGCGCTCGGACTCGCGCTCGATCTGTGGAACGAAATCGAGATCGACACCGACGGCGATCCCGGCGCCGTCACCGTCACCGGGTCGGAAGCCCACCTGCTCGACGGCCAGACCAGCAATTACTCCCTCGACGCGATGCACGACCTCGCCCAGGTCTACGGACGATCGCTGCCGCCGTTCGCGATGACCGTCCGGGCCGAGGTGCCGGTCGCGCGGGGCCTCGGCAGCTCGGCGGCGGCCCTCGTCGCCGGTCTGATCGC
>DATBFX010000485.1:0-9486 GCA_036558305.1 Thermomicrobiales bacterium | reverse complement strand
TGGTCACCGGCGCCGGCGGGTCGTGAGCGGCGCCTGCCCGCCGGCCCAACCTGCCTGCTCATCTCATCGAGCAGAAGTGGGGGATGGCCGGTTCTCGCGGTCCCACCCATCAGCGGCAGCGCCCCCGGTGCCAGAACCGGGGGCGCTGCCGTCTCTCGCCCGATCGGCGATGCTGCCCGGCCATGTCCCGACGCCGACCCAACGGCGACCGTCGCCGCCCTCCGGGAGACGATCGACAGGCGGCGGCGCGCCGGTGCCGGTCCGGCGACGAGGGGGCACGGGCGGTGGGTCTTCCGCAAAGTTGGTGACGACGGTTGGTGGCCGTGCGTGGAAAGATCGGTCGCATCCTTTCCCCTCTGGAACGATCCCTTGGTGCGGATGAGCCGACATCCTTGACACACATTCGCGGTCAACTCTGGTAGCGTGTGGCGAGGCGTCGACCGGCGTCTTGGCCTGCCGGTCCCCGAGGCCGGCGGCAACCGCCCCTCGGTGGCCCACGGTTTGCGGCATACGACCCGACGGGACGCGCGCGGCTGGCGGTTCGCCGTCCATCGGTCGCATTCTCCCGGTCGGTTTCGTCATGGAGTTGACGTACCGAACGAAGCGCACGCGACACAGAGGAGGTCCCGGATGCGAGGAGTCGACGAGCAGGCCACCGAGGGCACCGGCGCGGCCGAACCGCGACGGTCGGGGGGCTTCACGGCCGAGGAACGCGCCGCGATGAAGGAGCGCGCCGAGGAGGTTAAGGCGGCCAAGCGCCGCGGCCCGCGCGCGGACAAAGAAGACGGGGAACGCGCCGTGCTCGCGAAGATCGCCGGGATGCCGGAAGCGGACCGCGCCCTGGGCGAACGGCTCCACGCCCTCATCACGGCCAGCGCGCCGGCCCTCGCGCCGCGGCTCTGGTACGGGATGCCCGCGTACGCCAAGGACGGCAAGGTCGTCTGCTTCTTCCAAAGCGCGGAGAAGTTCAAGACGCGGTACGCGACGCTCGGCTTCGGCGACGCGGCGCACCTCGACGACGGCGCGATGTGGCCGACCGCCTTCGCGCTGACGGAGTTAACCGCCGCCACCGAGGCAAGGATCGGCGCGCTCGTGAAAAACGCGGTGAGTTGAGGGGGCGCCGCCCGGCGTGGTTTGACGGCCCCGACGGACCACCGCAAGGACGCCGCCGCGGCCGGTCATGTCGGTGAGACGCCACCGGCCGTCGATGGGGCGACCAAGCGTGCCATTCACAACCGCCCTGGCTGCTTCCGTACTCAGCCCCCTGATGAGCCTTGCCGACTTGGTTCGGTCATGCGGTCGGCTGTTCGTTCTCACCCCGGAGCGGGAACCCTCTGGGCGCTTTCAACCCTGGGTCAACCGCCCTCGCCATTGCCGAAACAATGCGTCAAAGTCAAACCGATCGCCGCCGTCGCTGCGCTCAGCCCACGGCGCGGCGCCTCACGCCCGCACGATCACCTTCCCGCCCCGCGCCACGATCAGGTAATCCCGGTTCGCCCGGCGGAACTGCACCTCGACGTCGGCCACCAGATCGACCGTGCCGACGTCGGTGAAGACGACCGTCGCCGCGGTCGCGATCGCGTCCACCCGCCGGATCGACGGCCAGAGCGTCAGCATCACCGCCGGCCGCCCCTCCCTGTCCGGCACCATGATCTGGTAGACCGCCCCGCTCGGCAGCCGAAACGGCGCCGTCCCCGCCGCCACCCCCAACGTCTCGGCGACGAGTTCGACCGCCGCCGCGTCGAACCGCACCTGCCGGATCTTGCCCGGCGCGGCGCCGGCACCGACCGGCTCCGGTCCTTGCTCCTTTGATCCATCACGATCCATGCGAATCTGCGATCCCCACTGTCGCGAGGGCGTTTCTCGCCTCGTCCGGTACCAATCTCCCCGCGCCCATTATGACCGTTGGGCCGGTCCCTCCTCGCGCCCCGCCCCGTACCATTGGGCTAGGCCACTCGGGCTAGCACGGACGGAGTATCAGGAGACAGGGGAGCATCAATGGACGGGGTGCACGGGCTTCGCAAGCGGCAACACACGCGGCTCTGGTACCGGCGGCTATCCGCCTCGGCCCCGTCCGCGCGGGGCAGCGCCTGGCCGACGTCCGCCCGACCTCTCTCGGCCGCCGACGAAGCCGCCTGGGCCGAACTCCTGGCCGGTACGACCGACCAACCTCCCCAGGCGACCCCACCCCCCGCACCGACTCCGGCGGAACCGGCGCCCGAGCCCGACCGATCCGGCGAGCCCGATCTGCCACTCGCCGCGACCGAACAGACCGCCGTCCTCCGACCTCAGATCGCCGAGGAGTGGCGCGTCGTCCCCACGTCGGCGCCGTCCCTCCTCCTCTCCGCCACCGATCTCCTCGACGCCCGCACACCCGGACCGGTCCTGCGACCCGGCGCCCGCTATCGCGTTGCCGGTGTCCAGAACGGCATCGTCGGGCTCCACGTCATCGACCCCGACGGCGAGAGCGGTCTCGGTTTCTGCGCCGCCGTCGACCTCATCTGCATCGACAACCGCTTCGCCGGCCACAAACCGGGCCGCACCTTCCGCGCCTCGACCAACCCGTTCCGCGCCCGGATGCAGCGCCTCACCGGCGGTCTCTCCCAGGCCACGACCACCCTCCTCGGCGCCGCCTCCAACAGCACCCGCCTCTTCTAACCTCGTTCCCTCCACCCCCCAACCTCGGCGGCCGGCACCGCGAAAACTTCGCGGTGCCGGTCGCCTCTTAACCCCAACTCGGCTTTCAGATCGCCGGAGTTGGAGCGTCGAACCGACCGGCTGGTTGTGACACGATCATGACGAGGCCGATTGCGCGACAATCGAGTTCCGGCAGACTCGCCAGGCGAACACCCGTCGGTGACCGTCGCGTTCTTGAGACATGACCGTAGATACGTTGGCGGGACGCGGTTGTCCCGAACCGAGTGGCCGAAGTCGATCGGCAATGGCGGCGCCTGCTCCACGAGTTGAGCATGGCGCTGGGGCGGGTCCGAGACGAATACGGGGCGTCGCACAGATGAGCGTGATCCTCCACACCGGAATACCCCTGCCCCATCGTCTGGTAGAGACCGTTGGCAAATGGGACCAGCGCGAGGTGACCCCTGGCTGGCTCCATTCGCTGCCGGCAACGGTGGCCGACCTGTGCGCGAAATGGGCGATCGACCTCGATCCGGTCATCCCGGAGAGCTACGTGACCCTGGTGTTGCTGGGTCGCTCGGCCCAACTCGGTCCGGTGGTTATCAAGTCGTCACCGCTCGCGGACGAGTTCCGCGCCGAGGCGACCGCGCTGAGGTTGGCCGCCGGCGCAAACGTTGCACGGCTGTACGACGTCGACTTCGCGCGCAGCGCCATGGTCATCGAGCGGATCGTCCCCGGCACCCAACTCCGCCACGTCGCGATGACCGACGAGGACGCCACCCGCCTGGCGGCCGAAACGGTCGCCACCATGTGGCGTCCGGTGCCGGACCCGGCGGGTCTCTTCCCGCTGCGCCGTTGGATGCGGGCGCTGTTCGACTGGTCCCCGCGTCCGGATCGGATCGCGCAGGACTTGGTCGCACACGCCCAAGGGTTGGGCGCCTCGTTGCTTGCGCGGTCGTCGCGCGCCTCCCTTCTGCACGGCGACTTCCAGCACCACAACCTGCTCCAGCGCGCCTCGGGCGACTGGGCCATCATCGACCCCAAGGGACTGTTCGGCGACCCCGGTTTCGACATCGCCGCCTGGATGTACAACCCGCCGGGCGTGACGGCGCGAGACGACTACCGCGCCGTCGCGGCGCGGCGCGCGGCGATCTGCGCCGAGGTCTGGGCGATCGACCAGGAGGAGTTGCTCGCGTGGGCGTTCGTGGGGGCGGTCCTCAACGCCTGCTGGTCCGCCGCCGATCCCGCGCTCCCCGAATGGCTGGACGGTCTCGTGCGCGGCGCTCGGCAGTTACGCACGCTGCTCACCTGAATGCATGAGAGAAGCGAGCGGGGCCGATCCGCCGGGTATACTCCCGTGTCGCCCAACGGCGAACCATTGCCCGCGAAGCACGCGATCGGGAGAGAGCGGATGACCAGTACCACGCCGATCACCGTCACGATCGATGATGTCTACGCCGCGCGCGATCGCCTCGCCTCCCTCCTGCCGCGCACCCCACTCTTCTCTTCGCGGACCCTCAGCCAGATGACCGGGACGACGCTTCGCCTGAAAGCCGAGAACCTCCAGCGCACCGGCTCCTTCAAGGTGCGCGGCGCCCTCAACGCCGTCCTCCAACTCACCCCCGACGAGAAAACCCGCGGCGTCGTCACCTTCTCCGCCGGCAACCACGGTCAAGCCCTCGCCTACGCCGCCACCGCTTCCGGCGTCCGCTGCACCGTCTTCATGGCCGAGAACGCCGTCCCCGCCAAGGTCGAAGCGATCCGCGGCTACGGCGCCGAGATCCGCTTCGGCCCCAACATCGGCGCGGCCTTCGAGGCGATGGAAGCATTCGGCCGCGACACCGGCGCCACCTTCGTCTCCCCCTTCGCCGATCCCGCCGTCATCGCCGGTCAGGGCACCGTCGCCCTCGAAATCCTCGACGACGCCCCCGAGGTGGAACAGCTCGTCGTCCCCGTCGGCGGCGGCGGTCTCATCTCCGGCGTCGCCCTCACCGCCAAAACCCTGCGACCCGACCTCCGCATCGTCGGCGTCGAACCCGAAGGCTCGACCGCCGTCCTCCAGGGACTCCGCGCCGGTCACCCCGTCCGCATCGAGCGCAACGAGACCATCGCCGACGGTCTCTCCGCCCCCTTCACCGCCGATCTCAACCTCGCCATCATCGGGCAGCACGTCGACGACACCGTCACCGTCGCCGACGACGAGATCGCCGCCGCCCTCCGCCTCCTCCTCGCCCGCACCAAACTCCTCGCCGAACCCGCCGGCGCCGCCGCCGTCGCCGCCCTCCTCACCGGCAAAGCCGCCGTCCCCCACGGCTCCCCCACCGTCGCCATCCTCAGCGGCGGCAACATCGGCCCGCAGCGGCTCAAAGAATTGGTTGTAGCTCCACCGCCTCGGCCTAGGGGAGTGCCCAGTGCGCTCCCGCAGGCGACGAGTGTCGGGTGATACACTCGCTGCCGGATCGAGGATGAGGATCGGACGACGGGGTGGGGACCGTGCGGCGTTCTTGGCACGTGGAGGGGCCGAACGGTGATGCGCCTTCGATCGTTCCCGTCGATATCGTCGCCGATCCGCGTAAATTCTCGGAATACGTGCTCGTCCCCGATCATCCGAAAGGCAAGGATCGCATCTTCGTCGCACGTCTCGGCTATCGACCGCGAAGCGAAGAAGATGCCCGGGTCCTTGCGCAAACGTATGTCTCGCAGGCGCTGGAACGGATCGCCGCCGGCGAATACGCGGTCGGCGACGGCGACGAGTTCGGGCAGCGCGTGACGATCGAGATTGAGCTACGAGGCACGACGATCTTGTCCGGGTGGATCCTGCAGCCTGGTGGTACGCTTTGGTTGGTGACCCCGTTCGCGGGGTTTGCCCGTCGATGAGGGAGGATTGAGCAATGCCGCTCCCCCAGTTCTCGCTCGTCAAACTCATGAGCGACGACTATCGCAGCAAGGGCGTCCTCGCGGGCGACACCGGCGTGATTGTCGACGTCTACGGCGATAAGGCGTACGAGGTCGAGTTTTCCCGAGACGACGGAACGACCATTGCCTGGTTCGCGGTGCCCCAGGACCAGGTGGCGCTCGTCACCGAGGACGAGACGGCTGCGCTCCGCAACAGCCGAGGCTAATCGTCGAACCCGCCGCCCTCCTCACCGGCAACGCCGCCGTCTCCCACGGCGGCAACATCGGCCCCGACCGCCTCAAGGCGCTCCTGTAGCCGTTCCGACAACCGCGGGAGGATCGCCCCGTTGTCACCCGGCGCAACGGGGAGCGATCATTCATCAGGAATCGATACACCATCTCCGGACCGCGTCAACAGCGATCGAGTCGAGCGTGCTCGAAAACGTGGAAGGGGAAACGTCGATGACGGCGATGCGCAAAGCGTTCGCGGTGATCGTCTTGATCGCGGCCGCGTTCGCGACAATGGGTGCTCCTCACGAACGAGCCCTCGCCGATGACCTCGGCCTCTGCTTCGACCGTCCGGTCACCATCGTCGTCCCATTCGGCACCACCTATCACATCCGCCACGCCGGGGAGACGGTCCGCGGTCTCGGCAACAACCTCATCTTCGGCTCGACCGGCAGCGACACCATCTGCTTCGACGCCGGCACCGACAATAACGTCGTGGACGGCGGCGCCGGCAACGACAGAATGGCGGTCGAGGGCGCCAACAGCGAAGCGCACGGCGGTGGAGGCAACGATTTTCTCGTCGCCAGAGCCGGCGCCAGCGCCTTCGGCGAAACCGACGACGACTTTTTCGAGTTGGACGCCGTCGCCTTTGCCGACGGTGGTTCGGGGAACGACACCCTCACCGGGTCCGGTGCGGGCACCCTCCGCGGCGGCGCCGGCAACGACGAAATCGACTTCAGCGATGCCGATCTCGTCGAGGGCGGCCCCGGCATCGACACCGTCAACGTCGCCGATGTCGCCAAGGTCGACTGCGGCCCCGGCCGCGACCGCTACCGCTTCAGCGACGTCGACACCGCGGTCAACTGCGAGACCAACCTCGCCCCGTAAATGCGCGCCGAAATTGCCCCCTGTGACCCCTTGACACAGCGTACGTACGGGTGTAGAGTGGTGGCACGTCGGACGCGGAACGGCCCTCGGGCCGGGAGGTGCGAGACGGAGCAGACGCCGACCGGGGTACGCGCGCAAGCGCCCAACTCGTCGGCGTTTTGCTTTGCCCGATGCGGGCGACAGAGCGTTCGCTCAGGAAGCCTCGTCGCTCGTCGTGCATTCACGGGCCGACTTTTCCGGTGGGGTCCTGGCTCCCGTGGAGTACGCGGTCGATGACGACTTCGCCGTCGGTCAGGTAGTAGAAGACGACATGCTGCTCGACTGGCAGGCCGCGGCAGCCGGCGTAGAGGTCGTCGCGCGATCGGCCGCGTTCCGGGTAGTCGAGCAGTGCGTGCATGCCCTGGTTGAGTCTGGCGTAGTAGAGGTCCCGTTGCCGCGCTCCCCGCCGTTGGGTGGTGTAGCGTCGGATGTCCCGATCGTCGGCGCGCGCCTCGGGGGAGAGGCGGAGCCTACGGCTGGACTTCACGGCGGATCGGCAGTCCCAGGCGATCGGCCTCGTCTGCCTCGCGCGCGATCTCCTCCCAAAGCTCGTCCGTCGATTCCTCGCCCGGGCCGCTGTTGTGGCCGGCCAGGACAAGTGCGCGCAGCCTCTGGTGCTTTTCCTGCTCCTGGGCTTCCAGCGCCGCCAGCGCCGTGTGAACGACCGCGTCCGCGTCGGCGTAGCGCCCCGTCTCAAGCCAGCGCCGGATTTCCGCTTCGGTTCGGGGGGTTAGCGTCACGCTCATCGGCTCATCCTCCTGCTGCCCAGCCTAGCAAACCTACCGGCGTTTGGGTAGCGGTCTCCGCTCCGTGGCGCAGACGCCAGCCCGCGTACGCGCACAAGCGCCCAACCCGCCGGCGTATTGCTTTGCCTGCATCGAAACCTCTTGGCAATGAAGCTACCGCCTACCCACCCGCCAGCATCCCCGTCTGCACCCGCACGTCCGGCCGCGCCACCCGCAGCTTCGCATCGCCCATCAGGAACCCGGAGCTGACCGCCCGTTTCCCCGGCGCCGCCGTCCGCTCGCCCGTCTCGCCCGGAGCCGGTGCCACCGCCGCGATGAACGGCTCCACCAGATCGGGGTCGAATTGCGTCCCCGCCCCGGCCCGCAACTCCGCCACCGCCTGCTGCCGCGACCGCCCCCGTCGGTACGGCCGGTCGTGCGTCATCGCCGCGTAGGCGTCGGCCAGCGCCAGGATCCGCCCGAGCAGCGGGATCTCCGGACCGCTCTTGCCGTACGGATAGCCGCCGCCGTCCCACCGCTCGTGGTGGTGGGCGACCCCCGCCAACACGTCGCCGAGGTGCGGCACCCCTTTGATCATCAACTCGCCGAAGACAACGTGCTGCCGCATCGTCGCCTCCTCCTCGACGTCGAGTTGCCCCGGCTTGCGCAGGATCAAATCGGGCACCGCGATCTTCCCGACGTCGTGCAACTGACCGGCGATGTCGAGCGCCTCGATCTGGTCCTTCGGCAACCCGAGCGCCGTGCCGAACGCCACCGCAAAATCCCGCACCATGTCCGAGTGGTCCTTCGTGTACCGGTCCTTCCGGTCGACCGCCCGCACCAGCCCGCTCAACGCCCCGAACGCCGTCGGTTCCAGCGTCCGCGTCGCCCGCCCCGCCTCCCCGATCGCACCGCCGCCGAGGTCCTTCGCCGCGTACATCGCCGCGTCGGCCCGTCCGATCAAATCCTGGCGGTTCCGCCCATCGTGGGGAAACGTCGCCGCCCCGACCGAAATCCGGATCGGCAAGTCGAGCACCCCCGTCCCGACCGTCGTCCCCGAGATCCGCTTCAGCAACCGCTCCCCGATCGCCGTCGCCACGGTCGCGCTCGCGCCGGGCAAAATTAGCAAGAACTCGTCCCCGCCGTAGCGCGCCGCCAGATCGCCCGGGCGTGAGCACGCCCGCAGTGCCGCCGCCGCCTCGCAGAGTACGCGGTCGCCGAGCAGATGCCCGTGCGTGTCGTTGAACAGTTTGAAATCGTCGAGATCGACCAGGATCACCGACAGCGGCGTCCGCGCCACCCGCGCCACCGCCAATTCGCGGTCCATCGCCTCCTGCGCCGCCCGGTGGTTCAGCAACCCCGTCAAGCCGTCGGTCTCCGCCCGCCGCTGCAGCGCATCGAACAACCGCGCCCGATCGATCGCCGCCGCCGCCTGCGCCGCCAGTTCCCGCGCGAACCGCCGCGCCCCCTCGCCGACGCGCCGGCGCTGCCGCGCGTGCAGCGCCAGGAATCCCTGTCCCTCCTCGCCGATCATGATCGGGATCACCGTCGCCGAGTGGATCCCGTCCGCCAGCAGGTTCGCCCGCTCCCGCGCGTGGATGTCCGAATCGATCGCGTGGAAGGCCCGGATCCGCCCGTGCGCCACCGCATCCCGATAACTCGGCCAATCGGCCAGCGGCAACCGCTCCCCCGGCCGGTACAGCGACGACCAGTCATCCACCGTCGCATCGGCCGCCAACTCCGCCGCGTCCATCTCCTCCCGCCAGAGCGCGATCCGGCAGCCATCGACCCCGTCGAGCCCGAGCGCCGCCTCCGCGATCTGCTTCAGCACCCCGAACAGATCGTGGTTCGAAATCACCGCCTGACTCAACCGCAACAGCGTCGACTGCTCCTCGGCGTACCGCTTGGCATCGTCGAGGTGCCGCGCGTTCTGGACCGCCAGCGCCGTCTGCGCCGCGATCTCCTGCCCCAACCGCAGGGCCGCGTCGCCGAACCTCCCCGCCCGCCGCGAGGCGAACCGCATCGCCCCCAGGCACGTCTCGCCCACCACCAGCGGTACGATCAGCAACTGCGCGAT
>DATBFX010000484.1:0-17090 GCA_036558305.1 Thermomicrobiales bacterium | reverse complement strand
GGCGCTCAGGATGTCCAATTGGGGCACGCCCCTCCCCTGGACATCCTGAGCGCCAGCGAAGGACCTCTCCTTCGTCGCCCCAAACGCACGAGGTAGCGCATTGTCCACCTGGTACACGGGCACCGATCGGCACGAGCGGATCGCGAATGCCCTTGCGGTCAACGGCTTCGGTTGCCTCCTGGCGTTGACGCCGGAGAATGCCGCCTACCTCTCCGGCCAGAGCAACTACATCGCGACCAACTGGCGCGTTCCCGGTCTGTTCTCGGTCGCCATCGGCACGAGGGGCGCCCGCGCCGTCGTCGCGCCGGACTTCGGCGGCGATCCCGCCGTTTCCACCTCCGACGAGCGATTCGCCTTTCGCATCTGGACCGAGTCGATCGACGTCCGCGGTGTTGCCGGCGACTCCATCGCCGAACGGGTGCGCGCGGCGCGAAGCGGGACGGTCGCACGACCGGCGCAATTCGATCTCGAAGAGGTCCTCGATCGGGTTGCGGAGGCGGTGCGGGCCGTCGCGCCGGAGGTCAACCGCGTCGGCGCCGACCTGGAGTCGGTTTCCGCAATGTCGCGCGACGGATTGCAGGGGCGCCTGCCGGTTGTGGAATGGGTCGACGCCACCTCGGTGTTCGACGATCTGCGGGCGCTGAAAGATGCCGACGAGATCGCGCTGCTCCGACTGGCGGGCGAGTTGACCGAAGTCGGGATCGCCGGCGCGGTCGCTCGCCTCGAACCGGGGATGAGCGAAGCGGCGGTGAACGCGGCCTATCAAGTGGCGGTTCACGAGCGGGTGATCACCGATTCGCGCTTCGCGGCCTTTCGCCAGGCGGAAGGCCTCGCCTCGATCGGTTTCGGCGCGGACGTGCCACACGTCGTCGGCCCCGGTCGGACGATCAAATTCGACATGCAGGTCGACGTGGGCGGCTACCACAGCGACATCGGCCGCACCTACGCGATGGCACCGACACGCGAGCAACGAGACGTCTTCGCGGCCCTCCACGGTGCCTTGACGGCGGCGCAGGAGCGAGTGAAACCCGGCGTCACCTTCGCCGAGGTGTTCCGCGTGGGCACCGCCGCCATGCACGATGCCGGCTACGCGAACTACGGTCGCGGTCACCTCGGGCACAGCGTCGGACTCACCCAGCACTTCGAAGAACCGCCGTTCATCGCACCGGACGAGTCGCGTCCCCTCGTTCCCGGTATGGTGGTCAGTCTCGAACTCCCCTACTACGTCTACGGGGTCGGCGCGTTCCAATTGGAACGGATGTTGCTCATCACAGCCGACGGTCACGAAGCCATCGACCGGCTTCCCTTCGACTTCGAGTTACCGTTCTGACACCTGACGCCTGACGACTGACGACTCCCGCATGCTCACCTACGTCCTCCGCCGGCTTCTCCTCGCCGTCCCGATCCTGATCGGGATTTCGCTGATCGTGTTCTTCATGCTCCACTCCGCGGGCGGGGACCCGGCGGTGCTCAAGTTGGGCGTCCGCGCCGATCCCCAGTCGATCGCGCGCCTGCGGCACGAACTGGGGCTCGATCGACCGCTCGTCGTCCAATACCTCGACTTCCTGTCCCACGCGGCGGTCGGCGACTTCGGCCGCTCCTACCGGTCGAACGCCCCGGTGGCCGACGAGATCTTCGCGCGGTTCCCGGCGACGATCGAGTTGGCGGTGGCGGCGATGGTACTCGGCGGCTCGATCGGCTTCGTCGCCGGGACGATCGCCGGGCGCAGACCGCACTCGCTGTTCGACTATTCGAGCACCTTCGGCGCCCTGGTCGGGATCTCGATCCCGACGTTTTGGCTCGGTCTGATCCTGATCATCGTCTTCGGCCTCTGGCTGGAGTGGCTACCGCTGTCTGGACGCGTCGACCCGCGCCTGGGCGTCGATCCCTCGGTGCACTTCCTGGTGCTGAGCTCGCTGGTGCACGGCAACTGGCCCGTTTTCGAGGACTCTCTGAAGCACCTGATCCTGCCGGCGATCACCCTGGCCGGGTGGCCCGCCGCGATCGTCGCCCGGATGACGCGCGCCTCATTGATCGAGGCGATGGGGCAGGACTACGTGCGGACGGCGCGGGCGAAGGGTTTGGCAGAAGGGGTCATCGTCCGCCGCCATGCCTACCGCAACGCGCTGATCCCGGTGCTGACCGTCGTCGGATTGGAGTTCGGCTCGCTCCTGGGCGGTGCGGTCGTGACGGAGACGGTCTTCGCCTGGCCGGGCGTCGGCAAGCTGACGGTCGACGCGATCGCGGCGCGGGACTACCAGGTGACGCAAGCGGTGGTCATCCTCCTCGGTGCGGTCTTCGTCCTATTGAATCTCTTCGTCGACATCGTCTACGCGCTCGTCGATCCCCGGATCAGGTTGAGCGGATGACCGATGCCGCCGTCGTCCGGCTTGCGCGGGAGGAGCGACCGTCGGCGCGGGTGTGGCGCCGCTTCGTCCGAAACCGCCTGGCGGTCGTCGGGCTGGCGATCCTGGTCGTGTTGGCCCTGATCGCCGTCGTCGGTCCGTTGGTGACGGAGAGCCCGACGCACCAGAACGTGCGCGTTCGGTTGCAGGGACCGAGCTGGGAGCACTGGTTCGGGACCGACGAGACAGGCCGCGACGTCTTCGCGCGGGTCGTCCACGGTGCGCACTACTCGATCCTCTCCGGGTTGGTCTCGGTCGCGGTCGGACTCGCCGGCGGGACGCTGCTGGGCGTCGTCGCGGGGTACCTCGAAGGTCGCACCGGGTTGGCGATCATGGCGTTCGTCGATCTCATGCTGGCGCTGCCGGCGATCCTGCTGGCGATCATGATCGCCGCGCGCCTCGGTCCGGGGCTGGGATCGGCGCGCCTGGCGGCCGGTTTGGTGGGGGTGCCGATTTTCGCCCGGCTGGCGCGGGGATCGACGCTGACGGTGAAGCGGCGCGAGTTCGTCGACGCCGCGCGGGCGACGGGGTTGACCGACGCCGCGATCATGCGGCGTCACATCCTGCCGAACATCCTGACGCCCCTGATCGTGCAAGGTACGATCGGCGTCGGCAACGCGATCCTCCTCGTCTCGGCCCTCGGTTACCTCGGTCTGGGTGCCCAACCGCCGACGCCGGAGTGGGGACGGATGCTGAGCGATGCCCAACGCTACATCCTGGATGCGGCCTACATCGGCATCTTCCCCGGTCTCGCCATCGCCCTGACCGTGCTCGGTTTCAACCTCGCCGGCGACGGACTGCGCGACGCGCTCGATCCCGTGGCCCGGCGGTAACCCCGAGCACCTAATCTTTGATACGATCCGTGTAGACCTCTTGACAAGAAATGAAAACTTTGATAGAGTTATCGCAGAGAAGAACGGTGAGGGCGACGTGTGTGATTTCTCTCACCAACGTCACGAGTGGAGGGTTCACCTATGGTCAGTCGTTTCCCGGTTGCGGAAGAGTTCGTCAGTCTGCGCGATGCGATGGATCGCTTGCTGCAGGACAGCTTCGTCGGCGGTCCGTTCCGCTCGTTCTGGTCGGCGGCGCCGAACGGTTCCAGCCGGATGCCGCTCCCGCTGGACGTCTACGCGACGGGTGATGAGGTCTTCGTGATCGCGGCCGTGCCGGGTCTGCGCCCGGAGGACATCGAGATCACGATCAACCAGGGCACGGTCACGCTGAGCGGCAAGACGCCGAACGTCGCCCAGTCCGAAGAGGCCAAGAACGCCACCTGGTACCTGCACGAGTTGCCGCACGGGACGTTCACCCGCTCGGTCACGCTCCCGATCGAGGTCGACTCCGCCAAGGCCGACGCCACCTTCGAGCAGGGCATCCTTCGCCTTCGCCTGCCGAAGGCCGAGCAGGCCAAGCCGAAGCAGATCAAGGTCCGCGTCGCCGGTGCCGCCGAGAGCGAGGCGATCGCGGCGGGCGAGAAGTAGACGGACAGACGGACAGACGGACAGACGGACAGAAGAGAGAAACGCGAACGGCCGGGAAAGCTCCCGGCCGTTCTTCGTATTGTCCGTCTGTCCGTCTGTCCGTCTGTCCGTCTCGTCAGATCGCCTGCTCCGACGCCGGATCGAAGAAGTGCATCTTATCGGAGGGGGCGGCCACTTCGATCTTCTGGCCGCGGGTGAGGCGCATGTCCGGGTCCATGCGGGCGGTCAGCGTCGCGTTGTGGTCGGTCGTCAGATAGACGAAGATCTCGTTGCCGAGGAGCTCGACCACGTCGACCGTCACCGGGATCACGGAGTCCGGCGGCGCTGTGCCGTTCAGGCGCGTTTTCTCGGCGATGTGCTCGGGACGGATCCCCATCGTGATGTTCTGGCCGATGTAGCCGCGCAGCGGGTTGACCTTCTGGTCCGGCACCCGCATCCGGAAACCGGGCGTGACCGCGTAGAGTCCGCCGTCGCCCTGCTGGATGGTGACGTCGATGAAGTTCATCGACGGCGAACCGATGAACCCGGCGACGAACTTGTTGGCCGGGACGTCGTAGAGATTCTGCGGCGTGTCGAGTTGCTGGAGGACGCCGAGACTCATCACGGCGATGCGGTCTCCCATCGTCATCGCCTCGACCTGGTCGTGGGTGACGTAGATCGTCGTCGTCTGGACGCGCTCGTGGAGTTTGATCAACTCGGCGCGGGTTTGGACGCGGAGTTTGGCGTCGAGATTCGAGAGGGGCTCGTCCATCAGGAAGACGTCGGCGTTGCGGACGATGGCGCGGCCGAGGGCGACGCGCTGGCGCTGACCGCCGGAGAGCGCCTTCGGTTTGCGGTCGAGGAACGGTTCGATGTCGAGGGTGCGGGCGGCCTCGCGGACGCGGGTTTCGCGCTCGGCCTTGGGGACCTTGCGCAGCTTGAGTGGGTAGGCGAGGTTGTCGCGGACCGTCATGTGGGGATAGAGCGCGTAGCTCTGGAAAACCATCGCCACGTCCCGATCCTTCGGCGGCAGGTCGTTGACGACGCGGTCGCCGATGATGATCCGGCCCTCGGTGATCTCTTCGAGACCGGCCACCATCCGCATCGCGGTCGATTTGCCGCAGCCCGAGGGACCGACGAGGACGAGGAACTCCTCGTTTTCGACCTCCATGTTGAGGTCGTTGACCGCCGCCACGTTCCCGCCCGCGTACCGCTTGGTGACCCCGTCGAAGATAACCCGTGCCATCGCAGGTCTCCTCTCCACTGACTACAGGGCTCCGGCCGGCGCCGCAGCCCGGAAACGCCTTCTCGGGATATTCCTCGGCCCCCCTGAGAGGAGCGGAAGAGCGCGTCGCGGCGTCTTACAACGTGCGCGGGGATTTTCCGTTTCGTTTCAGCGACTTGTCAAGAGCGATCACGACGTCGAGTGCGGCAGACATGCGGCGGGCGGTCCCCGATCGGGGACCGCCCGCTTGATCCAACCTTCTGCCGTTTGCCGATCGCTAGCCGCCCGCGCTGCTCTTGGCCTGGTCGATCTCGCCCTGGTATTTGTCGAGCGTGCTCTTGACGTCGGCGCCGTTGGTGACGATGTCGTTGAAGGCGTCGCTCAAACTCTTCTCGACCTGCAACCAGTAGGTGACCGTCGGCCGTGCCTTCGCGACTTGGAGCGCCTCGCTGACCGATTGGAAGTACGGCTGCTGCCAGTCCTGGACGGCTCCGAAGGCGTCGGTGCGGATGGCTGGCCAGCCGAGTTTCGCGGTCAGCGTCGACTGCACGTCCTTCGACATGAAGAACTTGGCGAAGTCGAGCCCCATGTCGCGGTTCTGCGAACCCTTGACGACGCCGAGCACGTCGCCACCGAGGACCAGCACGTTGCCCTGCGGACCGGACCAACCGGAGTAGGACTTGACGTCCTTCTTCCCGCCCTTGTCGACGATCACGTTGATCCCGAACGGCCAGTTCTGGGCGAGCACGACGCTCTCGTTGAGGAGGTAGGTGTTCGTCGTGTCGAAGGTCGCGGTCGGGTATTGCGGGGTCAGGTCCGGTTTGAGGTTCTGCATGAAGGTGAACGCCTGCGCGCCGGCGTCGTCGTTGATCTTGAGCGGATCGCTGCCCGCCTGCCAGAGGAATTGCGTCACGGTGACGCCGACCGGTCCGGTCGGGACACCCTGAATCGAGACCTTGCCGACACCGGCCTTCTCTTTGATCGTCTTCGCCGTCGCCGACAGGTCGTCCCAGGTCTTGGGCGGCTGCACGCCCCAATCGCTGAACTGGGTCTCGTTGTAGTAGGTGATCTGGACGTTCGGGCGGGCGGGCAAGAAGTAGAACTTGTCGTTGAACTTGAGGACGTCGAGGAGCGCCGGGATCGTCTGCTGCGGGACGAGCTGCTGCGCCTCCGGTAGCTCCTCGACCAGATTGTCGGCGACGAGCGGCGCAATCGAGTTGTTGTCCTGAACGACCAGGTCGATCTCGACTTTGCCCGATCCGACCTGCGCCTGGAGCGTCTTGATGACGTCGGCGGCTTCGATCTTGATGACCTCGACGTCGCCGCTAGTCGCGTTCTTGAACCCGTTGATGACGACGTCCTGGAAGACCGGTACCTCGTCCTCGGCGAGGGCGATCGAAATGGAGAGCTTGCGTCCGCTGTAGTTGCCGAGTTGGACCTCCGGGGTCGCCTGCTGCGCCGTTGCCTCTCGCCGGCTCAGCAGCGCGGAAACCGCCGGCACGGTCATGCCGAGCGCCGCGGCGCGGACGAGGAGTTCGCGGCGGGTCAAGCGACCCGCAAAGAACGCGTGTCGTAGGTCGTCGATCGCATTGGCGCGATCCGTGTCGAACGTCTGCACCGAAGCTACCTCCTGTCGCCGGAGTCGTCACCACGACGGCCCCGAATCGCTCTGACGGCCGAATCAGGACGAGTCGTCCCGAAAACGCGAAAAGATCACCCTGCTATCCCTTCACGGCACCGCTCAAGTAGCCGGTGCGAATCCAGTGCTGGAGCACCATCGTCAGCAGGATCACCGGGATCGTCAGGATGATCGAGAAGGTGGCGACGTCGGTTACGGTGCCGCGGTTCGCGTAGTAGTAGGTCAGCAGCGGCAGCGTCCGTTCCGTCAAGAAGAGGTAAATCGCGTAGAGGAGATCGTTCCAGGAATCGAGCCAGGCGAAGATCCCGGCGACCGCGATCCCCGGCGCGGCCAGCGGCAGGACGATGCGCAGGAGCGTCCCGACACGACCGCCCCCGTCGATGTGGCTCGCCTCCTCCAACTCGCGCGGGATGACCTGGAAGGTGCCGACCAGGACCCAGGCCGCGAGGGGGAGACTCCTGATCAGATGGGCGAGGATCAATCCAACGTCGCGATCGTTCAATCCCCAACTGAAGAAGTTCTTGGCGATCGGCGTCGCGATGATCACCTCGGGGAACATCCGCGTCAGGAGGAGACCGAGGACGACCAGGTAGCGGACGTCGCGCGGCAGGCGGGCGATGACGTAGGCGGCCGGCGCCGCGATGACGATGGCGATGATGGCGGTGCCGAAGGCGACGGTCAGGCTGTGCCGGAGCGGCGAACCGATGATGCTCCACTTCAGCAAGCGGTCCCAATTCGCCCAGGTCGGGTTGTGGATCCAGTACGACGGCGAAGGCGCCGTTGCCTGCGCCAGCGTGCTCACCGAGACCTTCAGCAGCACGTAGAGCGGCAGCAAGAAGAGCGCGGCGATGATCAGCGCCAGGATCCAGAAGCCGAGTTCGGTCCATTGGAAACCGCGCCTCGGCCGTTTGGGCGCCGGTGCCGCCGCCTGGGTCTGCGGTCCGCGGCTGATGGTCGCGCTCATCGCTCTTCCTCCGTTCGCCGCGCGACGAAGAAGAGGTAGGCAAGGACGAAGACCATGATCATCAGCAGCAGGATCACGGCCGCCGCCGCCGCCGTGTTCGTCCGGCCGGCGCTGTAGTCGAAGTAGACGAAGGAACTCATCACCGGGATCGCCTGCCCGGCGAGAATGATCGCGATGTCGAAGATCCTGAACGCATCGATCACGCGCAAGATCAGCGCCATCGTCACCGCCGGCATCAGCAGCGGCAGGGTGTGGTGCCAGAAGCGCTGCCACCCGTTCGCGCCGTCGACGCTCGCCGCTTCGTAGACGTCGCCGGGGATCGCTTCGAGACCGGCGAGCAAGATCAGCACGACCAGCGGCGTCGTTTTCCAGAGGTCGGCGATGGCGATCGCGAACATGCCGCGGATGCCGTTCTGCTGCCAGTAGACCGGGATGTCGATGATGCCGAGATCGAACAGGATCTTGTTGAGGTAGCCGTTGAATCCGACGAAGTAGAGCATCGCCGCGCCGGCGACGAGGGTGGGCACGCCGAGGGGCACGAGCACGAACGACCGGAAGACGCCGCGACCGCGGAAACCGCGTGCCAGCATCAGCGCGATAATGATGCCGGCGACCATCTCCATCGAAACGCCGAGGAGGGTGATACCGAGCGTGTTGACGAAGGCGTCCTTGAACTGGCTGCGGTGGACGATGTCGTCGTAGTTGGCCAGCGTGAGTTCCGACGTTCCGGGGTGGACGAAGCTGAGGTAGATCGACTGGCAGACCGGGACGAGCATGAAAAAGAGGATGTACAGGAAGAGCGGCGCCACCATCACGGCGTCCAGCCAGTGACGCCGCACCCACCGACCGACCGTCCGCGGTCTGCGGGCTGCCTTGTCCGCCTGGGGGATTTCGCGGGGCGCCAGTGGGGTGCCGACGAGTTTCCCGGCTGGAGACGTCCCAGCCAACGTCCACCTCCTTGCCGCACGCGACCGGCAGCGCTTCGCTGCTCTGGGCTATTGCCGCACAATACGTGCCGAAGGGGTCGGACGCGGGTTGCAGCGGGGGGGGAACGATGAACAACGTCACTGATGCGGCGTCGCCGGCGCGACCGCGTGTGGTCAATTTCGGCGAGGCAATGATCCGGTTGACGCCGCCGGGCAACGAGCGGATCGAGCGGACGATCAGTCTCAACCTCAGCCCCGGCGGCGCGGAACTCAACACGGCGGTGACCCTCGCCTGCCTCGGGCTCCAGGCAGCGTGGGTCTCGCGCCTCCCGGACAACCCGCTTGGGCGCTATCTCGATCGGCAGGCAAAGGCGCATGGGGTCGATACCTCGGGCGTGCAATGGGTGCCGGAGCGCGAGGGGCGGATGGGTCTCTACTTCCTCGAAGAGGGAGTCGATCCTCGCCCGTCTGCGGTCACCTACGACCGTGCGGGGTCCGCGATCGCCAACGTCATGCCCGGCGCCTTCGATTGGTCCTCGATTCTCGAAGGCGCCGCCGCGTTCCACGTCTCGGGGATCACACCGGCGATCGGCGACGGGGCTCGTGCCGAGACGTTCGCCGCCGTGCGCGCGGCCAACGGGGCCGGCGTGCCGGTCTTTTTCGATCTCAACTACCGCTCCAAACTCTGGTCGGAGGAGGCCGCCCGCGCCTGTTTCGTCGAGTTGGCGCCGCTGGTGGACGTCATATTCGCCGGGCGCGGCAGCATGAAGACGTTTTTCGGGATCGAAGGCGACCACGAAGAGGTGATGCGCGCCGCGCGGCGGCGCCTCGGCATCGCCGCGTGTGTGCTCACGCGCAAAAAAGCAACCGCGAGCCGCGCCCTCCGCCTCCGCGCATTGGCGATCGGCACATCCGACGAGTACACCCAGACGGACTGGCGCGACATCGAGGTCGTCGACCGCCTCGGCGGTGGCGATGCCTTCGCCGGCGGGTTTATCGCCGGCTACCTGGACGACGCGGAAAACCTCTCACGTGCCCTTAACCTCGGCCTCGCCGCGAGCGCCCTCAAGCACACGATGCCCGGCGACTTCCTGAGCGCGACCCGTGCCGAAATCGAGGCCGCCGCGACCGCGGACGCCGTCGCGGTGCTGCAACGGTAGGTTCGGGGTTCGAAGTTCGGGGTTCGAGGCAAGACTTCGTTCCCCGAACCCCGAACTTCGAACCCCGAACTCACGTGCCGGCGAGCCGCGCGACGACGGGTGCGCACGTCTCCATCTCTGCGCTCGGGACCACGAAATAGGAGAAGCCGAAGCGTTCGCGGCGCTCGATCATCGCGGCCGTGATCTCGTCCACCGTGCCGACGAAGACGCCGGGCATATCCCAGACGTCCTCGACGCCGATGCCGTGATCGCGCCAGCCGTTCTCCGCGATCAGCCGCTCGGCCGCCGCCGGCCGGTCGTCGGCGATGACGATGGTGCCCGAGGGAGCGAGTTCGATGTCGGCGAAGCGGGTGCCGGCCTGTTGGCGTACCCAGGCGATCCGTTCCATGAGTGTCGCCGCAAGCCGATCGCGCGGATTGGCGACGAGCGTTCCCGTCGAAATGGTCGACGGCAAGAAGTGGATGATGTCGGCTTCGCGCGCGGCCAGGGCAAGCATGCGCTTGCCGGCACCGCCGATCAGGAGGGGCGGGTGGGGGCGCTGCGCCGGTCTCGGGTAGCCATCGAGTTCGCAGACCGCGTAGTGTTCTCCGGAGAAGGACGCCGGGGCGTCGGCGAAGAGGCGTTTGAGGACCTGGATCGCCTCCTCCAGTCGGGCGATGCGCGTCGCGGGCGGCTGGAACGGCAGACCCGACTTGTCGTACTCGGCCCGTAGCCAACCGGCGCCGAGACCGAGTTCGAGGCGACCGCCGGACAGGAGATCGAGGGTCGCCGCCTCCTTGGCGAGGACGACCGGATGCCGGTAGTCGTTGTCGATGACGAGGGTGCCGACGCGTAGCGTGGTCGTCGCCGCGGCGGCGGCCATCAAGGCCGTGAATGGTGCAAACTGGTCGCCGAAGAAGTCCGGGACGAAATGGTCGCGGATCAGGAACGTGGCGTAGCCAAGCTCCTCCGCCCGCTGGGCCTGGTCGATCCATGCCTGACGGGTGGTCATTTGCTCGTTGACGATGCCGAAGCGAAAGGGATGACAGAGAGACATGAAAAGCTCCTCGCTGCGCCGGAAACGCGGTGGACGCATTCGCGTCACCGCGTCGATGCTAGGCGGGCGCCGAGCGGTTGCCTGTCCGTTTCTTGCGTCGGTATCGGAATTCGGTACGAGCGAGGAAGGGGCGAACGACCGATGACGATCGTTCTGCGACCGATCACCAAGGACAACTGGGAAGAGGCTGCCGGACTACGGGTGCGCGAGGACCAGTCCGATTTCGTCGCCCCGAATGTCTGGTCGATCGCGGAATCGAAGTTTTACCCGGCGCTCCAATTGATGGCGATCGTCGACGACGACACCGCAGTCGGCTTCCTGATGTACGGCATCGATCCGCAGGACGGGCAATACTGGTTGTACCGCTTCATGATCGACGGTCGCTACCAGGGCCGAGGTTTCGGTCGTACCGCCCTCGCCCGCCTGATCGATCTGCTGCGACGGACACCCGGCTGCACCGCCCTCAACGTCGGTTACGACCCCGCGAACGTCGTCGCCGAGCGACTGTACCTGAGCGCCGGATTCGAAAAGACGGGTCTCGCGCCGTGGGGCGAGTTGACGGCGCGGCTTTTCTTGGGAACGTAGGATTGCCCAACCAGAAACGACGGAGAGGTCCTTCGCTGCGCTCAGGATGTCCAGCTAGAGCACGCCCCTCCCACGGTCATCCTGAGCGCAGCGAAGGACCTCTCCTTTGCCGACAACACCGAGTCCCCGGCCCATGGGCCGGGGACTCGGTGTGTTTCCACGTTTTCGAGTCGCTATCGGAACGATCGGCGTCGCCGGAATCCAATCCCCGCGAGAGCAGCGAGCAAGCCCACAATCAGGAGCGACTCACTGCCGCCGGAACCGATCGACCCGGAACCGGTCGACGGCAGGACGCTGACCGAGGCGACTTCCGCGGCATCGTCGGCAGGGTTGGTATCGACGGTGCCCCCGGTGCCCCCGGTCCCGCCGGTGTCACCCTTGCCGCCGGTGCCGCCGCTGGGGTCTGGTTTGTCGCTGTCGTCGTCCGAATCGGACGGCGTGCCACAGGTCCCGGTGCAGCGGCCGTCGACGTCGCCGCTGCAGGTGCCGGTGCAGTCGCCTGTCACGTTGCCGGCGCATTCGCCCGTGCAGTCGCCGGTGACGTCGCCGGTGCAGTTGCCGACGCAATCGCCGTCGACCTCGCCTGGGCCGCACGCGAAGTCCTTGTCATCGGCGCAGCCGGTGAACGGGGACTGGCCCGGATCGGCGTTCGTCCCCCCCGTCTGCGAGCTGGAGTTGACGCTGCCGCCGTGGCCGCCGGTACCGTCGCCACTGACCGCCGAACCACCGTCGCCGCCATCGCCACCGTCGCCGCCGGAACCGCCGACGCCTTCGCCAGCGGTGACGATGCCACCGGAACCGGCGGCCGCGGCGCCGGCGGTCGCGGTGCCGCCGGTCGAGTCGCCGCCGACACCGGCGATATTCGCGCCGCCATCGGTGTTCCCGCCGGTTGTGTCGCCGGTCGTGGCGTCGCCGCCGGCGGTGGTGCCGGTGGTCGCGTTGCCGGCGACCGATCCGCCTCCGGCCGCCGCCGCGCCGGTACCGTCTCCGGCCGTGTTGTGGCCGCCGAGCGTCAGGATGGTCACGTTCCCGCCTGTTGCGTTGGAACTGCCGCTGCCGCCGAGGTTGCCGCCCCCGTCTACGGAGACGCATGACGCAACGCCGCCGTTGCCACCGGTGCCGTTTGCGGAACCGGCCCCACCGTTTCCGGCGGTGACATTACAGCCGTCCGTCGTCGCCCCGACGGCGCCACCGGCCACGTTGCCCGTCGACGCACCGGCACCGGCCGCGGCGGTGCCGGTGGTGTCTCCTGCGCCTTCGCCGCCCGTGCCGTTACCGGCCGTCGCGTTGCCGCCGAGCGAACTGTTGCCGCCGACGGCGGGACCGCTGGTCGCGTTGCCACCGGTGGCATTGCCGCTGGTCGTGTTGCCGCCGGTGGTGTTGCCCTCGGCCTGGCCACCGGCGCCGGCGGTGGCGTTGCCACCGGAACCGTTGCCCGTTTCGGCCGAGCCACCATTGGCGATCGCGCCGCCGCCGTTTCCGTCGGCGCCGGGACCGCCGAGACCACCGGTGCCGCCGGTGCCGCCGGTCGTGTCGCCGGTCGTCGCGTTGCCGCCTTTGCCACCGGTGCCGGTCGCTGTCGCGTTACCGCTCGCGCTACCGTTGGGGTCGGCTTCGACGTTGGCGTTGCCGCCGTGACCGCCGGTGGCGTTGCCGGTGCCGCCGTCGCCGCCGGTGCCGCCGTCGCCGCCCGACCCGCCGTCGCCGCCGGTGCCGTTGCCGGCGGTGGCGATTCCGCCGTCGCCGCCGGTCGCGTTGCCACCGGAACCGCTCCCGCCGATCGCGGTCCCGCCATTGCCGCCGGTATTGCCGCTGCCGTCGGTCGTGCCGCCGGTGGTGTCGCCCGTGATGGCGTTGCCACCGGAGGAGTTGCCGCCGATCGCGGTGCCGCCGGAGGAGTCGCCGCCGTCGGCCGAACCGCCGGTGCCCTCACCGCCGGTGTTCGATCCGCCGACCGTCTCACTCGAGGCGCTACCGCCCTGGGCCGTAGCGGTCGCGTTGCCGCCGACGTTGCCGCCGCCGGTCGTGTCGCCTGCCGTCGCGTTGCCGCCGGCCCCGCCGGCCGCGCCCGCGCTGTCGCCGCCGTTGCCGCCGCTGGCGCTGCCGCCGGTCGCGTTGGCCGAGGCGGAGTCGCAGATGGCGGAGGCGGTGCCGGTGCCGGAACTCGTAAAGAATATCGAAACTGTATCGCTCGTAGCAGTTACCTCCAGAGTGTGGCTGTCGGAGCCGCTGGCTGCCACGGCGATGCACCCGCCGGTCGTGTTGCCGGTGGTCGCACTGCCGCCAATTGCGCCGGCGCCGGTGGTTTCGCCGTCGGCGCTTCCGCCGACCCCGTCGCCGGCGGTTGCGTTGCCGCCGCTGGCGGAGCTGCCGCCGGAAGCGTCGCCGCCCGTGGCAGCGCCGGCGGTCGCGTTGCCGCCGGTGGTGTTGCCGCCGGTGGTGTTGCCGGTGGCGTTGCCGCCGATACCGCCGGTGGCAACGCCGCCGGTGCCGTTGCCGGCGAACGCGTCTCCGGCGTCGGCCGTCGCGTTGCCGCCCGTGCCGCTGCCGGCGTCGCCACCGTTGTTACCGGTACCGCCATCGCCCGCGACGGCCGAACCCGACGTGCCGTTGCCGCCCTTGCCGCCATCACCCGTCGCACTCGAGGAAGAGGTGCCGCTGTTCGGACCGGTCGCCTCGCCGTCGACGTTGCCGCCGTGCCCGCCGGTGGCGTTGCCGCTCGTCGCGTTGCCGCCGTTGCCGCCATCGCCGCCGTCGCCGCCACGGCCGCCGGTACCGGCGCCGGCGGCCGCGTTGCCGCCGTTGCCGCCGTTCGCGGTACCACCCGTGCCTTCGCCGCCGGTCGCGTTCCCACCGTTGCCGGCGACGTTGCCGCCGCCGGTCGTGTCGCCGCCGGTCGTGTTGCCGCCCGTCGCCGCGCCGCCGTTGGCTTCGCCGGCGAGGGCGCTGCCGCCGCTGGAGGAGCCGCCGGTGGCGTTGCCGCCGGTGCCGTTGCCGGCACTGTTGCCACCGCCGGTCGTCGTGCTGGTCGCATTGCCGCCGGTGGCGATCGCGGTCGCTGCGCCGCCGGTGTTGTTGCCACCATCGGTGTCACCGCAGGTTGCCTCGCCGCCGGCACCGCCGGCGGCGCCAGTGCCGGCATCGCCGCCGGTCGCGGAACAACCCAAGATCGCTACCGCGACGCTGCCGCCGGTGGTGTTGCCGGTCGTCGCGTTACCGCCGGTAGCGACGCCGCCGGTGGTGTTGCCGCCGGCGCTGCCGCCGGTGCCGTTGCCGCCGGTGCCGTTGCCGCCCGCGGCGCTGTTCCCGCCCGTCGCCGCACCGCCCGCGGCCGCGCCAGCGGTCGTGTTGCCGCCGACGGTGCTGCCGCCGGAAGTGTCGCCGGAAGCATCGCCGCCGTCGCCGCCGGTCGCGTTGCCGCCGAGACCGCTGCCGGCAATACCGCTGCCGGCGTTGGCGCTCGCGGTGCCGCCGGCCCCGTTGCCACCGTTGCCGGCGAAGCCGCCATCGCCCCCGGAACCGGACGTGGCGTTGCCCACCGTACCGGTGCCGCCGGCACCGCCGGTGGCGGTGGCATTGGAGTTGTTGCCCGCGGCGCCGGCGTGCGTGTTGCCACCGTGGCCACCGTTGGCGGTGCCGGTTGTGGCGTTGCCCGCGGAACCGCCGCTGCCGCCGATCCCGCCGTCGCCGCCGGTGCCGTTGCCGCCCGTGGCGATCCCGCCGCTGCCGCCGGTGGCGTTGCCGCCGGTGCCGTTGCCGCCGTGGGCGGTGCCACCGTCGCCGGCGATGTTGCCGCCGCCGGTGGTGTCGCCGCCGGTGGTGTCGCCGCCGGTCGCGTTGCCGCCGGTCGCGTTGCCGGCCGTCGCGTTGCCGGCGATCGAAGAACCGCCGGTCGCGCTGCCGCCGGTGCCGGTGCCGCCGGTGTTGTTGCCGCCGGTGGTGGTGCTGGTCGCGTCGCCACCCGTCGCGTTCGCGGTCGCGACGCCGCCGGTGTTGCCGCCGCCGGTGGTGTCGCCGCAGGTCGCAGCGCCGCCCGCGCCGCCGGAATCGGTACCGTTGGTCGCGGAGCAGCCGACGACTCCCGAGACGACGGTGCCGTCGGCCGTGATACCGGTCGTACCGTTGCCGCCCGTGGCGTCGCCGCCGGTTGTGTCCCCGCTGGCATTGCCGCCCTGACCGACGCCGCCGGTCGCGGCACCGCCGTTGGCGCTGTTGCCGCCCGTCGCGTTCCCACCGGTCGCGGCACCGCCGACGGTGTCGCCGCCGGTCGTGTTGCCGCCGACGGTTTGGCCGAAGGCGTTGCCGCCGTTGCCGCCGGTGGAAGCGCCGCCGGTGCCGTTGCCGCCGGTGCCGTTGCCCGCATTCGCATTCGCCGCGCCGCCGGTGCCGTCGCCGCCCAGGCCGCCCTGAGCGCCGGTGCCGCCGTTGCCTGCCGTCGCATCTCCGACCGCGGCCCCGCCGCCGGTGCCGCCGGTCGCGGTCGCGTTGGGATCGACGCTGGTTTTGCCGACGGCCTCGGCGTTGGCGTTGCCGCCCTGGCCGCCATTCGCATTGCCGGTCGTGGCGCTGCCGCCATTGCCACCGGTGCCGCCGTCGCCGCCGAGACCGCCGGTGCCGGCGCCACCCGTCGCGATGCCGCCGTTGCCGCCGGTGCCGGCGCCGCCGGTGCCGTTGCCGCCCGTCGCGTTTCCGCCGTCGCCCGCGATGTTGGCGCCGCCGGTGGTGTTGCCGCCCTTCGTGTCGCCGCCGAGCGCGGACCCGCTGGTCGCGTCGCCGCCGTTCGCGTCACCCGCGATGGAGTCGCCTCCGGTCGCGTTGCCGCCGAACCCGGCGCCGGCCAGATTGCCGCCGCCGGTGGTGGTGCTCGTGGCGTCGCCGCCGGATGCGGTCGCGGCGGCAGTCCCGGGCACGTTGTCGGTGTTGGTGGTGTCGCCGCAGGCGCCGCCATTCACGGGATCGCAACCGATCGTCACGGACAGCGGGAAGCCGTCGATGGTTGGGCCCTGCGTGCCGACGCCGTCCGTGGCGTTACCGCCGGTGGTGTTGCCGGTCGCCACACCGCCGAAACCGTCCCCGCCGGTCGCGCTTCCGCCGTTGCCGGCCGTCCCGCCGGTGGCGTTGCCGGCGGTGGCGTTGCCGCTGGTGGTGTTGCCGCCGACGGTCGTGCCGCCGGTCGTGTTGCCGCCGGCGTTGCCGCCGTTGCCGGCCGTGGCCGCGCCGCCGGAGCCGACGCCGCCGGAACCGTTGCCGGCGTTCGCCGTGGCGTTCCCGCCCTGGCCGTTGCCGCCGTCGCCGGCCTGACCGCCGCTGCCGCCGATGCCGGCGGTGGCGTTGCCCGGGGTCGCGCCGCCGCCGGTTCCTGGGGTGGCTGCCGCATGTGCACCGCTGCCCATGGTGGTGGTTTGGCCCAGACCGTCGTCGCCGGGGGTCGCGCCACCGATGAGGGCGGTCCCGTCGGTGCCGCCGGCGCCGCCGATGCCACCGAAACCGCCGTTGCCCACGCCGCTCAACGCATCGCCGGCGAGACCGGCGGTGCCGTCGCCGCCGGTCGTGGCACCGCCGGTGGCGAGACCGCCCAGACCGGCGATGTTGCCGCCGCCGATGGTGTCGCCACCGGTCGTGCTGCCGCCGATGGCCGCGCCGGCAACCGCATCGCCGCCGAACGCGACGCCGCCGGCCGAGTTACCGGC
>DATBFX010000483.1:0-1973 GCA_036558305.1 Thermomicrobiales bacterium | reverse complement strand
ATGCAGGCGAAGTCGCGCGACTCGCCGACGATGGTGGAGAAGGAGGTCCGCACGACGGCGGCGTCGACCTCGTCCATGATCGTGATCAGGCGTTGCCATTGAATCTCGAGCGTGATCGGGTCGATCCCGACCGTCGCCGTCGCCGATCCACCTCGCTCAATCACCAACACCGTCCCGTCTCCGGGTTCGACCCGTTTGCGGCGGCCGGGCAGCCGCCTTCTTGTCATCCGATCTGTCGCACAGTGGCCAACGCGGCCGGCACATCACCGTTGAGGTCCGCCGCGCCCATACCGTCGAGGAGCCGGCGAAGATCGTCGAGTGCGTGCTGATCTGGCACGTGGGAGAGCTCGATCGCCAGGGCGTTCCGCGGCAAGAGGGGACGGATCCGTTCGCGGATGCCCATCGAGTAGATCACGACGTCGACCCGGTGCAGGAGTTCCAGCACCTCGTCCCGCTCGTCCATGGAGACGACGGGCGCGAACACGGACGCGGGGTGATAGATCGCCACGACGTTGCGCATCGACTGCTTGAAGGCGGGTTCCGTCACGACCATACCGACGGTACCGGTATCCGGCAGATGCGCCAACTGCTCCCGCGTCGCTTGACTCAAGCTCAGCGGCAGACCGAAAACGGCGGTGCCGCTCCCCACGATCCGGCGCACCTCGGCAAAGCGGAGCGGGACCGCGATCACGACGTCGACCGATGCGGCGGGGGCCGCCGTACTCGCGATCCGACCGGGCAGGTCCTGGACCAATATGGGTTCGACCGTCAGGTGGTAGTCGGACAGGCTCTCCGCGACCATCGCCGCCAGCAGCGGTGTGTCGTCGACGTAGTTGCCGACGAAGAGGGCATGCCGGGCGAGGCGACCGGCGTCGACGCCGGGGAAGACGCGGTCCCAGAGCGCCCGTGCGAACTGTCGCTCGGAGATCCCGTACCGGTTGGCGTCTTCGATACTTCGCGTCACGACTTCGGCCAGGTTTGCCCGCCGCGACTGCGCGAGGACGTCCGGATGGAGATCGACGACGAACGAGCCGACGCCGGGTCTCGACTCGACGAGACCGTCCTTCTCCAATTCGCTGAGCGCCTGCATCACCGTCAACGGCGCGATCCCCAGATCGGCCGCAAGCTGCCGGATCGTCGGCAGCCGCTGACCCGAGGCCAGGATCCCCAGCCCGATTTGATAGGCTATCTGCGCCTTGATCTGGACGTAGACCGGCGTCGCCTGCGACCGGTCGATCGTGATCTGCACCGCACCCCGCCCCGTTGCGATTCTTGACGAGTCCGTGTTATACCCGACTGTAACACACGACGCAAGCCCCTTGCCGGCGGCGGGCGAGATGCCGACGACCGGGGGACGACGAAGGCATGAGGGACCGGCGGTGGGTGAAACCGAGGCACTCGTGGAATTCGCGCTCGATCTGGCCCTCGACGATCCGCCGCGCCCCGTCGCCGAGATGGTGGCCCACTGCCTGCTCGACTTCGTCGGCTGCGCCGCCGGCGGCGCGGTGACCTGGATGGGGCAAGCCATCCGCGAGGTGGTGGCGGCGCAGGGCGGCGTCGCCGAGGCCACGATCATCGCGGGTGGCGGGTTGAAGGTGCCGGCGGCGAGCGCCGCCCTCGCCAACGGTCAACAAGCCAATACCCTCGACTTCGACGACACCTACCTCGACCTCGGCCACACGGGGCCGGCCGTGATCCCGACCGCGCTGGCGATCGGCGAACGGCTCGATGCCGACTACGCCCGTCTGCAAGGCGCCATCGTCGCCGGCTACGAGGTCGCCAACCGCGTCGGGCTCGCCACTCGCCCCAGCGACGAGCGCTTCCGCATCCTCTACCCGGTCGGCTGGCACTCGTTCGGGGCCGCGGTCGCCGCCGGGCGTCTCTTGGGGTTGAACCGGACGGAGATGCTGAACGCGATCGGCATCACGGCCGAACACGCCCAGGTCGCGACGACGGTCACGACCGACACCATT
>DATBFX010000482.1:0-24572 GCA_036558305.1 Thermomicrobiales bacterium | reverse complement strand
GAAAGAGGACTGAGGACTGAGGACACAGGACTGAGTGGTTTGACGACTGACGACCCGTCTGTCCGTCTGTCCGTCTGCCCGTCTGCCCGTCTGCCCGTCTTCGTCCGTTCTGTGCGACCATGCGTGCGACGGGTGTTCGGGGTGAAGCGGGCGGGGAAGCCCGGGACGGAGCGAGGCGTGGACAAGGGTCAGATCGGGTTGGAGTTGTACACGGTCCGCAGTCTGGCGACGACGGACATGATCGGGACGCTGCGCAAGGTGGCGGAGATCGGGTATCCGACGGTCGAGTTCGCGGGGTACGGCGGGGTGCCGGCGCCCGAACTGCGCGCGGTGCTCGACGAACTCGGGTTGAAGGCCACGGCCTCCCACGTGCCGCTCGACCACTTCGTCAACCGGTTCGACGAGGTCGTGGTCGAGTTGCAGACGCTGGGGATCAAGGACGCGATCGTGCCGTGGGTGGCGCCGGAGCGGCGGGCCGAGTTCTTCGCCGACAATTCGGCGCTGGCGAAGACGTTCAACGATTGGGGAGCCCGTTGCCGCGACGCCGGGCTCCGCTTCGGCTACCACAACCACGACTTCGAGTTCGCCCCCGCGCCGGACGGGAAGGGCACGCTCCTCGACGCGCTGATGGGCGCGACCGACCCCTCGCTCGTTCACCTGGAACTCGATGCCTACTGGGCCGCCTTCGTCGACGTCGACCCGATCTCGATCCTCCAGCGCTACGCGGGCCGGGTGCCGATCCTCCACGTCAAGGACATGGAGGCCGGCAGCGAGCGTGCGATTACCGCGGTCGGCGAAGGCGTGCTGCCGTGGGGCGAGATCCTGGCCGCGGCCGAAGACGCCGGCACCGAATGGTTCGTCGTCGAGCAGGACAACCCGAAAGACCCGCTGGTCGACATCGCGACGAGCTTGCGGAACCTGCAGGCGGTGATCGCGGCGGCGTAGAGGGTTGGGGTTCGTAGGGGCGCACAGCCGTGCGCCCAGGTTGCTGAAGGTCGCGGCGCAGCGGGCTGTCGGGTGCTGGGCGCACCGCCGTGCGCCCCTACAGGCTGCGCGCCACCGAGGCCGCATCTCGTATGTGCCGCAACCGCTCCGAATGCGAGACCGGATAGGAATCCGCATCCTGTAGCCGCCGGAATCGCTCCGGCAGCGTTGCCAGGGTGCGGATGGCCCGCTTCCGAATCTCCTCGATCGGCGGCATGGTGCCGGGCACGATCGCGCCGCCGCGGACCACCGTCTCCAGCAGGGCCCGCCCGTTCGGCGGGATCGGTTCGTCGTCGAATTGGATCACGTCGTGTGCGAAGGATCCGATGCGGACGACCTGCTTTTTGCCGGGCCAGGTGCTCTTTTCGCCGGCGGTCTTGATGGGGACGGTCTCGTCGTCGTCCCAGGCGAGTTTGTAGACGGCGCCGAGGGCGCCGCCTTCGACGCCGTGGGGGATGGAACCGGCACCGACGGCCAGACTGGTGCCGACGCCGAAACCGCCGATCGGCGCGTCGTGGGCGACGAGGTCGGCGATCCGGTACTCGTCGAGGTCGCCGCTGGCCAGGATGTGGACGTCGGGCAGACCCGCCTCGTCGAGAACGGCGCGGCAGTAGCGGCTGTCGGCCAGGAGGTCGCCGCTGTCGAGGCGGACCGAGGCGAGGCGGTGACCGAGTCGGGTCTGGACGTCGCGGGCGATGGCGGCGGCGCGGTGGATGGCGCGGCGGACGTCGTAGGTGTCGAGGAGGAGCGAGTAGTGGTCGAGGGTCTCGGCGACGGCGCGGAACGCCTCCTCCTCGGAGTCGAAGGCTTCGACCAGCGCGTGCGGGATCGTGCCGCTGGTCGGTATCGCAAAGGCGTGGGTGGCGGCGAGGAACGAGGAGCTGGCGCAACCGCCGATGTAGGCGGAGCGGGCGGCGAGGTAGGGCGCCTGGGCGCGCCGGTACCCGAATTCGGCCACGGGGCGCCCGGCGGCGGCCTGGACGGTCCGCGCCGCCTTGGTGGCGATCAGGGTCGAGACACCGACGAGGTGCAGGAGCCCTGATTCGAGGACGAGCGCCTCTCGCAGTGGGGCGGTGATCCGCAGCAGCGGTTCGTGGGCGAAGGCGATCTCGCCCTCGGGGATCGCCAGGACTTCGCCGATGAAACGGAGGCGCCGCAATTCGTCGAGGAAGGCGTCGTCGTACGGACGAAGCGTCCGTAGGTAGGCGAGGTCGTCGTCGCCATACCGAAACTCGGTTGCCAACCGGACGGCGAGGGCGAGACCGGCGACCAGGAGATAGCCGTTGCCGAACGGGTGGGAGCGGGTGTAGAGATCGAAGGTGGCGACGGGGTTGCGGCCGCTCCGCCAGCTCACGTAGGCGGAATCGACGTGATAGAAGTCGGTGAGGAGGCCGGAAGGCGGAAGGAGAAACGGGAGGAGACCAGGAGTGCCGCCCGGTATCGCTCTCGATTGTTCGTCATTCGCGGTCTGCTGCAAATCCGTGCCTCCGGGCGTTAGAGCCAATTTCAGAGGAGATGGTCTTGGAGGTTCCGTAGGGGCGGACCGGGTGCCCTCTGGGCGCTGTCCGCCCCGACAGTTGCAACGCGCCGTAGCGCGTATCCTGGCTCGGATCGGCGCCCCGTCGCCGAGGATAAAATAGCCGATCGCGTCTCCGGATGAGTCAACAATCGAGGACCGAAGGGCCTCTCGCTCATGATGCGCCTTCGCCGGGCGGCAGGTCGGGGCAGGTTCGCTCGTAGGGGATCGTCGGGCCGACGAAGTTCTCCCATTCGGCCTGGCTGAGGTTGCGGCCGACTCGGGCGCAGACCTGGTCGGCGAGGTCGGCATCGCGGGCGACCGAGAGGCGGACCGTCCCGTCGGCGCTGGCGGAGGCGAGGATCGAGCCGTCCGGGCTGAAGACCAGCGCCCTCACCCATTCCTCGCTGCCGCCGATGATGGCCGGTTCGTGGTCGAGGTGGCGGAGATCCCAGAGGCGGACCGTCTGATCGTTGCTGCCGGAGGCGAGGAGGGTGCCGTCCGGGCTGAAGGCGACGCTCTTGACCTGGTCTTCGTGACCGACCAGCACGGTCGACGAGGGGTCGCTCTGGGTGAGGTCCCAGAGGCGGACGGTTCCGTCCCAACTGCCGGAGGCGAGGGTGCGGCCGTCGGGGCTGAAGGCGACCGCGGCGACCTTGTCGGTGTGTCCGGCGAGGACGATCCGGGCAGAGCCGCACGAATTCCTCGCACCGAGGGCATTGGGTACGTCGAGCAGGCGGACCTTGAAGTCGCCGTCGGCGGAGGCAAGGGTTTTCCCGTCGGGGCTGAAGGCAAGCGATCGCACCCCCGCATTCGGGTGCTCGATCAGGCACATCGGTGGCGCACCGGGATTGGTGATGTCCCAGAGGAAGATCCTGCCGTCGTACCCGCCCGATGCCAAGAGGCCGGTGACCGGGTCGAATGCGATTGAGGTGATCTCGTTGTTATGCCCTTGCAGCGGATTGCCGATCTGGACCCCCCAGGGGACCGACCAGAGGCGAATCTCGCCGAGGACGCACGTGTCCCCGGTCAACTGACCGCAGCCGCTGGTGGCCAGGACCTTCCCGTCGGGACTGAACGCGACCGCGGTGACGTGGCTGCTTTGCCGCGGCAGCACGACTTTGTCCCGATTCGGTTGGCGGATCGGCCAGAGGATGGCGGTGTGGTCCTCGCTGGCCGACGCCAGGTACTGACCGTCGGGGGAAAAGGCCAGGCCGAGGACCCAATCCTGAACGACCCCGGTGTTGACGTGTCCGCGCAGGATGCTCGGCGCGGTGTTTCCGGCGTTCGGATCGCCGAGGTAGGTGAGGCGGATCGTGCCCCCGGCGCTCGCGGAGGCGAGGGTCTGGCCGTCGGTGCTGAACGCCACGGCCCGCACCCATTCCTCGCTGCCGCCGATGATCGCCGGCGGGTTGACCCCGGTCAGATCCCAGAGCCGCACCGTCTCGTCCTGGCCCCCCGACGCGAGCAAGGCGCCGTCCCGGCCGAACGCGACCGTCCGCACCGCCTCGTCGTGGCCCTGGAGGACCTGGGGATCGGCGTTCCAGTTGCCCACCTTCCAGATGCGGATGGTCGTGTCGTCGCTGCCGGAGGCGAGGGTCCGGCCGAGCGGACTGAAGGCCAGGGCGTTGATCGAACCGGTGTGCCCGTGCAGGAGGATCGGCGACGCGTCCGGGTGCGTGAGGTCCCAGACGCTGATCGCGGTTTCGCCGGGGCGGCAATAGTCGGTCGTCGGATCGGGGTCGACGCAGCCGCCCGTGGCGACGGTTTTCCCGTCGGGGGAGATCGCCAGGGCGCGAACCTCGGCCTCGGCGGTCTGCCACTCGCGTTGGGGTGATCCGGTCCGGAGGTCCCACATCCTGATCAGACCCGGACCGCACGATTTGACGTCGGTCGACGCCGTCGCGCAGCCGCCGGTCAGCAACGTCGTCCCGTCTGGACCGAACGCGAGGGCGCGCACGCCGCCCGCGGGCGCGGTGCCGGCCGGCACCGCGAGGACGCGCGGTGCGGCGGACAGGTTCGCCGTATCCCAGAGGCGAACGGTGCCGTCGGCGCTGCCCGAAGCCAGGACGGTGCCGTCCGGACTGAAGGCGACGGAACTGACCCAGCCCTTGTGGCCCGTGAGGCGGGCCGGCCCGTTCGCCGTGGCGTCGAGGTTCCAGACCCAGACTTCGCTGTTCGCCCCGCCCGAGGCCAGGATGTTGCCGTTGGGGCTGAAGGCCAACGAACCGACCCAATCGCGCTGGTTGGGGAGGAGCGTGCTGAAATAGGGTTGGTTGATCGTCGACCGCAGCGCGTCGTCGACGGCGGAAAAGGAGGGATCGCCGTTCTCCTGATTGAGCAGGTACGCCTCGCGCGCGAGCAAGGCGGCTTGACCGCCGTGTTCCCGGCGATACTCGCGCGGGGCCTGGGCGGCCAGGGCCTCGATGCGGAGGATCCTCGCTGCCTGTTCGGTCTGCTCGCGCGCGACGTTGGCCTGGTCCCGGGCATCGACGGCGTCGCTCCGCTGCCACAAGGCGATGCCGGTTGCCAGCAACGCGATCACGGCGAGCACCGCCGCGGCAACCAGGAACCGTCGGAGGCGGCTCGCCGCGCGCGATTGCTCGGCGGCGAGTTTTTGGGCGGCTTCGAGTTCTCGTTGCCGGTGGGTTTCGCGCTCCGCCTCGCGTTCCGCGTGCTCGCGCTCTTCGCGCGCGCCGCTGGCGTCGAGGTACGCCCGTTCCAGATCGTTCACGGGCAACCGGCCGCGCGCCGCGAGGTCTTCCAACCCCTTCAGACCGGCGCCGCGGTGCAGCAGGTGGGCGTCGTCGCGACCGTTGCGATCCCATTCGCGCGCCGCCTGGCCGACCTCCTGGCGGCTGAGCAGGGCGCTGCGATCGGTCTCCAACCAGCGGCGGAAGCGGGGCCAGTCCCGCAGGATCGCGTCCCCGGCCAGCTCGACCGTGTCGTCGCGGGTGGTGAGGACGCCGCCGGTCGCCAGGCGGGCGACCAGATCATCGACCCGCGCGGCATCGTCGCCGGCGGGGACGAGTGCGCTTCGCTCGACGGGGACGGCGGTGTCGCGCCGGCCGGCGGGATCGGATGACGGGCCGTCGTCGAGCCGGACGAGGCGCGTCAGGACGATCGGCGCGAGGGTCTGGTCCGCCGCGGGCAGGGAGCGGAAAACGTCCTCGGCGCGGAAGGCGATCGCCTGCTTGAACCAGGCGGCGTTGCTTTTCCGGACCGGTTCGACCAACCGGTCGTGCGCCAACTCGTACCAGATCAGACCGCGCCGGCGTTCGGCCCGCACCAGGTGGGTGTTGACCAGGGGTTGGAGGGCGCGGTCGTCGAGACCGGCGGTCTCCTTCGGCGTCCACAACACCTGGGTGCGGATGCCCTGTTCGGTGATCAGGCGGTCGTTGAACCAGGTGCGGATCTCGTGTTCGTCGACGCCGGTATCCCGTGCGACGGCGGCCACGCCGTCGGCATAGTAGGCGCCGAGGACGGTGTCGACGTCGCCGAGCGCGGCGACGTCCGCGGGTTCGATCCGGTTCTGCCCCGGCGCGAGGTGCTTCCAGAGGAGACTGCAAACCACCTGGAGTTGCACCGGTTCGACGTAGCGCCCTTCGGCCGGTTCGGTCGTGCCGTCGGCCCGTTGGACGAGGACCCGGCTGAGGTCTGCGATGAGTTTGCCGGCGGCCTCGTCGGTGAAGTCGACCCCCTCGTCGCGCGCCGGTCGTTGGACCGCTTCGCAGGCGAGTTCCCGGGTCAGCAGATCGAGGCGGAACGTCGTCTTCAACCGCGTCGGCAGGAGCGACAGGTACGGTTCCAGCGCGCCGACGTGGTCTTCCCTCATCGAGAAGAGCGCCCACCGCTGATCGGATTCGAGGGCCTCGCCGGCTTGCCCGATGAACGTGCCGATGCCGTCGTGATCGGTCGGATCGGTCGTCAGGATCTCTTCGAACTGGTCGAAAATCAGGCATTCCAGGGAATGGTTGTCACCAGGGCGGGGCCGGTCGTCCAGGTAGGTCTTCAGACTCGACGGGTAGCTCCGCTCCGCCTCGGGGGTCTCGTCCTCGGGTTCGCCTTCGAGGCTGCGCAGGGCGCTCAGCAGATACCGGTTGCTCCCCGCCGGTGCGGCCGCGTCGAGCAACGGGAGGTTGACGCGGATGGTCGGGAGGACCGCGAAACCCTTGGCGTGCAGGCGGGGGATCAATCCGGCCTGGATGAGGGAGGTTTTGCCGGCGCCCGACGGGGAGTAGAGGAGCACGATCCGGCGGGCGATCAGCAGGTTGGTCAGGTCGCGGACCTCACGGTCGCGGCCGTAGAAGTGCTCGCCGGTTTCGAAGGCGCGGGGCCCGACGTAGGGGTTCCGCCGCGGTGGTGGCTGGTCGGTCATCGTCGGCTCCCGGCGGCCGGCCGCATCTTCTGACGCAGCTCGCCAACGAAATCTTCGATCTTGCCCCAGTAGACGTCGACGGAGGCGCCTTGCAGGTACTTCTCGAAGTACCGGGCGGCGCGCTCCGGACTGACGATGCGGTCGTCTTCGGGATCGACCTGGACGGCGACGTGGGGGAAGTCGCCGCGGGCGCTGGAGCCTTCTTGCTTGACGATGGTGCGGAAGAGGACCCGGAAGACCCAGTCTTCCATCTGAAATCCGAGGAAGAGCAGGGAGGTGTTGGCGAGCGCGGCCGCGACCGCAGGCGGGATCAGGTCCTCGTTCCGCGTCAACCCGATCAGGAAGTCGAAATAGTCGTCCTCCGTCAGGACCAGGGAGCGCAGATCGTCGAAGTGGCCGAAGGGGTGGTAGACCAGCGGGTGCTTGACGTCGGGTTCGTAGGACGGGTCGGTCTTGAACGGCGACGGGGCGCGAATCGTCGCGTCGTTCCAGCGGCTGAGCTCCGTCCGCGGTTCCTTCTTTTCGGCGACGAGGGCTTCGTAGAGGAGGTTGCCCGGACTTGTCGTCACGTAGATCGGCACCGGCAGTTGCGCCAGGATCTTGTGGGGATCGGCCTCGTCGCTGGCGCGCCGGTGCTTGCCGACGATGGCGACGAGGTCGAGGAGTTTCGGGTCCTCCGGGTCGCGCTGGTCCGGCGGCAGATCGGCCACCTCCTGGATCTCCGGCGGCATCAGCTCCCGGTAGCGCGACAGCATCTGGTCGCGCAGGTACTGCCGGAACGCGCTGCGCGGCAGTTGCGCCTTCATGTTGACGGCCAGGAATTGGGCGACCCGCGGCAGTTGGTCGCGATCCTCCGGGGCGAGCGGAAACCCGAATTCCTCCGACCAGCGGAGGGCGATCTCGCGGGGGGAGCCGAGCAGGGTCTCGTGGATGCCGGGACCGAGGATCGGCGTGCAGTCGCCGCTGCGGATGGCGCTGATGAGCGCCGGCCAGAGTTCGTAGGCGTCCTTCTTGTGGAACCCCGGCGAGTACCAGAGACCACCCGACCGCAGGCGCATGAAGAGGACGGGCATCCAACTGTCCGGCCGGTCCCGGACGACCCCCCGCGCCACCGCCACCGCCCGATCGATCGGCTCGTTGTCGCTCAACTCCGTGAAGAAGCGCTTGAAGAAGGCGCCCGAGGTCTCCATCGAGACGTCGCCCTGCATGGCGACGACCGCGGGCACGCCGACGTCCGCCAGCAGGGGACCGATCGCCCGTTCGAAGGCACCGGGGACCTCGTCGGAGGCGTCCGCTTTGCCGGCGCTCTGGCAGGAAGCGAGGACGACCAGGCGCGGCAGCGTCGCCAGATCGCGCAGCCGTTCGGCCACGTCCTCGGTCGGGGTGCGGGCCGCTTCGCCCTGGTCGTCCTCCAGGTAGAGGAACGACTGGCCGTTGATCCGCTCGCCATGGCAGACCAGATAGAGGATGTTGGGACCGTTGCCGAGGTGATCGATCAGCGCCTGGAGCGTGGCGCGTTCGCCGCGCTTGAGTTCCTCGACCTCGATCCCGGTCAGGGCGTCCCGCGCCCGCTCCAGTTCCGCTTTGGCGTCGATCGGCGCCAGTTTGTAATCCTTGCCGTCGCTCGGGTCGGCGATCACGACCAGGGCGTGCCAGGCCGCTCGCTGCCGAAGGGCGACGTTGCGGTGGTTCAGGTAGGCGGAACCGCTGAGGTAGCGGGAGAAGAGGATGCGCTCGTTGGTGACGAGCCACGACCCCTTCGGCTGCCGCGGGTCGCGGAGCGTCTCCCAGCGGAGGCGGTGCAACTCGGGCACGTTCGGCCCGACGAAGAGGCGAAAGCGAAGTTCGACGTCCTGGTCGCAGGCGCGGGCGAACTCGGCGAGGATCGTCTTGTCGGCGAACAGGCAGTCGGTCAGCAACTGACCGTAGGCGACGGGATCGGCGGCGCGGGCGCGGAGACCGGCCTGGTCGAAACGCACGCCGTGTACCACCCGGACGACGACTTCGCCATCGGCCTCGGGTGGCGTCGAGCGCAACTCCACCGAATAGCTTTCGGTCGTCCAGCGGTGGAGCCCGATTTCGATCTCGGCATAGGGGCTGCTGTCCACGACCACCCCCGCTTTCCGCTACCGCGACGGCAGCGCCTCTTTGCGCATGAGACCAGACGCGTCGCCCGCGACGTCGTTTGCCATCAGGCGAGCCTTCCTTGCCAGACGGCGCGAGCATGAGCGGCCTCGTCGAGGACGTCTTTCACGAACCGCCAGGCCAGCGGCAGCGCCATCGGCAGCGTCGCTGGGGTGAGCATGGAACCGACGAGGGCGGCGCCGCGGAGCGCGAGGACGATGGCGCGGATCGTCAGCAACCGGGTGGCGACGGCGAGACTGACCGCCCGCCCGTGGGTCTTTCCCTGACCCGATTCCGGGTGTCCGAGCCAGAAGGTGCGGGAGTTGCCCCGCCAATCGACCTGGGTGCGCGCCACCAACCGACCTTTCGTACGCGTCTCGACCCAGGCGAGGTGCGAGATGATCCGGCGCGCGTCGGCGAGCGCGCCGGTCAGCGCGTCGAAACCGTCGCGCCAGATCCCCGTGCCAAGACCGGGAGCGAAGTCGACGGCCGGGGTTGCTGCCGACAGCGCCGCGAGCGAGTCCCGCAGCGTCAGCTCGGGCGCGCCGCCCAGGGCGGTCTGGCCCGGAGCGAAGGACAGACCGGCGGGGGGCGGCGCGACGACGGGCAGGAGGCGGGGTGGGACGAGACCAAGGGCAAACTCGGCAATTCGCGTCCGCGTCTCGCTCTCGGTGAGGAGCGCGATCCCAGTCTCCGTATCGGTTGCCAGGTCGACCCGCCAGACGACGGCGCCGTTGCTCGCTGCCGGGGATGGCGAGGAGGCAGGTTGCGCGGAGCCGCCGGCGAATTCCCACAACCCGAGGATGGGGTCGGTCGGCGCGCCCGGCGGCGGAGACGGCGTGAGGGAAAAGATCGTGGTGGGCGCTGCGGAGGCCATCAGAAGCCCTTGACGATCCCGAGGAGTCCGCCGACCGCCGAGGTAGCCGTCTTGAGCATGTCCGCCCGTCCGGCCTGGGCGCGGGTGACCATGTCGGTGTGGATGGCCCAGAGGGCGGCGTCGACCTGATCGGCGTTCTCCGGGACGCAGGCGACGGTGTCGCCGTCGAGCGCCATTCGGGTGAAAGCGCGGAGGCGGGCGGACTTCGCCAGGTCGTCGGGATCCGCCGCCGCCTTGGCGACGTCGTCGGCGACGTAGGTCGCGACGTCCAACCGGGAGAGGTCGGTCATGGCGGCGGTGAGGGCCGTACTGAGGTCCTCGGCCAACCCTTTGACCAGTTCGACGACGCGTTCCTGGGCCTGCTTGAAGACCGAATCGTCGCCGCCGATCCAGGGGAAACCGTAGGCGACGACACCGGGCGCCATGGCCGGAACCGGGGTCGCCGTTTCAGCCGTGTCCGTCGCCTCTTCTTTGGCGCGGCGGGTGGCGCGACCGCCGCCGGGCGCCTTTTTCGCGGCGGGCAGCGACACGTCGCCGATCGTCGGTCGCTCGGCCTTCTTGCCGGCGGCGGCCGGGGTCAGGCGGACGGCGGGATCGCCGACGACGGCGTAGGCGCGGGCATCGTTGTTGGCGGTCCAGAGCCCGGCGATTTTCAGGTCGTCGGCCTTCTTGCCGTATTTGACGTCTTCCAGGGTCGTGTTCAGGTCGGAGGAGAGCTCGGCGTACCGGGCGTTGAGGGGTTCGAGGGCGGAACCGACGGGATGACCGTCGAGCAGCCGGTGGAGGGTGTCCTGGAAGGCCTGCGTCTGCGAGCCGGCCGCGCCCCAGGCGAACGAAAAGGACCAGGCCCGCTCGACGTGGCCGATCGTCGCCAGGGCGCCGCCCTTGGGATGACCGAGCAGGGCGCGCGGCAGGGGGGCAACGAAGCCGTGGCGGGCGATCGCGGTGCGCTTGCCGTAGGCGAGGTGGGCGAAGTCGTCGAGCCGGGGCGTGCCGGCGCCGAAGCAGGCGAAGTGGAAGGTGATCAGACCGAGCAGGCGGGCCTGCGCCGTCAGGTCGTCGGCGGCGAAATAGGCGTCCTGGCCGATGCTTTCCTGGATCTCCGGCCCGAGCCAGTCCTGGCAGAGGAGGGCGCCCTGGTGGGCCGGGTGATGGGGGTCGGTGACGGGGAAACCCATACCGTGGCTGGCGGTGAAGAGGAGGGAGGGTGTCTCGGCGCCGCCGAGCAGGGTCGCGAGTCGTTGCTTGGTCGCCGCTTCGGCGAGGACGGTCTCGACCTGCCACTTCGTCGAACCTTTGCCGAACGCCGTCTTGATCTGCTCGGCCAGGGGTTTGACCAACTGGTCGTGGCTCATCGCGGTCGCGAGGTCGCCGTCGTTGCGGACGCCGAAAAAGACCGCCCGCCGCGGTGAGGTGGTGCCGCCGGTCTCGGCGGTGACGACGCTGCGGGCGTAGCGGGCGTACTCCTCGGGGGTCTCGAAGTGGAGGCGGCCGACCGCGTACTGGACGTCGAGTTGGTACTGGACGCGGTAGGGGATCGCCTCGGGATCGCCGACCAGCAGGAGGTAGTAGGGCACCCTGTCGGGATTGGCGGGGCCGGGACCGGCGCCGTTACGGACCAGAAAGTCGTCCTTGGATTCGCCCGGCCGGTAGGCGTCGATCCCTTCGAAGACGCGGAAGCGGTCGCCCGCCTGTTCGGCCCGGTGGGTCAGCAACTCGCCGAGCGCGTCTTTGAGGGCGGGGTCGGCGTCGTGGGCGAAGACGACGCCCCACCCCGTCTGGGCGAGGTCCTTGGGATCGACCCCCTCCTTGACGGCGAACGAGGGCTGCGCGCCGAAGTGGCGTCCCGCCAACTCCTGCTCTTGCTCGTCGTCGAGACCGAATCCCTGGGCGAGTTGCGAGATCGCGGCGGGGGTCAGCGGCGGCAGCAGGTATTCGCCGGTCGCGCCGTTGATGCCGTTGAACACGAGTTGTTTGACCGTCATTGCTGTCTGACCCCTTCCCGTCCGGCGGGTTCATCGAGCGAGTGCGTCCCGTCAAGATCGCTCGCCTTGTCGTCTGGTCGGAGTATCCGCGGCGGAAGCATCGTCGGGGCGACGTGGCCGGGTGCCGGCCGAACCGCAGGCACCCGGTCGCCCCTTGGGGAATCGCGGGAAGGCGACCGCGCCTTTCGTTGCCCATGCGGCCGTCCATATTCGCGGCGGTTATAGGCAAGCGGGGTCTCGCGTCTGTCGTTAAGAATAACGACACGACCGGGCATCGGGAAGTCCGTGCCGACCAGTCGCCCGGTCCGATCGCTCCCGTCGCGACGCGGATCGGGTATCATAGAACGAGTGTTCGATTCGCGACGGAGAACCCGCCATGCCATGGAACTTTGACTACAGCCCGCTCGACCGCACCATCGATGCGTTGGAGTGGCTTGCCAACCAGATGCGCCACGAGCTCGAAACCGGAACCGAGATCACGCCCGAGGACTACCGTTCGGCCATGGTCTTCGTCGAGAGCGTCGTCAAGGACCTCAAACCGCTGCAAGACTTGCGCGTGCAGGAGCGACGGGTGACGTCGGGGTAGCCGGTACGAGACCGCTTCGGTCGATGAGGAGCGCCGTCTCGATCTACCGGGCAGAAGGGAGGGGCCGCATGAGCGAGCGCGAGGAACGCCGGACGCGGGTGCCGGCACGAACGGGTGTGGCGATCGAGGTCCGGGCCGGCGACCTGTTGCGGGTGATCGACGTCGCCGGGCAACAGGTCGCGGACTTCTTCGGTTTCAACGCCGCCGACCTCGACGAGGTGCTCTCACCGACCCACACCCGGACGCAGAACCTGGGACTGCGGCTGCGCCCCGGCGCCCTCCTCTACACGAATCTGCGGCGACCGATGTTCGAGTTGGTCGACGACACGGTCGGGGTCCACGATTTGCTGATCGCCCCCTGCGACCGCCAGCGATACGCCGATGGGTTCGGACTGCCGGAGCACGCCAACTGCCGGCAGAACTGCGCGGCGGCGATGGCGCACTACGGGCTGGGCTACGCTCGGGTGCCGGACGCGCTGAACTGGTTCATGAACGTCGGGGTCGATGCCGAGGGCGGATTCGTCGTCCGCACGCCGGTCTCGCGGGCGGGGGATCACGTCGATCTGCGGGTGCTGATGGACGCGATCGTGGCGGTCTCGTCCTGCCCACAGGACATGAACGAAACCAACGGCTTCAACCCGACCGACCTGGAAATCGTCGTCGACCCGCGGTAGGCACGCCGGTTGGTGCGCGGCGGACGGCCGTGCTCGCGGGCGAGGGGTGACGGCCACGACATGCGGGACGTAGCAGAAACGACTCACAACACCTTCGGGGCTCGGTTAATTGTGCGACGGCCGGCGGGGCGTGGCGGGGCGTTGCCTGCTTGACACGGTCCGCGCCCGGTGTAGAGTGCGCGACCGTCCGGGCGGTGGTCCCGGCGGGGTGCACCAGAGACGAACCAGCGACGGAGGAGACCGATGGACAAGCATACCTGGGATCGACGTCTGCTCCTGCGGCGCGGCGCCGCTGCCGGGGTTGGGGCAGCCGGCCTGATCGCGACGGGGCGGGCGCTCGTGGCCGCCCAGGCCACACCGGAGCCCGCGGCCGGACCGGCGGGCTGCGACCCGCTTGCCCTCCTGCCGAAGGTGCCGGCGTTCCGGGTGACCAGCAGCGACGTCGCCGACGGCGTGCAGTTGCCGACGCCCCAACTCAGCGGTATCGCGGGTGTCCCCGGCGGACAGGACCAATCGCCGCAACTGGCGTGGGACGGTTTCCCCGCCGCCACCCAGAGCTTCACCGTCACGATGTACGACGCCGATGCCCCCACCGGCAGCGGTTTCTGGCACTGGGTCGTGGTCGACATCCCCGCGGGTACGACCTCGCTGCCGGCGGGTGCCGGCGCCGCCGGCGACGCCGGGTTGCCGACGGGGGCGTTCCACCTGCCGAACGACCTGCGGCTGGCCCAGTACCTGGGTGCGGCGCCCCCACCGGGGAGCGGCCCCCACCGCTACTACATCGTCGTCACCGCGATCGACGTCCCGACGCTTGGCGTGCCGAAGGACGCGACGCCGGCCTTCCTCGGCTTCAACGTTGCCGGTCACGCACTGGCCCGCGCGGTCATCGTGCCGATCGCCGAGACGGTGGCGGCACCGGCGACGCCAAGCCCCAGCGCCTGATGCGGGTGTCTCAAAACCCGATCCCGCTCTTCGCTGCCGTTTGGATTCGGTAACGCCACGACCCGCGCCACACTGGGTCGCGAGATCGATCGATTGTGGGAACACCGCCGGTGCTCGAGCCTCGGGGTGCCTGCAAGGGAGGGGAATGCCGTGACACGCGTGGAAGAGGTCGGGGGCACGACCGATGTCGGCTCCGGTAAGTGGGGCGCCGCCCTGGACGCCCGCGACCGGTCGAGGCTGGCTGCCTACCTCGACGAGGTGGCGGCGACGCCGGTTCTGCGCGCGATCGTCCGGCAATCGCTGGAGGCCCTGGCGTTGACGGACGGATCACGGGTGCTGGAAGTCGGCTGCGGCACGGGGGTCTTCCTGCCCGCCCTCGCGGGGGTGACCGGTCCGAGCGGCCGGGTCGTCGGACTCGATCATGCGCCGGACTTCGTCGCCGCTGCTCGCGCTCGAGTTGCCGATCTGGGACTGGCGGATTGCGTCGAGGTGATGGAGGGGGATGCCCTCGCCCTGCCCTTGGCGGACGCTGCCTTCGACGCCGCCCACTGCGAGCGGGTGCTGATGCACCTGGACGATCCGGTAGCGGCGTTGCGGGAGATGCGGCGGGTGGTGCGTCCGGGAGGGACGGTGGTGGCCGCCGAGCCGGATTGGGCCGGAATCCGAATCGATCACGCCGATCGCGAAGCGCTCGACCTGCTGTACGGGCGGTGGTTGCGCCGGTTGCGGCAGCCGGCGATGGGACTGGAGTTGCGGCGGCGGATGACCGAGGCGGGGCTCGTCGACGTCGAGGTCGGGTGGGTGACGGCGGGAGTGATGGACGAGGGAGTGCTGGCGGGATACGGTCTCGACCTGCGCGAGCCCGCCGCGGCACTGGTGGCCGAAGGGCGCCTGGACCGGGCGCGGGGCGAAGCCGCGATCGCCTGGCTGGGGGAGGCGAGCCGGCATGGCGCCTACTTCGCCACCGTCGGGGTGATGGTGGCGCGCGGGACGGTGCCGCGCGGGTAGGTCGCGACAGCCCCGCTCAACGGCGACGCGACACCGGCAAAGAATTGAAGCTGACATTGATGAGCATGAAAGCGTGTCATGGATTTGGGGATGCCGGGAGCAGCCGCTTGTGGAGCAGCGGTGCGGCGGTGCGTTAGGGGCAGCCGTCGCGATGGGATTGCTGGGTCGCCTTGAAGCGCGCCTGCCAGGCGGCATCGTCGCCATTCAGGCCATCGTCGATGTGGACCGGATCCCGATCCTCGAAGTCGCCTCCCCACCGCAAGGAACCGTCGGCGCGGATCGCGTCGAGGAATGCCTTGACGGCCGCCGGCGGATGCTCGCCCCGCAGGCAGCGCGAGTTGCACAGGTGGTTCTTGCTCGGGCCGTACTGGACGTTCATGTCGATCGCGTGACCGGCCAGGTGGTTGGAGCGCGAGGCGGGCGGGACGATCGCCCCCCTCACCGCCCGCCCGTGCGGCCGGAAGGAGTCGGTGATCAGCAGGTTGACGTCGTTGTCGGCGGCGTACTTGTTGATTTTGGCCAGCGCCGGCACGAACTCGCGGTCGGCGACCACCCGCTCGCCGGTGAAGTTGGAGCCGCTGTAGGTGGTGAGCACGCAGGTCGGGGCGGGCGGGCCGGATTCGTCCCAGGCGATCCGGGCGATGTCCGGTTCGGCCGCGGAGCGCACCAGGCGCGCGACGGCGCGGTTGCCGATCTGGCGCTGGAGGGCGAGCAGCGGGTGCGGGGCTCGCTCCTCCGCATCGGACCCGCGGCGGGCGCGGGCGGCTGGCGAACGCTGAGGCTGCTGAAGCTGGTGCATGGCGTCCTCCGCGGCCGTTGGCGGTTACGTGGGCGGGTCGTGGTCCCAGTGCCACTCCTCGGTCGGCAGTTGGGTGAAATGGCAGTCGGCGGCATTGGCGACCAGCCAATGATAAAACCACGAGTTTTGCCAGGCGTCCTTTTGCGAGGTGTGCGGCCCGAGGGTTTTGCCGCCCTGGGTGGTCGAGAAATCGACTGCCAGCCCCTTGGTGTGGTTGCTGTAGCCGGGGATCGCCTTGATCGGGTACATCTCGTCGACCATGAGCGTGACCGCGGCGGTGCCGAACTCGCCGCCGGTCAGTGCCACCCGCGCGTCCTTGGTGCGCTCGAAGTGGGTGTTGAAGGTGTTCTGCCAGGCGCTGAAGTCGTTTCCCAGGCTGCGGTAGGCAGAGGCGATCGAGATGTCGCCGGCCCCGATCACCAGTTTATCGCTCGCCGTTCGGTCCTTCGGCTTCTTGTATTTGGCGAACATCTTGCGCTCGTCGCGGACGTGGCGTGCCCGCGCCAGCAGGTCCGCGCAGTCGAGGGCGGCGACCTTGTGCATCTTGAAGCCGCCCTCGACCTCCTCCAGGTCCCGCTCGTCGGGGCCGACGGTGAAGGTCTTCTCCTGATCGTCGGCGGAGCGTTCGAGCATCTTCTGGTAGACGGCGCGCCGGAACCGGGTCGCCTCGGGGCTGCCGTAGTCGCCGAGGCGACTGGCGGGGATCGCGTCGGCCGGAATGGTAACCCTGCGTGCGATCGCCGGACCGGCCGCCGCGGACGGCCGCGCGAACCGCGATAAGCGAACTGGTTGGACAGTCGCCGGGCTGCGCTTCAGCGCGTCCTCGAACAGCCGCCCCTCGCCCATCATCCGCTCGTGACCCGGCTTGGTCCCCGGTCGCCCGGTGTCGATCACCTGGTAGTTGGCGCGCAGACCGTCGTAGGCGACCTCTCCGGGACCGCCCAGGATGTCCTTGTGCACGGCGAACCACTGATCGAGCGCCTGCTTCACGTTGTCGTAGCGGCGCCCATACCCGGAGCGGCGGTCCTTCCCGTCGCCCTGGTCGTTGCCGGTACCGCCGGAGTGATACCCGCGGAAGCGGAAACTGGTGGCGAGATACGCCCGATGCGCGGCAGGCCAGTGCGAGCGTTCGGCGTTCGTCAGTTCGGCCAGGTCGTGGTCGAGCCGCTCCGTCAGGAACGCGATCAGCACCGTGTCCTCGCCGCCGTGGAGGGCGTCGAAGAGGATCAACTCCTGCATCTTCCCGGGCAGCCGCGTGTCGACCGTGCCCGTGTCCCCGTGCTTCTTGGCCTTGTTGACCTGCTTGACCTCCTCCTCCAGCATCGGCGAGATCACGTCGCCGCCGCCGCTGTGCGCGCTGAAGGCGACCGGACCCGGTTCCTTGTCCTTCGGCAGGTTACCGCGCTCGCCCAGGATCTTGAAGACCTCTTTCAGATAGGCATCGGCGTCGAATCCGGCGCCGAACCCCGACGTCCCCGTCCCCTGCGGCAACACGGCGATCATGTTGCGCCCGCCGGCGTGGATGGCCTGGAGTTGACTCTCGGTCTGGTCGATCGCCTCGTCCCGCACCTGCGTCTGGCCGCCGACCGCGAACTCCCGGTACCCGAGTCCGTGACCGTGGAGGTGGAGCAGGACCTCGATCGGCGCCTTCTTGTCGAGCGTGTCGGGGATCAGGACGATCGCGCGACCGGACGCCCGCTCCTGCGTTTGGGCGCCGGTCAGGAAGTCGCTCGCTTCGAGCGCGTCGTCCTGGTTGCCGACCTTCTTCAACCCCTCGATCGGGATGCGCCAGACCTTGCCGATCAGGCGCGGTTTGGCGTTTTCGCTGGTGGATTTGACGTCTTTCCCGGTCCAGCCCGTTTTCGCCGGTTGCGGATCGGTATCGTCGCGCTGGAGCCCGACCGGCTGCGCCGCGTGTGGCCGGCGGATCAGGCGCTCGGTTTGCCGGTTGCCGAGGCTGCGCTGCATCGCCAGGATGCCGCTCGCTCCCGGCCCGACCGGATCTCCCCGCAGACCGGCGTCTTCGGCGCGCTGCACGGTGCGGCCGCGCTGGCACTTGACCGGTGGGCGGGGTGCTCGCGATCGGGTGGCCACGTCGTGCCCCTCTCCAGCAGGAACGGAATCACGGCGCCAGCGCCGTAATCTCCTGCTCACCGACCCGTACGATACTCCCGAATCGGCCGCGCGGCATCGGCGCGATTGCCTATTCCATATGGGTATGTTCACCGCGTAACCTCTGTCCGACTTGCGTCGGCTCGACGGGATCGCCGGCGTATCGCGTACATTGGAAGGGGTGGAAGTGGAACGCATTCGGCCGGGAGCCGGAGTTGGCGGGAGGAACCCGATGGCATGCCCGAGTTACGGCGTGGTTGCGCCGCTCGATCTCCGTTGGATCCCCCCGGTGCCCTGGGTGTGCTTGTCGCCGTCGCGTGCATCTATGGCACAATCCTACCCGTGACGGGGTGGGTCCGGGGCGGGAGACGGTCGCGCCGTCTCAACCCGCCACCCGACCGAGTCCGCCGGTGCTGGCCGGCGGCGTCCCTTGCAGCCAGTGACCGAAGGCGACCAGGGCTTCACCGGCTCGGTGTCGGAATGGCACGCGTGCCATCCCGCCGCGGTGGATGGGCGCGACGGTCGCGACCGCCCCGGCGTCGGCGCGTGGTCGTGCGGCCGGATCGGCAGCCGGAGGCGCGGCGTGCACCAGCACCTCGATCACCTCGGCGTCGATGAGGACTTGGCCCCGCACCCGGGCCACCGAGACGCGGTGGTGGCCGTCGCGGACGAAATAGGTGTCGCCGATCCGGTAGAGTTGGACGGGCGGGAGCGATTTCCCTTCGCCGTGGGCGCGGGCCACGCTCACCCAGCGGTTGGCGCAGTGGGCGTGCCGCGGGCGGAAGTCACGGTCGAAGTCGCGGCAGCGGTCCGTGCTGCCGATGATCCGGTCGACCGGGACGACCCGAAGGCCACGGCAGGTCTCCGCGGCGGCTGACAGGCCGCGGCGAACCTCGTGGTAGGCCAGGAGATCGTCGGGACGGCGGCGCAGACGCGCCAGCAGGCTGCCCAGCACGGCGCGGCGGTAGGCCCGGTCGAAATCGGTGCGGGCTGAATCTTGGCGGCAGATCATGGCGGCTCCCTTCGGCCCGCGGTGGTCATGGTGCGGCTCCCCAACGGCTCTCTGGTCTGGGTCTTGGCGCCTGCGTTGGCCGTGCGGGCGAATGCCCACGGCCCCGGCGCCAGACCGAGTTTCCGCACGAAGGTTGGTCCCGGTTCGCACTCCGCGCGCACGGTGCCCGTCCTTTCGCAATGCTTCGCGGTCCATCCACCGTCGACCTCCGACGGTGAGGGGACGATGATGCGGTCGGGCGGCAGGGTGCGCGTCGTAGGAACTACGCATGTTTCCGGTGGCGGTGGTTGACCGCGCCGCGCCGGCAAAAGGTCCGTGGGGATGGAGAAGCTCCGCGCGGAAGTAGCCGGCGGGGTGGGTGAGACCGCCGAGGCGGGTCTGGACCGCACGGGTCGAGGGAGCAGGTACCGACGACGGCTCCCGTCAGGGTGCTCGGCCAGGATCGGCCCGAACTGGTCGTGCGTCAGTCGGCGGGCGGCTCGCCGGCGGCACCGGTGCTGAGCGCGGTCAGCCAGCGGTGGCCGGGGTGCACCATCTCCAGGGCCGCGACCAGCCAGCGCCGCGCTGCCGGTTCGAGTCGTGGCAGGACGGCGGTCAGGTCGGCGTCGTCCTTCGGCCGCGCGGCCTTCGCCTTGAAAAGCAGGACGACCTCGGGGCGGGCGTATGGGATGCCGTCGGCGGTTCGGGCGATCAGGCGGTCGTAGGGGAGACGGATGCGCTCGTCGCGGCGGCAGATCCAGGTTTCGCCGGCCGCGGGCTCGCGGAAGACGTCGAGTCGCCAGAGACCGGTGGCACGCTCACGCACCCACGTTTGATGATGCGCTTCGAGCATGTCGCCGGCCTGCGCCAGGGGATAGGCGTACCCGTCGCCGACGACGAAGAGGTCGCAGTCGGTCAGGGCGGGGAGCAACTCGCCGAAGCGAGACCGCGGGAGCGCTACCTCGAGGTCCTCGTGGTCCCGCCGTTGGAATCCGAGGAAGAGGTCGATGGCCCAACCGGCTGCCACGTACCAGGGTGCCCGCACGGCGGCGAAGCGGCGCATCGCCTCCGCCGGCCGCCAGGCGGCCCACGCCGTCACGTCGGGTTCAAACGCGCCCGCGGTCGGTGCGATTGCGGCGTCGTTCACGAACTCATGTTCCCCGGCGAACCGCGACATCCCGTTGACGGATGACTCAGGTCGGGACCTTGGCGACCCGTCTCCCGCTCAACGTCATGGGCTGGAGGAAGTCGGTTCCGGCAGGTCGCTTCCCAGCCTTCGACCCGACTCATTGTAGTCGTCCCGTCGCCCTGTGCGCCGGGGTGCCGAACGTCGGGCTTTGTGGCCTACCTTGACATCGGCCCGCCGTTGCCCTGGTCTGTGAGTCGGTAGCCAAGCTTACGCGCGACGCAGATCCGCGATCGCTCCGCGAGACATCCCCCGCGATGCCCGGACCGCGAGAATCACGAGGGTGGGCGGTGAGTTTTGCGCGGGAAACCTGGAAGAATGGTTAATACTTCTCTAAGAAAACGGCCAAAGAAACTTAAGCAAAAGTGGTTACACTTGATAGTGTGGATGCTTGTACGGTACGATCTTCCTACACCACCCAAGCTGCACCGAATCCTCACCGCCTTCTCACCATGGGTGACGCGTGCACGGGTGGTTGCAGGCCGGACCAAAGCCCAACGGCTCGGCGTCGAGATTCGATCTTCGGGAGGTCAGCCCCGCGAATGGCAGTTGCGACGATCGTTCTCTTGCTCATGATGGCGTACTGCTACCTGCTCGCGGGGATGGCGTTGCTGCGGTCCCCGGACCCGCCCGCCGGACCGGCGGTCCGCCTCTTCTACGTCCTCATCATCCCGGCGCTCAACGAGGAAGCGGTCATCGGCCGCACCCTGGCGAGTCTCCTGGCGATGGACGGCGACTTTCTCATCCTGGTCGTCGACGACGGCTCCGACGACGCAACCGCCGCCGTTGTCGAGCGATTCCGTGGCGACGGGCGAGTCCGCCTCCTCGTCCAACCCGAGGAACATGCCCGCCGCGGGAAGGGCGCGGCCCTGAACGCCGCGTATGCGGAGATCTGGCGGCTGGGACTGGCGAAGCGCTACGGCGCGGACAACGTCGTCGTTGCCGTCTTCGACTCCGACGCGCAGGTGGCCCCCGACTTTCTGGAGAAGCTGTCGTCCAGTCTTGCCGATCCCACCGTGGCCGGCGTCCAATCCGCGGTGCGCATGTACAACGGTCGCCAGAATCTGCTCACGCGGTGGCAGGATTTCGAGTTCGCGGTGTGGGGGGCTATCTTCTGTCGGGCAAAGAATCTACTCGGGACGGCCACCCTCGGCGGCAACGGTCAGTGTGCCCGGCTTTCCGCCCTGGCATCCCTCGGTCGCAACCCGTGGAACCCCTCGTCGCTGACCGAGGATCTCGACCTCAGTCTCCGGTTGCTGCTCAACGGGTGGAAGATGCGCTTTTGCCCCTCGACCGCGGTGTGGCAAGAAGCAGTGCCGACGTTTCGGCGCCTCGTGCGTCAGCGCAGTCGCTGGATGCAGGGGCATTTCGTCTGCTGGCAATACCTGCCCGCATTGCTTCGCAGCCCGCTTCCCGCCGGTGCCCGCGCGGACCTCGGCGTCTACCTGCTGCTGCCGTCGGTCTTTCTCCCGATCGGTCTGGCCTGCGTCGCCACCTGGGCGCGCTTCAGCCTCAACTTCGGTGATTGGACCTGGACCGGCCTCGTTGCCTGGTATTTCCTCGGTTTCGGGTTGGCACCGGTCACGGCGGTGGCACTCCGACGGACCGAGCGGGAACCGTGGCGGGCATGCATCGTCCATGCTCACCTCTTCGTCTTCTATTCGTTCGTCTGGTTCGTGGCGGCAGCAAGCGCCTTCGGCAATGTCATGCTGGGACGCCGCGCCTGGGCCAAGACGAGTCGTTCGATGGCCGGGGTTGCGCCATCGGTGGAAGCAAGCCGGTCGACTTCCGGGGGGTAGCGCCTGGTGGCGAGATCCGCGTCGCTCCCAGGAGAGGAGTCCGGTAATGGGGGAGGGCCGCGGGCTGACGACCCCGACACGAGGTCGCTCCGTCCGTTGCGGAGGCTGACCGACCGACGGAGGGTGCAACTTTGGACAGCCGAAATGCGGTCCTGATGGGGATGCAGACCGAGCGCGATCGCCGGCCACGGATCCTGCTCCTGGTTGGAACCCGGCCGGAAGCGATCAAGATGGCGCCGGTCGTCCTCGAATTGCGGGCGCACGACGACGAATTCGAGACGTGCCTCTGCTCGACTGGTCAACATCGCGAGATGCTGCAGCAGGCGTTGGATGCCTTCGGTCTGCGTCCCGACATCGACCTTGCGCTGATGAAGCGGGAGCAGTCGCTCGTCTCGCTGTCGGCCAGAGCCCTGGCGGCGTTGGACGGCACGATGTCCGGCGTGCAGCCGGACATCGTCGTCGTCCAGGGCGACACCGCCACGGCTATGGTTGGGGCCCTCGGCGCCTACTATCACCGGATTCCGGTTGCCCACCTGGAGGCGGGCCTGCGGACCGGCGACCTCCTGGGTCCGTTCCCGGAAGAGGGAAACCGCCGTCTCATCAGCGCGATCACGACGCTCCATTTCGCGCCGACGCCGGGGGCGGGCCGGCGCTTGCAACGCGAGGGCGTCCCGGCGCGACACGTCCTCGTGACCGGGAATACCGTCATCGACGCGTTGTTGGCGATCAGGGATCGATTACCCCGCGGGAGAGGGCGTGCGCGATGGAGTTCGCCCGGGAAGAGACTGGTCCTCCTCACCACGCATCGGCGGGAGAGTTTCGGCCGCCCGTTGGAAGACGTCTGCGCGGCGGTGCTCCAGTTGGTTGAACGCAACCCGGACGTGGAGCTGATCTTTCCCGTCCATGCCTCTCCCTTCGTGCGGGAACCGGTGACCCGTTTGCTTGGCGGTCACCCTCGGATCCGGCTCATCGAACCGCTCGGGTACGAAGAGTTCGTGGCGCTGCTCGACGCCTGCCATTTCGTCTTGACCGACTCGGGAGGGATCCAGGAGGAAGCGCCGGCGCTGGGGAAGCCGGTGCTCGTCCTCCGCGAGAAGACCGAACGGCCGGAATCGATCAAGGCGGGCACGTCGCGGCTCGTCGGCACGAATCCGCGGCGGCTGCTGCGGGCGGCCGAGGAGTTGCTCCGCAACGAGGAGAGCTACCTCGAAATGGCTCGCGCCGAGAATCCGTACGGCGATGGACGAGCGGCGCGGCGGGTGGTCGCCGCGCTGCGCTGGCACTTTGGCCTGAGCGCACACGGACCGGCCGATTTCGGCAGCGGGCCGGCCGCCGGTGCGAGCGAAGGACTTGTCGCGTGATCGAGGATCGCACCGTTCTGCCTCCGACGACCGGGGCCCGCCACGGGTCATCGAACGTGCCGCCGGCGCAGGCGGGGGGCGTCGCCGTGGCGCCGGGCACGCCCCGCGTCTTGATCGTGAATCAGCGGTCCCCGTCCTATCCAACGGTGAGCGATCGGTGCGGACGGCAGACGCAGATGCTCGTGCGGCACTTTACGCCGAACACCACCCTGATCGAGGAGGACGCCTACGCGGCGGGTACGGTCGCAGACTACGACCGCGTCGTCGTGGTCGGGAACGACGCCGTCACCCCATTGCCGTCCGCGCTGCTGAAGGACCTGGCGGCGACGCGGCAACCGATTTTGTGGTTGGGCTTCGGGATCAGCGAGTTCCCGGTCGACATGGACCTCGCCTACGGCTTCGTTCCCGGCTTTACCGTCGGCGACGAGTTGCCCGACGAGGTGGAGTACCGCGGCCAGCGCTATCCGGCGGTCCTGGAAGCGTACACGCAGATCGTGATCACCCTGCCGTCGACCCAGGTGTTCGCCACCTACGTCACCAAGGGCGACCCGATCCCGTACGTCGTGCGGGGCGAGAACCTTTGGTACGTCAACGGCCGCCCGAACCTCGATTCGTCGTATCCGGACGCGGCGACCGACGCGCCGACGCTGATCTTTGCCGACGTCTTGCACGAGTTCTTCGAGACGGGGATCGGCGAGGAGAGGCGCGCCGTCGTGCGCCTGGAAGACGTCTCGGTCCACATCGATCCGCAGCACATCACCGGCGCGGCCGATCTTCTGCAGAGCCACGGGGTGCCGTTCCTGATGGGCGTCATCCCGAACCAGCGGTACGCGGACGGGTCGATCGTGTCGCTGCGCACGCGCCCGGCATTCGTCGCGGCGCTCCGCACGGCGACCGAACGCGGCGCCACGATCGCGCTGCACGGTTACCACCACACCTGGGGCACCGGCGAGGATTACGAGTTCTGGGACGAAACCCGGAACGCGCCGATCGCGGGTGAGACCTGGGAGATGTACGCGGCAAAGGTCGAGGACGGGATCAAGATCTTGCGGGACTTGCGCCTCGAACCGCGCCTGTGGGAGACCCCCCACTACGCGGCGTCCCCCCTTGCGTACCGCGTCTTTGCCCATTACTTCTCGCACGCGGTCGAGAACCGCGAACCGGCCTCGTGGTTGCCATACCCGACCGCTCCCGACGAATACGGCCAGGCGCTGATCCCCGAAAACATCGGCTACATCAACCCAGATGAG
>DATBFX010000481.1:0-43641 GCA_036558305.1 Thermomicrobiales bacterium | reverse complement strand
CTAGTCTAGTAGATGCGCGGAGTCTCTCGTCCCGGTCCTGCCAGGAGGCCGCCGGATGCAGCGTTCCTTGCCCTGGTGGCTTCTGGCCTTCTTGCTGATCGGGGCCGTGGAGGCGATCGCCATCGGCGCCAGCAATTTCCTTGCGCCCGAGGGATCGCTCGCCCGCAGCCTGCTGCCGGTGGCGGGAGGAGCCGCCAGCTACGCGGCCGCGAGCGACTCGTCCTGGTCCGTCGACCCGAGCTACGCCGTACCGGCGCTGTCGGTCCCGGCCGCGTCGGAGGCGGCGCGGCCGCTGAACGGGGCCGTAATCGGCGCGCTCTATCTCGCCGGTGCCGTCGGGCTCCTCACCTCCGCCCGGACGCGACGGGTCGCCGACGCGCGGATCTTCGTCTGCGGGTTCGGGTTCATCGCCGGCGCGCTGCTGCTCGTGACGTTCGCGTATTGGGGCGACTTCACGGCCGATCATGTCCCGTACGGCTGGCTGGTCTCCTACGCCGTCGACCCGCTGGTCGCCGCCGTCGCGGTCGTGGCGTTGGGGCTGGCGCGACCGGCGATGCCGGGCCGGCACCGCGCCACGCCGCTCTTTCTGGCCGAGGCGGCGCTCCTCGGCGCGATCGGACTCGGGTTGCTGGCGGCGCCCGGGACGGCCGGTGATCTCTGGCCATGGCCGCTGACCGGGGTGTTGGCGCGGGTGTACTCCTGCTTCCTGCTCGGGTTCGCGCTCGGGGCACTCCTGGCCGCCCGGGAGACCCGTCCGGCGGCGCTCCGTCCGTTCGCGCTCGCCTCGGCGGCGCTGCCGATCCTGGTCCTGATCGCCTCGGTCCGACACCTCGACCGCTTCAGGCACGGTGTCCGCGAGTGGGTCTGGTTCGGCATCGTCGGGTTGCTCGCGGTGGTGCTGACCGCGGCGCTGCCGGCGCTGTTCCGCGCGCCGGTCGCCGCGGGCGAGGACGTGGCGCAGGGCGCCGCGGTCCCCGCGCCGCGTTAGGGAAGCGAGTGTGGCGATGCCGACCGACGCGCCGCCGTTCTTGCGCCGCTACCTCTGGGTGGTCGGTGCCGGATTGCTCGTTCAGGGGACGCTGACGCTCGTAGCTATCGCGATTTGGGGAGACGCGGGGGCGCACCGGACCCACGGCATCCTGAACCACGATGCGCGTCACGGGCTGCTGCACGTGCTCTGGGGACTTGCTCTCCTGGTGACGGTGAACCTGAAGAGCCGGGCGCCGCTTCTCGTCGGGGACGCGATCGTGATCGGGGTCTTCTACCTGGCGCTCGGTGTGCTCGGGATCGTGACGCACGACCCGTTCGGTCTGCTCCTCGGACCGGGGGAAAACGGGTTCCACCTGATCGTCGGGGGGTCGGCACTGGTGGTCGGTCTGCTCGCGTTGCGGGCGGGTACGCGGTCCGTGCGCGCGGAACTCTCACCGGGTTTGAGCGATGGGTAACCGAAAGGGTGCCAGATGACCGCCTACGGCGTGTTCGCCGCGTTGGCAATCGTCGCGATCCTGATCAAGGTGTTCGAACGTCGAATACCCCTGGCAGTCTACAAAGCAGGGATTCTCCTCTACGTCGGTCTGCCGATCGTCGCGCTGATCTACGCCATCTGGACGGGGTGGGGCCGCTGGATCGGCAACCGGGAATTCGCCCTCTTCGTCGTCTTCGCCCTCGTGACCGGCATCGGCACCGGGGTCGGGTTCCACCGCCTGTTGACGCATCGCAGTTTCGAGACGCGGCCGTCGGTCAAGCTCGTGCTGCTCGGCTTCGGCGCGATGGCGTTGCCGACGCGGGCCGTCGACTTCGCGGCCAACCACCTGAAGCACCACGCCTTTTCGGACCGCGAGGGGGACCCGCACAGCCCGCTCGATGGGTTGTTCCACGCCCACTTCGGCTGGATCCTGAAGGCGCCCACCGCGGACCGCGAGCGCTACTGCAAGAGACTCCTTGCCGATCCGGTGGTGATGTTCGTCGACCGGACGCCGATGGTCTGGTTCGGTCTCGGTCTGCTGGTTCCCTACCTGATCGCGGGTTGGCCGGGGTTGCTCTGGGGCGGTCTGATCCGGCTCTGCTACCACAACCACGTCACCTTCGCCGTCAACTCGATCTGCCACACCTTCGGCGAGCGACCGTTCCAGACCGGGGACGAGAGCCGCAACAACTGGCTGATCGGGTTGCTGGCGTTCGGCGAGGGGTGGCACAACAACCACCACGCCTTCCCGGCGATGGCCGTCCACGGCATCGGGCGGCGGCAGTTCGATCTCAACGGTCTCGTGATCCGCGGCCTGGCCGTCCTCGGCTTGGCTTGGAACGTCAAGCAACCCTCGCCCGAGTTGATTGCCCGCCGCCGGGCGCTGCCCGAGGCGACCGCCGCCGACTGAGGTCGACTAGCGGTGCTCGGGTAATCGCATCGGTGCGGCACGGACGTCGGTCGCGCTCAGCCGTCCCGATTCGGCCCAGATGCCGAGTTTGCCGACCGTTCGCTCGGCGGAGAGGGTGGCGATGACGACTTCGTCGTCGAGGGCGCATTCGACGTAGGCGCCGGCGATCAGGAGGCGAAAACGGATCGGTTCGCCGGCGAGCACGGGACGCGGCAGTTGGCCCCGCTGCACTTCGAGATAGCGGAACCAGCGGCGTCCGTCGTGCGGATCGCGGGTGGGCAGACATTTGTGCAGCAGGACCTCCCGGCTGCCAGCCTGTATGGTCACGAAGTAGCCGCCGCCTTCGTCGTCGAGGCGGAAGGCGAGTCCGCCACTCGTCGCGCGAAGCGACAGCACGCCTTCGAACCAGACATCGGTCGCCGGTTCCCGGCTCGCGAGGACGTCGAAGCTGCCGTCGCGCCCGTCGACGGACCAGTCCGAATCGTCGGTCGACCGTGCGTGGCAGAGCGACGGCGACGCCGGCAGGATCGGCAGCGGATCGGCGGTGCGGTAGGCGGACCACCCGGGAAAGCTGTGACAGGCGAGACTCCCGTCCGGTCGCGGTAGCAGGACGAGGGGGGCGGGGATGAATTTGCCGAACGGGTTGCGGACCGTCGTCCAATCGACGGCGGGGACCGGCTCGGCGTTCCGGTTGACGGCGCGCGGTTGGTGCCAGCAACAGAAGATGTCCAGACCGCGCCAGCGGCAGATCCGGCCGGCGTAGTGGCCGAGCGGTGCGAGGACGCCGCCGTCGGGCGGCGTTTCGTACGGACCATGAAAATCCGGCGCCACCCAATAACGCTGCGTCCGGTCTTCCATGATCGCGGCGGTGAGGTACCACCGGTCGCCGATTGGAAAGACCTGGGGACATTCGAGGTCCCAGAAGCGACGCGGGGCGAACAGGGGCGGGCGCGGTTCCCAATGCTCGAGGTCGGTCGACGCGAGCAGGCCGACGCAACCGCGGCGCAACAGCGGTCCACCCTTTTCGCGCGCGCACACCGCGGCGTAGTAGGTGTCGCCGACGAGCACCGGTTTGGGATCGCGCCAGGAGACGGTGTCGGAGGCACCGGCGTCCGCCTCGTACCAGCGAGGGTCGGCTTCGCCGACGGGGTTGCGATCGCTTTTGGTCCAGGTGAGGAGGTCGCCGGAGGTGGCGAGGGCGGTGCGTTGGACGCGGCCGCCATCGGCGATCGAGAGGGCGGTGTAGAGCATCGCGTAGCGGCCGTTCCGCTCGGTGACGCTCATCGTCCAGATCTGGTCGTCGTCGCAGGCGCCGGGATCGCCGGTGCGGAGGGCGGGCGGCAGGAGGCGCCAGGCAAGACCGTCGGTGGCCACGAGGTGTTGGACGACGTCGTGGTTGGGCAGCGTCAGGTGGAAGAGGTGGAGTTCGTCGTCCCTGGGGAAGACTTCGACGTCGCCGATCTCGGACAGGCCGAAGCCGCGGGTTGCGTACACGTCCGGGTGCTCCCTGGTGGTGGGTTGCCGCACCTCGCCGTCCGGGGTTGATCCCCCGGGGCTGACCCCGATACGCCCGACGAGTCAGGCCATCGGATTCGCGGATGGTCAAGCGTTGCCTCGAGTCGGAGTGAGACTTCGACCCGGTCAGGATACCCGTCCTGGCGGAGCCGCGCCTCCCTCACCCCCGTCCGCACGAGCGGCGAATGGGGAGCGGGAGCGTCAGAAGCCGGGCGGCGTCCGGAATCCGCCGACGGCGCCGGCGATGCGCGCGGCCACGTCGATCGCGGTGCGGTCCTCCAGGTACGGGGCCACGATCTGGATACCGACCGGCAGACCCGACGCCGTGAGTCCGACGGGAGCCACGGCTGCCGGGAGGTTGAGGGCGCCGACCGCCTGCAGCCAGGCGAACTGGTCGCCGTACGGGCGAGGGGCGCCGTTGACGAGGATGGTGCGGGCGTCGACGTCGGGATTCTGGTCGTGGGGGATGGCGGCCGTCGGCGTGACCGGGCAGAGGAGCACGTCGTGGTCGCGGAAGAAGTCGGCCCAGACCGCCCTCAGCCGCAGCCGCTGCTCCTCGGCGGCCTGGTGTTCGCGCACCCGCTGCGTGATGTTGCGCGCCCAGCGCACCGGCGGCCGATCGTCCTCGACCGGCGCGGCGGCCGCCCGTGCGACGAGCGGCCGGAACCCCTCCTCCGGCAGCCACGACGCCAGGGCGCCCTGGATGAGGCGCTGGGCGAGTCCGTGCGCCTCCGCCAGGGAGACCGGTCCGGCGCACTCGTCGATGCGCGCGCCCGCGCTCCGGAGCGCGGCGAGGAGCCGCCCGTAAACCGCCGCGACCTCGCCGTCGATCGCGCAGTGTGGATCGTCGAGCCAGGCGCCGATGCGGTAGCCGGCGAGCGCATCGCCGCGCGGGGGCGGCAGTTCGAGCCGCCAGGCGACGGCTCGTTCGGCGTCGGCGCCCACGATGACCGACAGGCAGAGGTCGAGGTCCCGCGCGTCCCGAGCCAGCGGTCCGATCGCCAGGACGTCCGTCTCCGCCAGGGACCCCGGCGCCGGCGGGACGTGGCCGCGCAGGGGGACGATCCCGTGGGTCGGCTTGAGCGTGTAGACACCGCAGAAGTGGGCCGGAATGCGCAGCGAGCCACCGATGTCGCTGCCGAGATCGAGGGTGCTGAGTCCGGCCGCGATCGCCGCTGCCGCCCCGCCCGACGATCCGCCCGGGGTGCGCGTCGGGTCCCAGGGGTTGTTGGTGGTGCCGAACAGGTCGTTGTAGGTTTGCGCGTCGGCCGCGTACGCCGGGAGGTTCGTCTTCCCGAAGACGATCGCGCCGGCGGCGCGCAGGCGGGCAACCACCTCGGCGTCGCGCGCGGGCACGTGGCCGGCGAGCTCGGCCGCGCCCGACGTCGTGCGCAGCCCGGCCGTCTCTAGGGAGTCCTTGACGGTGACGGGCAGTCCGTGCAGGGGACCGGTCGGCTCGCCGCGGGCGACGGCGCGATCGGCCGCGGCGGCTTCTGCCAGCGCCCGCTCGGCATCGAGCGTCACGACGGCGTTGAGCGCGGGGTTGTGGCGCTCGACGCGGCGCAGGTACGCCTCGAGCAGTTCCCGGCAGGAGAGGTCCCGCCGCCTCAGCGCCGCGAGCAGCGACGCAGCCGGGGCGAACGGGTCGACCCGTTCGCGCGGGATACCCACGTCCTCGGTCATCGCGGTCGCGTTCATGTCTTGCTTCCCCCTTACGGAGCGGCCCCGATTCCGCGGCCGGGAACGCGCGCAGACCGGTGGGAGACCAGCCGACGGTCGTTCCGCGCCGGGTCCACCCCCAATCATGCGCCGCCCGCCCGCGCAGCGCATCGTGGGGATGGCGGAGACGGGGTACGAAATTCCGCCCCGCCGGGTAGCGCGACGAATCGGTAGTTTCCGCAGGCGGCCGCTCATCCCTACCCGTATGGGATCAACGGTCTCGCAATGCGGGACACGCTTTGCACCGCACGCTCATCCCTACCCGTATGGGATCAACTCCGTTTCGACCTCGCCCAGCACTCCCTCTTCGACGTTGCGCTCGATGAAGGAGATGACTTTGGCGAGCATCTCGTCGACGTGGGGGGCGCTGTTGCTGACGCAGACGACGCCGAGGGTGGCGACGCGGTGGTCGTCGAGGTCTTCGACTTCGGCGATGGCGGCGTTGAACTGGTTCTGGACGCGCTGGGTCAGGGAGCGGACGACGCGCCGCTTGTCCTTGAGGGAGAAGCTGCTCTCGATGTAGAGGGTGAGGCGGGCGACGCCGATGGTCATCGTCATAGGGGTCAGGGATCAGGGGTTAGGGGTCAGGGAGCGGGTGACGAGGTAGCGGGTTTCGGCGCCGGTGCGGGACCACTCCCATTGGAGGGAGCGGGCCGCGGCGAGGGGGATGGGGACGTCGTTGAAGGCGGCGACGAGGGCGGGGTCGACGGCGAAGAGGACGCAGAGTTCGGGGTCGGGGAAACCGGTGGCGGTGGCTTCGGCGCGGTCGGGGGTGAGGTCGGCGGTGAGGATGGTGGCGCCGAGGGAGCGGAAGTTGGTCAGCATGGCGTCGAGGAATTCGCCGGCATCCCAGGGGGACGGTTCGTCCCAGGCGAGGCCGAAGGTGCGACCGAGGGCGGCGGTCCACTCGGCGAGCGGAAGGTGGCGCGCGGCGAGGAAGGCGACGGTGGCGATGATGGTCGCCTGGGCGTTCGATTGGGCCTGTTCGAGCAGTTCCTCGGTGGTATCCGCGGCGTAGTCCCGTTCGGTGTGGGTGTCGCGATCCTCGTCCATCGATCCCCTCTCACGCCGGCCGGCGAACGGCGTTAGATCATTGTAGCGGGATCGTGACCTCGATCCGGGGGGGCTCCTATTAAATTGGGTCATCACGATATCCAGAAATAGGCATGATTACCGATGCCGCATAGGTCATGGAAGCGGCATCATCTGGTTGCCGGTCGCGGGCGAGGCGCCCGGGGGCGGCCCGGACGGGAAAGCCGACGGTTGGTTCGGGTGTAGTGTGAATGGTGAGGTAGAGCGATGTGGCCGGGAACTGACATGGTGGCACGGGTCATTCTCGAAGAGCGAGAACAGAAGATCGCGCGGGCGGAGGTGTTGCGGACACTCCGTGCGGAAGAAGAGGGTCTCTACGCGGAACCGGAGACGCATCCGCTCTGGGCGGCAAGCGTGGTCCTGGCGATCCTGGTGATCGCGCTGATCGGCGGCGCCATGCTGGCCTGAGATTCGGCATGCGGATGAATCTATTGAGATGGAGAGGGTAAGGAAATGTGGTTGCAGGTAGCAATGGTGGCGAATCTGCTCGTCGCGGAGCGCGAGGCGCGGATCGACCGAGTTGAACGGAACCGGTCAGTGAGCGCGGACGACGGGAGCGGGTTCGCCAACGATCCGTTCCGGCCCATCGCGGCCCTGGTGGCGATGCTGGTTCTGGCGGCGGTTGGCCGGATGATCCTGCTCTAACGCTGGCCCGACGTCGCCGAGTGGTGGTGAAGGCGGCCGCCCCGCGCCCGAAAGTCACGGGATGCGATCACCCAGATTCGTGCGTCGACGGTCCTATTTGCCCACGTCAAAGGGCTTGCGCTCGCCCCGGCGAGCCGCTATAGTGCGGCCATGGACGAGATTGTGCGAACCATCACGACCGAGACTACCGAGGCGATCATGATCTCCATGACCGGGATCATGATTACCAAGCGTTGCCTGCCGGTCGGAGGGTGAGCAGATAGGGCGACAAGGGTCGCGACGCACATCCAGACGAACGGCAGGCGGGAGCGGAAACGCTCCCGCCTCCTTTTTAGTGACGAGCTTCGAGCTTCGAGCTTCGAGTCAGCGCACGCGGCGCGCGTATCCCGTCTCGAGTCACGCGCTGGTTGACCGGATAGCTCGAAGCTCGAAGCTGGGAGCCGTCGATGATCGTACTGAAGTTTGGTGGGACATCGGTCGGGAATGTGGATCGGGTGCGGGATGCGGCGGCGATCGTCGAGGCGCAGGCGTCGCCGCGGGCGGCGGTGGTCTCGGCGGCGAGCGGCGTGACCAACCTGCTCCTCGAAGCGGCGGCGAAGACGGCCGCGGGGGAGGCGGAGCGCGGCGGCGAGATCGCGGCGGCGATCCGGGGCGGGCACCTGGGGATCGCTGCCGGGATCGGCGACGAGGCGGAACGGACGGCGGCGCTGGCGGAACTGGATCAATTGCACGCGGCGCTCGACGAGGCGCTCGCCGGGGTTGCGGCGGCCGGAGTCCTTTCGAAGCGCGATTCGGACCGCATCGTCGCGACCGGCGAGAAGGCGATGAGCGTGCTGATGGCGGCGACGCTGCGGTCGCGCGGGACACCCGCGGTCCACGTCTTCGCCGATCGCGTCATCGCCACCGACGATCGCTTCGGCGCGGCACGCCCGCAACGGGAGCGGACGCGGGAGCAGGCGGAGGCGGTGGTCCGGCCGCTGCTCGACCGTGGCTTGACGGTCGTGATGACCGGGTTCATCGGCGGGGCGCCGGACGGAGCGACGACGACGCTTGGGCGCGGCGGTTCCGACTACAGCGCGACCCTGCTCGGCGCGGCGCTGCTGGCCGACGAGGTCCAGATCTGGACCGACGTGCCCGGTGTGCTCTCGGCCGATCCGCGGCAGGTTGCCGACGCCCGCGTCGTCCCCCAGGTCAGTTTCGACGAGGCGCAGGAGCTGGCGCACTTCGGCGCGAAGGTGCTCCACCCGCGGACGATCCGGCCCGCGGTCGCCCTTGGCATCCCGGTCCGCATCCTTTCGACCTTCGCACCAGCAGAACCGGGAACGCTGGTGACCAGGGAATCGTCCGGCGAGTATTTGAAGGCGGTGACGGCGCTCAAAGGGTTGATGTTGCTGACGATCGACGTGCCGGAACTCGAAGATCTGGCCGGGGCGGCGGCGGCGGTCTTCGGTACCCTCCACACCGACGGAATTGAGGTGGTTTCGGCGGCGCAGGCATCCTCGCGCCGCCGCATGACCTACCTGCTCGACGCGCTGACCGGCGGCGGGTGCGGCAGGACGCGCGGCCGGATCGAAGAGGTGCTGGCGAACCAGGATTTCGAGGCGACGGTCGGCTGCACCGAGGACGTCGCGGTCGTCGCCGCGGTCGGTCAGGGCGCGGCCGAACAACCCTCGGCCCTCGGCCGGTTCCTCGCCGTCCTGGAGCGAGCGGGGACCCCGGTGTTGGCCGCCAGCCAGCAGATGTCGAACGTGGCATTGGTCGCCGCGATCCCGGCCAGGCACGCCGAGCGGGCGGTCGACGCCATCCACACGGCCTTCATCGGGCCGCAACCGGCGAGCGCCCGCGGCCGGCGACCGCGCCGGAACGAGATGTTGGCGGAGTCGCTACGAGTGGGATAGACGGACAGACGGACAGACGGACAGACGGAAAGCGATCGGATTACTGTCCGTCTGTCCGTCCCGCGACCGAAGGGAGCACGGTGTGAGTGAGCGGATTCCGGTGGCGGTGCTGGGGGCGACGGGGAGTGTCGGGCAGCGGTTCGTGCAACTGCTGGCGGATCACCCGTGGTTCCGGGTGGCCGAGGTGGTGGCGTCGGAGCGGTCGGTCGGGAAGCGGTATCGGGACGCGACCGAGTGGCGGTTGGACGCGTTCATGCCGGACGAGGCGGCGAACCTGGTGGTGCGGGACTACGGCGACGACCTGGCGAGTCCGATCGCGTTTTCGGCGCTGCCGGGCGAGGTGGCCGGGGAGATCGAGCAGCGGCTCGCCAGGGAGGGGCACGCGGTCCTCTCCAACACCTCGACCCACCGGATGGAACCGGACGTGCCGCTGCTGATCCCGGAGGTCAACGCCGGCCACGTCGCGGCGATCGAAGGGCAGAAGAAGAACCGCGGCTGGTCCGGGTTCATCGCGACGAACCCGAACTGCTCGGCGATCCACATGGTGCTGACGCTGAAACCGCTCTCCGACGCCTTCGGGCTGGACGCGGTGATGGTGACGACGATGCAGGCGGTCTCGGGCGCGGGGTATCCGGGGGTGCCGTCGCTCGACATGATCGACAACGTCGTCCCCTTCATCGGCAAGGAAGAGGAGAAGATGGCCGAGGAGACGCGGAAACTCCTCGGCGGGTACCAAAATGGCGCCTTTGTCGATGCAGAAGTCGTGGTCAGCGCCTCCTGCAACCGGGTGCCCGTGCGGGATGGGCACACCGAGGCGGTCTCGGTGCGGCTCGGCCAGGAGGGCGTGACGCCCGAAGAAGTGATGAGCGTCTTCCGCGCCTTCAAAGGCAAACCGCAGGAGTTGGGGTTGCCGAGCGCGCCCGCTTCGCCGATCGTCGTCCGCTGCGAGGCGAACCGGCCGCAACCGGTGCTCGATCGCGACACCGAGCGGGGGATGGCCTCGGTCGTCGGACGGGTCCGGCCGTGTCCGATCCTCGGGATCAAGTACGTCTTGCTCGGGCACAACACGGTGCGGGGTGCGGCGGGCGCCTCGATCCTGAACGCTGAGTTGTTCAAGGTGGAGGGGTTGCTGCCGGTCTAATCGAGGTCGTCCGGGGGTGCGGCGTCTCCGACACCCCTGCCATCCTTCCGAGCTTGTCGAGGCATCTCCCGGAGCGCGAGCGGAGGCGGTGTCTTGTGGTCGTGTTTCCACTGGCGGAGAGAGATTCCTCGACACGCTCGGAACGACGGGTGGTGTGCTGCATGTCGTGGAAGGTCGGCCGATGAGTTGGGACGAGGGGTTCGCGGAGCACTACGAGGACTGGTCGGCGCACATGACGGCCGACGTCGCCTTCTACGTCGGACTCGCCCGTGAGGCCGACGGGCCGCTGGTCGAGTTGGCGATCGGGAACGGGCGGGTGGCGATCCCGGTCGCTCAGGCGACCGGCCGGCGGGTGATCGGCATCGACTCCTCGCCGGCGATGCTCGCGCAGGCCCGTACCCGTGCGGCCGAGGCGGGCGTGGAACTCGACCTGCGCGACGGCGACATGCGCGACCTCGCCCTCGCCGAGCCGGCGGCGCTGATCTACTGTCCGTTCCGCGCGCTCCTGCACCTGCCGACCTGGATCGACCGTCGCCGCACCTTCGAGCGCGTCGCCGCCGCGCTCCGGCCGGATGGACGGTTCGCCTGGAACGCCTTCGCCTTCGACCACCGGATCGCCGCGCGCGTCGACGGCGTGCACCAGGAGGTGCCGACGCCGCACACGATCCGGTACGCGGTGGGCGACAACCGGATCGACATCGTCCGCGACGACGGGGCGACGAGCTCCCTCTGGTGGGCGACGAAGAACGAATGGCTCGGACTCCTCGATGTCGCCGGGTTCGAGGTCGAGGCGCTCTACGGCGGCTTCGCCCGCGAGCCGTTCGCCGACGACAGCGGCGAATACGTGTTCGTCGCCCGCCGGTCGGGTGGCGCTGGCTAGGCCGGTCCCCTGTTCAGCCTCTCCCGGTGCGCGGGAGAGGGGCTTCGCTTTCATGGACGTCGGATTTGCGCTCGCACAAGCGGTGGGGTGGTCAAGTACACTCTTGCGAACGGTCGTATGCAGCAGGGCGGGTGCGATGGTCATCAGCGAGCAAACCTACCGGCTTGTTGCCCTGGAGGACGCCGACCGCCAGTGGGAGCTCCACGACGGACAGTTGCGGGAGAAACCGCGCATGGGTGCCGAGCACAACGATCTCACGGTCAGACTCGGGCTCGCGCTGGGACCGCAACTCGACTGGCGCGTCTACCGCCTGCGCATCAATTCCTCTCACGTCAAGCGGTCGGCGCGCGGCTACGACATCCCGGACGTCTGCGTCATTCCCACCGACCGGTACCACGAACAACTGGGCAAGCCTCGCCATCTTGAGGTGTACGACACGCCGCTGCCGCTCGTCGGGGAGATCTGGTCTCCGTCGACCGGCGACTACGACGTAGATGACAAGATCCCACGGTATCGAGATCGCGGCGATCGCGAAATCTGGCGGCTGCACCCGTTCGAGGTGACCCTGACCGCGTGGCGCCGGCAGGCTGACGGCACGTATCCGGTCCATGTGTTTCGCGGTGGAATCGTGCGGATCGAGTCCTTGCCGGGCGTGACGATCGACCTCGATCTCCTCTTCGATCTCAAGTAAGCAATTGCCGTCTGTCGCCATACTGACTCAGTCGCTGGCGGAGTGGTCGCCTTCGCTTTCGCATCTGGCACAGTCCTTGCGCGGTTTCCGTGTTGCCATTCAAAGGCGAGTGGTGGCGCCAAATGGAGAGCCGGAGTCCGCCGAGGACTCCGGTCAGAGCGAGGGTTGGCCGCGAAGCGGCCGAGAAAGGTGAACCGGGAATGAAGCATCGGATTGGATTGATCGCGCTGCTCCTGGCGAGTTGCGCGTTGGTCGTGGCCGGGTCGACCGGCGCGACGGCGCAGCAGGCGACGCCGACGGCGTCCCCGCTGGCGAGTTTGGGCCTGCCGGAGTTGCAGATCACGGTCACGGACCAGGGATTCCAGGCCCCGGCCTCGGTCGCCGCCGGTTGGTACCTGGTCACGCTCGACAACCAGTCCAGCGCTAGCCTCACCGCCGACATGGTGCTCCTGCCCAGCGGCGAAAGCATGGAGAGCATGCTTGCCGTCATCGCCACGCCCGAGGCGGGACCGCCGCCGGCGTGGGTCTACCAAACGACCTGGGCCGGTGGTTCGGCCGCGGGGGCGGGGCAAACCGCCCAGTCGGTGGTCCAACTGACCGAGGGCAACTGGATGATCTGGAACGGCGGCTCGCCCACCCCGGCGCCGAGCGCCCTGACGGTGACGGCCGCGACCGGCACGGTGACCGCGCCGAGCGCGACCGCCGACGTCGACGTCTCGATGCAGGAGTACACGTTCACCGGTCTGGAGAATCCGGTGCCGGCCGGGGAGCACGTCTGGAAGATCTCCAACACCGGGAAGCAGCCCCACTTCATGGATCTGATCAAACTCCCCGACGGGACGACGCAGCAGCAACTCACCGACGCCATCAACGCGGAGATGTCGGGCACACCCGTCGCGGGCGGGCTCGACGTGTCCCAGATCGTCGACCTCGGTGGTACCTCCACCGTTTCACCCGGTCAGTCGATGTGGGCGTCGTTCGACCTGGCGCCGGGGACCTACGGCGCGGTCTGCTTCTTCCCCGACATCCAGAGTGGCGCACCCCACGCCGCGCTCGGGATGGCGGTCGTCTTCACCGTCCAGTAGGGGCGCATCGCCGGGGTACGAACCGGCGGCAGGTTCGATCGACGGGCGTCGCGCGATTCCACGCGACGCCCGTCGTTTGCCGATCCGCTGCGGAGGGAACGGCGAAGGTCATGCCGGCTTGACCAACCCCGTGACAACATCGTCGACAATGGACGGGAGCGGGGTCGTCGACTCACCTGGCATCGTCGGATGAGATCTGGCGAGGCGAGACGGGGCCAGAGGAGCACGGACCGGGAGTCGCGATGGAGACGGGAACCGAGCGGCGCTTCGACGCGGTGATCTTCGATCTGGATGGGACGCTGGTCGATACCGAACCGCTGCACGAGCGGTCGTGGACGATCGCGCTGGCGGAGTTGGGATTGACGATGCCGGAGGGCGAATACCGGCTCTATTTCTCCGGGCGACCGGGGATCCAGAGTTGTCGCGAGCGGTTCGGCATGTCGCTCGAAGAGGCGATCGCGACGAACGACCTGGTGACGCAGGTGTACTGGGAACTGGCTGCCGGGAACGTCGCCCCGATGCCGGGGTTGACGGCATTCCTTGACCGATTGCATGGTGTCCCGAAGGCGATCGCGACCTCGGCGCGGCGGTCCTCGGCGACGCGGATGTTGGCCGAACTCGGCTTGAACGCCGCCTTCGACGCCGTCGTCACCGCCGACGACATCACCCACGGCAAACCGCACCCCGAGATCTTCCTGACCGCCGCCGCCAGGCTGACCGTCGCCCCGGAGCGGTGCCTGGTCTTCGAGGATTCGCGGGCCGGTCTCGCCGCCGCGCGGGCCGCGGGGATGACCTGCGTCGGGCTGACGACGACGGTCCAGATTCTGGACGACGCGCACCACGTGATCGACGGCTACGAGGATGCGCGGCTGTTCGACCTCCTTGCCGGTTTCCCGGTTTGATCCTGCCTCAGGGTCGGAGCGGAGGTTCCGCGGGCGGCGCAACGGGGAGGCGCACGGTAAAGGTGCTGCCCTGCTCCTCGACGCTCTCCACCCCGATCGTGCCGCCGTGCTGCTCGACGATCTGGCGCACGCCGGCCAGGCCGATGCCGGCGCCGGTGATCCCGCCGACGTTGCCCCCCCGCCGGAAGCGGTCGAAGACGTGGGGCAGATCGGCGGCCGGGATGCCGAGCCCGTCGTCCTGCACGGCGACGGTCGCCCAGACCCGACCGCACGGTTCGTCCTCCCGCGCGACGCGCACCACCACCCGGCCGCCCTGCGGGCTGTACTTGACGGCGTTGCCGAGGAGGTTCTGGAGGATGCGCTCGAGGCGGACGCGGTCCCAATCGCCGACGAGTTCCGCTTCGGTCGTTTCGAAGACCACGGTGTGGGCGGTGGTGGCGCGTTCGGCGTCGCCGGCGGCGTCCCGCGCAACGGCGACGAGATCGGTCGGCGCGAGGTTGAGGTCGAGCATCCGGCCGGCCCGCAGATGGGCGGCGTCCATCAACTCGTCGATCAGACCGATCATGCGCCGGGATGCATCATCGATCGCCGCCAACCCGGTTTCGAAGGTGGCGGCATCGCCGAGCTGGCCGCGGCGCGCCCGCCGGAGCATCAGTTGCGCCTGCGCTCGAAGCGAGGTCAGCGGATTTTTCAGATCGTGGGTGGCCGCATCGACGAAGGCCAGGCGGTCGTGCTCGGCGCGTTTGAGCGCCGTCAGATCGAGCACGCAGGAGATCCGGAGCGGGGGATCGGGCTGCACTTCGGCGGTGCCGATCAGGATCGGTACGCGGGAACCGTCGCGGCGGAAGATCTCCTTCTCGAACGGCGTGCAGAAGCCGCGCTCGCCGATCTCCGCGATCCCGCGGGCGTCCAGTTCGGCATATTCGGGTGGGGTCATCGCCGGCCACCGGAGGCGACCGGCGTCGAGATCGGCACGGTCGTACCCGACCATCGCCAGGAAGTGGTCGTTGGCCTCGACGATGCGGTCGGCGTCGGCAACGACGAACCCAATCACCCCGGCGTCGAACAACCGGCGGAGACGTGCCTCGGCGTCGCGTGCCTCGCGGTAGAGCCGGGCGTTGTCGATCGCCAGCGCGCAATGCCGTGCCAGGTCCTCGGCCATCGCGACGTCGGCCGCCCCGTACCGCCGCCCCGAGGCGCCGTGGACCAGCGTCAGCACGCCGAGCGGGCGACCGCGGGCGACGAGCGGCACGACCAGTTCGGAGCCGAACCCGACTTCGCGGAGGAGGGCGAGGTGGGCGTCGTCGCGCGCCTGGGCGGCCAGGCGCGCCGGCGACACCTCTGGGTCGAACCAGGCGCGGCCGGACCGCAACGCCGTCCAGGCGGTGTGGGTCGCGTCGGGCGGGATCGTGGGGTAGCGCCGCCGCAACTCCTCGCTCGCCGCCGCGCACGCCGGATCGCCGTGGACGATCGCGAGGCGGTGAAGCGCGCCGTCGTCGCCGAGCAAGTCGACGACGCACCAGTCGGCCAGGGATGGCACCACAAGGCGCACGACCTGCGCCGGCGCCTCTCGGTAATCGAGCGAGGCGGCCAGGACCTCGCTGGCCTCGGCGAGGAAGCGGGAGCGGGCCTCGGCCGCGTCGACCTCGGCCCGGATCGCTCGCTCGCTCATGAGGAGACGGGTCTGGTCCTCCTCCGCCCGGCGGCGGGCGGCGTTCAGCCAACTGATGGCGGTGGCAACGGCGACGTAAAAGACCGCGGTGAGGGCGGTTTCGTCGTCCTTCAACCACAACTGGTGGATTGGCGCCCGCACATAGTAATCGACGCCGAGGGCGGTGATGGCGGTGGCGAGGAGCCCCGGCCCGAACCCGCCGAGCCAGGAGGCGAGCATGACGGCGCCGAAGGAGAGGAGGTAGGGCGTCTGGTGGCGGAGATCGCCCAGGCGCACGGTCAGCACGACCGCGAGGACGGAAAAACCGGCCGCAAGACCGTAGCGCCGGAGTGCGGAGGCGACATCCCCGCGCTCCCGTGCCGGGGACAGGGCAACCGGGGGCAACGGAAGACGTGGCACCGCGGGCTCCAACCAATGGTGACCGGCGTCCCGGCGCGGAGGCGACGGCGTCATTATACGGGGGAGAACCGTCGCCTGAACCGTTCGGCCTGCGGTGGCGACGGGTGCATGTTGCGTTTTGCAGGAGCACGTGACGCGGTGTCCTTGACAGAACACTTCGGAATCCGTATAATTCGAAAAACGAAAGGTTCGGACTTCGAAGGAATGGACATGGACGACGAAGTCTTCCTCGAGGAGGCGGTGGAATTGGTGCCGCGGATCGTGCGGCACATCACGGCGACGTTCGCCTGTTACGGCGAGGCGCGCGGGTTGACGCTCGGGCAGATGAAGGCGTTGGGCTACCTCTACCGTCACGGCCGGCTCACCGTCGGCGAAGTGGCCGAGGGGCTCGGGTTGGCGATGCCGACCGCGTCCGAGTTGGTCGACAAGTTGGCCGAGCGCGGTCTGCTCGAACGCGGGGTCAATCCGGACAACCGGCGGCAGGTCCACGTCTGGTTGACCGAGGAGGCGATGGCCTACGGACGCGAAGTCCATGCGCTGCGCCGCGGCCAGATCCGGCAGGTATTCGATGCGCTGAATCCGAACGAGCGGGCGGTGTTCGTCCGCGGGTTGCGGGCGCTCGACGAGGCCGTCTCCCCGCCACCGGCCGTTCCCTGTCCCGAAGCCTCGACGACGCCGGTCAAAGCCGAACTGGCGCGCACGGCGTAGCCTCGTTTCGTGAGAAATCTGAGCCCGCTCGTCCGGTGCTCGTTCGTGTTTCCGTGGTGAGGTCGGAATGTTTTCCAGGATTCGTGCGCTTCCGTACAAATGGCTCGTCGCGATCGTCTTCGTCAGCGGTCTCTTTATGGACTTGCTCGACTCGACGATCGTCAACGTCGCCCTGCCGACGCTCGGGCGTCAGTTCAACGCCGACAACACGACACTGGAGTGGGTCGTTACCGGCTATCTGCTCAGTCTGGCGGTCTGGATTCCCGCCTCCGGTTGGCTCGGCGACCGCTTCGGAACGAAGAAGATCTTCCTCTTTGCCTTGGCGATGTTCACCCTCGGTTCGGCCCTCTGCGGGCTCGCCTGGAGTGTCGAGTCGCTGATCGCGTTCCGCGTCCTCCAGGGCGTCGGCGGTGGGATGTTGACGCCCGTCGGTACCGCCATGCTCTTCCGTGCCTTCTCGCCGCGGGAGCGGGCGCAGGCCTCCGCGGTGCTGACGATCCCGATCGCGATCGCGCCGACGATCGGGCCGGTCCTCGGCGGGTTCCTGGTCGACTACGCGAGTTGGCGCTGGATCTTTTATGTCAATCTTCCGCTCGGCATCCTCGCCTTCTGCTTCGCCCTGGCCGTGCTCAAGGAGCACACCGAGCCGGGTGTCGGCCGCTTCGATCTCTGGGGGTTCTTGCTTTCGGCGGCGGGGCTGCCGCTGATCCTCTACGCGCTTTCGCAGGCGCCGAGCAAAGGCTGGGGTTCGCCCGAGGTGCTGGGAACCGGTGCCGCCGGGGTGGCACTGCTGGCGGCGCTGGTGATCGTCGAGACGCACGTTTCCCAGCCGATGCTGGCTCTGCGACTGTTCCGCAACCGGATGTTCCGCAACGCCAACGTCGTCAGCTTCATGATCACGGCAGGGTTGATGGGCGTCGTCTTCCTGCTGCCGCTCTTCTTGCAGCAACTTCGTGGGCTCTCGGCGCTCGAATCGGGGCTGACGACCTTCCCGCAGGCGATCGGGCTGATCGCGATGTCGCGCTTCTCGACGAGGCTCTACCCCCGGATCGGACCGCGGCGGATGATGGCGGCCGGTATGCTCGGCAACGCGATCACGACGGCCTGCTTCCTCCTCGTCGGTCTCGGCACGAGTCTGTGGTGGATCCGCGGGGTCATGTTCTTGCGCGGCATGACCAACAGTCTCGTCTTCATCCCGGTCCAGGCGTCGATGTTCTCGGCGATCGATCGCGCGGATTCCGGTCGCGCCTCGGCGTTGAGCAGCACGAACCGGCAGGTCTCGGCCTCGGTCGGGGTCGCCGTGCTGGCGACCGTGCTGGCCGACCGGATGTCGAGTCACCTGGCGAACGCCGGCGCGCTGGCCGCCCGCCAGGCCGCGGTGATCGGGTTCCACGACGCGTTCTTCGCCGCGGTACTCTTGTCGATCATCGGCATCGGCTTCGCCTTCCTGGTCCACGACGAGGACGCGGTCGCCTCGATGGTCGACCAGCGGCCGAAGGCGGAACGGGGCGAGCCGGCATTGGCGCACTAGGGGCGGAGGGCGGAAGGCGGAAGGCGGAGGGCGGATTTGACGACGTGCTCCCCGCCTTCCGCCTTCCGCCCTCCGCCTATCGCCTACGGAGGGGGAAATGGCGCAGACGGTTGCGGTGAATGGGCATAAGCCGGGGATGGTGGCGGCGCCGGCGCCGGCGGCGAAAGAGCGGAACCCGTGGTTGGTGCTGCTCGTGTTGTGCACGGCGGTCTTCATGCTGTTGCTCGACACGACGGTCGTCAACGTCGCCCAGGTGAAGATCAAGGAGTCGCTGGGGGCGACGCTGACCGAGATCCAGTGGGTGCTCGACTCCTACATCCTCGCCTACGCGGTGTTGCTGCTCTCGTTCGGGCGACTCGGCGACGTTTTCGGGCGGAAGCGGCTCTTCGTCTTCGGGATGGCGATCTTCACGGCCGCCTCGGCGCTCTGCGGCGCCTCGGCGTGGATCGGCGACCACCTCGGTATCTCCGGCGTGACGGTGCTGATCGCGTCGCGGGTGCTGCAGGGGATCGGCGGCGCGTTCATGATGCCGCAGTCGCTCTCGCTGTTGACCGTCGCGTTTCCGCCGGAGAAGCGGGGGGCGGCGATGGGTGCCTGGGGGAGCGTGGTCGCCCTCGGCGCGATCATCGGACCGGTCATCGGCGGGCTGATCGTCACCAACTACGCCTGGGAGTGGATCTTCCTGATCAACGTGCCGGTCGGGATCGTGGCGATCCTGGCGACGATCCGGATCGTGCCGGAGTCGGTCGACCCGCTGGCGAGCAAGAAACTCGACTGGGGCGGTCTGGTCCTCTCCGGTGCCGGCATCTTCGCCCTCGTCTACGCGTGCATCGAGGGGAACAAGGAGGGCTGGACGAGTCCGCTCATCCTCGGTCTGTTCGCGGCCAGTGCGGTGCTGTTGACGGCGTTCGTCTTTTGGGAGCGGCGCGTTCTCGACCCGATGATGAAGCTGGAACTCTTCAAACTGCGCAACTTCTGGGTCGGCAACGTGATCGCGCTGACGATCGCCTTCGGGATGCTCGGCATCTTCTTCCCGATGACCCTCTTCTTGCAGCAGGTGCTCGGGTTCTCGCCGATCCGGGCCGGGCTGACGATGACGCCGATGTCGGCGATGATCCTGATCGCGGCACCGCTCGCCGGTCGTATGACCGACCGAATCGGGGCGCGCTGGATCCTGGTCGGCGGGACCGGGTTGATGGCGATCGGTATCTTCTTCATCATCAGCCGGATCGATCTCGACACCACCTGGAAATCGCTCTTCCCGGCGCTGATCGTGACCGGACTCGGGATGGGGATGACCTTTGCGCCGATGACGGCGGCGGCGATGCGGGAGGTACCGCCGCGGATCGCCGGCAGCGCCTCGGGCATCATCAACACGACGCGCAACATCGGGCAGGTCCTCGGGATCGCGGTCCTCGGCTCGTACCTCCAGTATCGGATCGGGGTCCACACGAGCGAGAAGCTGGCGAACGCCGGGCTGGACTCGGGCGTCGTCGATCAGGTGGTCAACTTTGCCAAGCAGAGTCAGTGGGACCAGATCGCGAGTTTGGTGTCGCCGGAGACGTTCACCCAGGTGGTGACCCCGGCGCTGGCCGACGCCTTCGTCGCGGCCCTCCACAACACGTTCTTCGTCGGCGCGGTCGCCTGCGTCTGCGCGGCCGTCGTGGCATTGCTGATTCGCAACCCGGCGCCGCAGGTGGTGGCGACGCAGGCGGGACGGGAGTCGGTGGTGGCGGCGGCGGACTGAGGTGTTAGGCGTTGGGCGTTAGTGGGATTCTCTCCGGGTCGGATCGGGTGGATTTTGGGCGGTCCGCGGAGGACCCTCACCCCCGACCCCTCTCCCGGTGCGCGGGAGAGGGGAGCTTGGCTGTGCTCGGCGGGGCGATGGGGGGCGGAGCAGGCGCGGTGCCGGCGGGGACGGCGGTCCGCTGCGGCGCGACCGGGGAAGGGCACCCGTAGCCGGTGTGTGCGGCCGGGGCCGTTGGCTTCTCTCCAAGCACAGGTGGCCTTCCCTGTACGCGTTCTTGCCCTGCCCAGGCCCGCCCACGCGCCGGAAGATGACCGCTTGCGGATGAGAATAGAACATCAGATTCTAGTTGTCAATACGTTGGATCGCATGTCGCGGCCGCGGTGGGAAGATCGGGGTAAGATGTGACGAGTTGACGGACTGAGCCGATGCGGTTCAAGGACAGGAACCGGCGATGGTGCAAACACCAACCGTGCCGCCCATGGTGGAAGGCAGATGGATTCCGATGAGTTACGAGGAGTTCCTTGCGTGGGCACCGGTGGGGGCGCGCACCGAATGGACGGACGGGGAGGGGATCGTCTACGTGACCGCCGGCGATCGTCATCAGGCCATGATCCTCTTCGCTGCGTCTCTGCTGGGGGAGTTCGTCCGGCTGTTTGGTCTGGGGCGGGTCAGCATCGCACCGTATCCGATGGAACTGCGTCCCGGCGGGCCGCACCGGGAACCGGACGTGCTGTTCGTGGCGACGGCCCACCTCGACCGCTGGACGCCGCGGCGGCTGAAGGGGCCGGCCGATCTGGCGTTCGAATTTCTTTCGGAGGACACCGCCGCGGAGGACCGGGGCCGCAAGCGCCGGGAGTTCGAGATGCTTGGCGTCCCCGAGTACGTGATGGCGGATTCTCGGCCTCGCCGGTACGACCTCGAGTACCTGCGGCTCGATGCGGCGGGCCACTATCAAGATGTCGAACCCGATTCGCAAGGACGGTACCACTCGGCGGTGGTGCCGGGTTTCTGGCTCGACCCGGAGTGGTTCCGACAAGATCCGCTGCCGTCGGTCACGAGCATCATGCTTGAACTTGCGCCGGAAGCATACGAGGCGTGGCTCCTGGCGGAGATTCGGGCACGCCGCCGAGAGCCGGGGACCCGATAGGCGCGTCGTCGATCGCCGGCCGGAGGATGGCGTCGGGGCTCGTACCATCTCATTGGGCAAGGAACGAGCCCCGGTTGCGACCGCGGAAATGTTATGACGATGGGGTCGCGGCCGGTGCCGGCAGCGGCCCGGTCAGCCGGAACTTCTGGACGCGGTTGCCGCCATACTCGGCGACATAGGCATTTCGGCCACGAACCGCCACACCGGCTGGCCCGGTGATCTCGCCTTCTGATTGTCCGGCGTGCCCCCACTGCATGATGAAATGCCCTCCGGCGTCGAACACCTCGACACGATTGGTGGCCACATCGCTGACAAAGAGGTCGCCGGTGCTGTCGATCGCGACGTCGACCGGCTGTCCGAACTGGCCATCCCCGTTGCCGGGTCCGCCGATCTCGGCGAGCAACTTGCCGCTCGGATCGAACTTGAGGACGGAACTCCGCAGCACGCTGGTGACGTAGACGTTCCCTGCCCCGTCGACGTTGATCAAGTTGGAGGAATTCTCCAGCCCGGATGGGCTCCCAAACGAATCGTGGACGCGGAATTTGCGGACGAAGGCTCCGCTGCCGTCGAATACCTGCACGTCGTCGCGCAGGTCATCCAACACGTAGAGCAAGCCCTGCCCGTCGATCGCGATGCTTAGCGGATCGAGGAATTGTCCGTCGCCGGTGCCTTTCGTCCCCCAGGAGGCCACGAAATTCCGATCCCGGTCGAACTTCTGGACGCGGAGGTTGCCGGTGTCGACGACGTAGATCGATCCGTCATGTCCGAATGCCACCCCTCCGTAGTTGTCGCCGTTGGGGCGGACGAAATTGAACTGGCCGTCGCCCGAGCCGGGCGTGCCCCACGTCTCCAGGTAGGTGCCGTCCAGGTCGAAGAGTTGGAATTGGCCTGGGGCGTGGGTTACCCAGAGCGTGCCGTGGGGGTCGATGACGATGTCGTCGGGCTCCCGAAGCGGGCTGTTCGGGTCGCCCGTCGTCGTCCACACGGACTCGGCGGACACGGCGCCCGTCCCTGCCGGGGTGGCTGTACCGGTTGACTCGTTGCCGGCGGATGCGGGGGAGCCGGTGGCCGGTGCCGTGGCCGCGCTGTCAAACGCGATCACGTACCCGATGTTGGTACCCAGGTAGATCCGACCGTCGGCAACGACCGGGCCGTAGTCGGTGGCGCCACCGTACCCGACCTTCCAGACGACCCGCCCGCTCGCAGCATCGACGGCGTAGACGTTGAAGTCGTGACTGGCGACGTACACCACGCCACTGGCGAGGGCCGGGGCCGCCGTGACCGGTCCGCCCGTTGCGGTGTGGAAGCGTTCGGTGCCGGTCGCGGTGTCGAGGGCGTAGAGGTTGCCGTCCCCGCTGACGGTGTAGACCAGGCCACCGCCGACCGCGGGCGAGCGCAGGTCGGCGCGGGTCGGGGTCTGGAAGGTCCAGAGCTGGGTGCCGTCCGCCGCCCCGAGCGCCACGAGCTTGTTGTCGGTGCCGCCGAAGTTGGCCGCGTAGACGACGCCGTCGGCGATTGGGGAGGTCCCGACCGTGCCGCCCCCGATGGCGACGCTCCACCGCAGCGTCCCGCTCGCCGCGTCCAGCGCGTTGACGTGGCCGTCCTTGCTGCCGACGACGACCAGGCCGTCGGCGTCGGCCGTCGAGCGCGAGGCACCGCCGCCGCCGAGCGGCGTGGCCCACCGCTCCTCGCCGTCGGTGGCGTCGAAGGCGTGGAGCTTGCCGTCGGTGCCGCCGACGAAGGTGACGCCGTCGACGACCGGGCCGGGGTCGAGGTCGTCGATGCCGTCGGCGTGCCAGCGCTCCTGCCCGGTCGCCGCGTCGAAGGCGTGGAGGGTGTGGTTGTGGTCGACGACGTAGATCACGCCGTTGTCGACCACGACCGAAGCGCCGGACCCGGCTCCCATCGGCGCCTTCCAGACCAAGGCGCCGGTCTTGGTGTCCAGGGCGTAGAGGTTTCCGTCCTCGCTCGCGATGTACAAGACGCCGTCCACGATAGCCGGGGCGGCGTCGATCTGGTCTTGGGTTTGGTAACGCCAGAGTTCGACCGGGGTGCCGGTCGGGCCGTGGACGGGGAGGTTGCCGGTGCGGCCGGGGTCGCCGCGGTACATCGGCCAGTTTTCGGTGGGCGCCGGGGCGGCGGTAGGCGTCCCCTGGGCGGACGGAACGACGGCGCGTTGCCCGTCCCGGAAGACGAAGTAGATCATCCCCAGCACGATGGCGATGAGAGCCATGGTAGCGAGGAGGGAGAACCCGGCCGAGAGGCGGCCCGGGGCGCGGTGGGGGCGCGGGATCGGGCGCGGCACGGGACGGGCCGGCTGGCCGCGCCCGTTCAGCGGACGCGGGAGGCTGGGTGCGAGGGGGAGCGATGCGGTTGGTGTGTAGCCGCTCATGAGGTTCCTCCAGAGACGATCGGCACGGTTGGGGTCGGGCAGCGGGTGGCCGGCCAGCGCGTGCACGCGCCGGACGGTGGCCGCGAGTTGCTCTTCGAGGTCCTGATCGCGGGCGGGGTCGGGTCTGGCCAGCCGCCCCTGCGCCGCCGCGCTCAGGTGCCGGTCGAACGCCGCCTCGCGCCGGCGGAGGTCGTCGCGTGTCGGCTCGTCAGCCATCGCGCCCCTCCTTTCCGTCGCGGTCGACGCCGAGCAGGGTCGCCAGTTGCAGGAACGCCAGCCGTTGCTGCTGGCGCACCACGTCGTGGGAGACGCCGAGCCGGGCGGCGATCTCCTTGCCGGTCAGGCCCGCCAGGTGGAGGCGGACGATCCGCTCCCGGCGGGGTGGAAGCTGACGCAGTGCCTTCTCCAATCGCTCCCGGTCCAGCGCGGCGAGCGCCTGCTCCTCGGGGTCGGGGTCCGATCCGGGCCGGTCGGTCTCCCCGTCGAATGGGACTTGGGGCCGGCGCGCCCGCCGGCGGTGGACGTCGGCGCAGGCGTGGTCGGCGATTCGGAGCAGCCAGCCCTCGAAGGAGCCGCCGCGGAAGCCGTCGAGTCCCGCCAGCGCGTTGTGGAAGGTGACGCCGGCCGCGTCCCAGGCCTCGTCGGCGTCGCGGAGGTGGCCGAAGCAGCGCCGGTAGACGGGGGTCAGGTACTTCTCGTAGAGGGGGGCGAAGGCGCGGCGGTCGACGACGGCCCGGAGCACGACCGCCTGGTCGTCCTCGTCGGTCGCCTCCCCACCCCGCGGTGGTGCGGTGCCGGTTGTGTCCCGCCGCCCCCACATCGCCTCGCCTCGCCTGCCGGTCTGATGGCCTTCACTTTAGCAAGACGCCGCAGGGGACGATAGTGTGATGGTCGGGTCCGGTATTGCCTGACGCGTGCTTCGCGAGCGAGGCGGAAATCGCGTAGAGTGCAACGGCGAGCCACGAAATACGACGTACGAACGGGGACGGGAGGGTGCGATGGATCTGGGATTGGCGGAGAAGGTCGCGCTGGTGACGGGGGCGAGCCGCGGCATCGGGGCGGCGATCGCGGCCGGGTTGGCGGCGGAGGGGTGCCGCGTCGCGCTGGTGGCGAGGGGAGAGGAGGGGCTCGAAGCCCAGGCGGTGCGGCTCCGGGCGATGGGGGCCGACGTTCTGCCGATCGCCGCCGATCTGACCGAGCCGGACGCGGCGGCGAAGGTGGTCGCCGACACGGAGGACGTCTTCGGGCAACTCGATGTGCTGGTGAACAACCTCGGCGGCGGCAAGAGCGGGGAGGACGACGAGGCGTGGGCGTTCACGCTCGACGTGAACCTGCTCGCCGCGATGCGGTGCTGCCGGGCGGCGATTCCGGGGATGAAGGAGCGGCGGCGCGGGGCGATCGTGATCGTCTCGTCGATCTCGGGGTGGATGGTGGGTGGGTCGCCGCCGTCCTACAACGTGGCCAAGGCGGCGGAGATCATGTACGCGCGGACGTTGGCGCGAGACCTGGCGCCGTTCGGCATCCGGGCCAACACGGTCTCGCCGGGGAGCATCCTGTTCGAGGGCGGCGGTTGGGCGCGCCGCCGGGATTCGCACCCCGAGGAGATCGCCAACTTCGTCGAGCGCGATATGCCGAGCGGTCGCTTCGGCACGCCGGAAGAGATCGCCGACGTGACGGTGTTCCTCTGCTCGGACCGCGCCAGGTGGATCTCGGGCGCGGACATCCACGTCGACGGCTGCCAGCTCAAACCGTCGGTCGGGTAGAACGCGTCAGTCGCCGCCGCCGAAACCGGCGGCGGGTGTCCACATCCAGAGCGGATCGGGCCATTGGGTGAGGACGATGCGGTAGGGGACGAGTTTGAGGACGCCGAGCGGGAGGCGCCCGGTCGTCGTGCCGTCGATGGGGTCGTAGATCGTGGCCGGGTCGAAACCGAGGGGCGGCGGTGTCCTGAGGGCGAGGTCCCAGACGTGCCGCTTGTCGACCGGGTCGTCGGCCCAGGTGGCGAGGCAGTCGGCGTAGGCGGGTTTGGCGGGATCGACGTAGGCGAGGGAGACGTACGGGTTCCGCGCCAGGTGGCGCCCTTTGAACGACGTGCGGTTGGTCGTGATCCAGCAGATCCCTCCCTCCCAGATCGGGTGAAGGATGCGGGAGCGCGGTCGGCCCCGACCGTCGACCGTGGCGGCACTGCACCAGACGATCCGGTTGACCCGCTCTAGGAACTCGGGAGCGATCGCCTCGAAGTCGTGGGTGAGCATGCGCCTCCTCCTGGCCGGGACCGCCGAGTCGTCAGTCGTCAGTCGTCAGTCTCAGGTCTCAAGACGGCGGTCCGTGCCACTTGAGACCCTGTTCTGACGACTGACGACTCAGCGCCGGCGCGGCGGTTCGACGATCGGGGTCATTGCTTCGAGGTTGAACGTCAGGATCTGGCTCAGCGCCGCCAGGTCGACGTCGGGGTCCTGGCGCAATCGGTCCAGGAACAGCCGCGAGGCGCGCTCGATCTTCGGCAGGTCCTGGGATTCGCTGCGGGCCCGCACCTCGTCGGTCGCCCGCAGACCGCGCGACGCGAGGTGGACGTAGGTCTCGATCAGCGCCTCCGCGGGTTCCAGCAGTTGCTCGAGGAAGAGCGGTGCGGCCGAACGCGCCTTGCCCGCGGCCATGATTGCGAGGACCTGGTCGGACTGGTCGCAGATCCTGTCGACGATCTCGCGCGTAGCTTCGCGCTCGATCCGCGGCGCAAGGTCCCGTATCGCCGCGACTTTCTGTTGCGACGTTTCGTAGGCGAGTTCGTTTCGCTCCGCCGCGTCTGCCGGCGACTCGGTCTCTTGGCCGGTCGGCCGGGGCCGGATCAGCATCACCGCCGCATAGACGGCGATCGCGAGTACCACCGCCAGGACCGGATTCGCGCCCACCACGACGGCGAGCACGGCAATCGCCACCGCCGCCGCAACGGCCACGGCGTTTGGGCGAAGCAACCGGCTCAGATCCAAACGCTCACCCCCGCAAATCACGACGTTCGTGCGCAGTATGCCATGCCGGTCGTGCTCTTCGGCCGGCGTGGCAACGGCGGCTACCGCACCTGGCAGGACTCTTGCACCGTCGGACGACGATCGAAACCGGTCGCGCCGCTTGCTCCATTCCGTCTCGTGCCGACGGGCGTCGCGACGACCCTGGAGGACGCCCGTGGACGAGCGAGAGGCGCGCGAGCGGCAAGAACCGAACGAGTCGCCGGTACAGAGGCAGCCGAACGCGCCGGGAGATCGCACCCTGGGACCGACCGACGCCGATGCTTCGCCCGAGGAACTGGGCCGGCAGGCGATGATAGAGGCACGGGAACCGGCTGGGCATGCCGGCGAGAGCGTGCCGGCCGTCGAAGACAAGACGCTGCACGAGCGTTTGCCGCAGCTCACCGACGACGAACTGGCGCGGCTGCCGATCGTGAAGGCAGGTACCCAGTTGGAACAGGGCGGTGTCTACGTCGACCTGAACCACCCGGAGCGCGGTCCCTTCAAAGCCCTCGGCGGGCAGGTGGCCGGCAGCGGCGACCGCTACGTCGCCAAGCGCGACGTCGACTACGAACTCTGGAACCGCCTGGTCGAGCAGAACCGCGGCGTCGACACCGAACCGCGAACCGAGCATCCGCAGAGCGCCAGCGAGTCGATCGAGGCGTACTACGAGCGGGGCGAGTCGGGCGTCGGGATCGATCGGTAGTTCGCCGGATTCCTACCCCGGCTGGCCGAGAATCCACCCCTCGAGGCGGCAAATCTGCTCCTCGTCGGGTTCGCCGCTCGGTTGCCTGCCCAGGATCACGTTGAGCATCCCGGCGAGTCCGACCGTGGCGTCGAATCGGTCCTCGCCGTTTTCGTTCGGACCGAAGCCGCTGCCGAGCTCGTCCGCCAAACGCGCATCGAGTTCAACGCCGTTGGCCGCCGCCCAGGCGATGAACGCCGGTCCGTTCGCCGCCCGACTTGACTGGACACGCTTGCCGGACTTGCCGCCGGTCGGTGTGCGTCGGAGGTCGAGTCCAAGGTGGACATAGCACTCCGCCGGATAGGTTTCTGCCACGACGATGCGACCGGGCGCGAGGAGCGATGCGAGCGGACCGGCGAACGGCCAGATGGCGAGGTCGAGCGACCGATCCAACAGCCCCGGACAAAGGACTTCTCGCCACGCGGCGAGCGCGGCCTTGCCGACCTGGTTGCCGCCCACCGTCCAGAAGAGCGGCGCCGCCGCCGCTCGCGCGGGCCGCGCCCGCTCGCACCGGCGGTAGAGTTCGTCCTTCGTGAATCCGAGCGTCGTCAGGAAGTCCGCTCGCTTCAGTCCGGTGGCGTCGCCTTGCGGGAAGAATGGGCGATCCAGGCCGACCTCACTCAGCCGAGTCGCAACCCTGAAGAAGTCCGGCCGGGCTCCTTCGGCAAGCTCCCGAAGCAACGTCAGAAAGTTGTCAATGCCTGCTCGTCGTGCGTAGGCGATCGGCAGGCCGATCGGGAAATCGAATCCGAGGAGGACGCAGTCGGTTGTCCCGGCCGTATCACGCAGTCGGCGCAGGAGCATCGTCGTCTCGCCGACGGGTTCGGGCGGAGACAGGCGGTAGCGGCCGGTCGTACCGAGGACGGCTTGAGTCATCCAGCGTTTCGTGGGACCGGTGCTCCAGTCGGCATGGACGACGAGACCGGGCAGGGCGAGGGATGGAGATTCGGCTGGGTGTCGCGCGATCACCGGTGGAGATAGATGACCCGCGCGGAACCGAGGACTTCGTTCCGAATCACCGGTTTCAGGCCATTTTTTGAGACGAGATCGACCTTGCGATGGACGAGGTTGCCGAGCTTGCGCTGAAGTGCCGCCAGCTCCAAGATGCCGATGCGCGCGTCGGCCTCAAACAGGACGAGCATGTCGACGTCGCTGTCGTCGCGAAAATCGTCACGCAGCACGGACCCGAAGAGCGAGAGCTCCTCGACGTTGTATTCGCGGCAAAGGCGGGCGATCGCATCGAGCGGCAGATCGAGTGCGGACGAGACCATCGTCGTCCCCTTCTCGGACGGTTTTGCCGAACCGAGACGCGATCATACCGCAGTCTGCCGGATCGGTGTTCATTACGACCACCGATCGCCTCACGTCGCGTATCGCCGCAGCAGCAAGACGTCGCACTTCGCGTGATCGATCAGAAAGCGGACGGGCGGACTGAGCGGGTGCGGACCGACGCCGGGATGCTCACTGCCGAGCGCGATCAGATCGATGCCGCGGGCGTCGGCCAACCGCAGGATCTCCTGTTCCGGGCGGCCGTGCGAAACGACGACTTCGGCGTCCCGACCACGAGCGTGCAGCCAGGCTGCCACCTCCGCCTTTACGGCGTCGTCCTGCTCCTGGGCGGCTCGCTGCAGGCGATCTTCCACCCGGTGACGACCCGGACCGTGGACGGGCAGTCCACCCAGGGCACGGTCGACCTCGTGCAGCGGGCGGGTATCGACGACGTGGAGGACGATCCAGGTCAAATCGGAGCTCAGCGCGTTCGCCGCGGCGTCGAGGAGGGCGGCAACCCGGTAGCCCCGTACGCAGATCAGAGCGGTCGTCATCGGAGCACCAGCCAGAGCGCCGCGGTCGCCGCCACCAGGACCGGCGGCGTCCCGAGCAGACCGACGCGCAGGTAGTCTCGCGTCGAGACGTCGAGACCGCGCCGGCGCACGATCGCCAGCCAGAGCATGGTGGCGAGCGAGCCGTAGGTTGTCAACGTCGGGCCGATGTTGGCACCGACGAGGACGCCGTAGGCGAGGGCATCGCGCGCCGGTCCCGCCGTCCGCTCGATCACCGGGATTGCCAACAGCGTCATCGGGACGTTGTTGACGACGTTGCTGCCGATCGTGGTCGCGACGACGCCGGAGAGGAGCGCCGCCGTCGGGTTCGCGGGGACGCGGAAGGACGCGCCGTCCAGCCAACCGCGTTCGAGACCGCGCACGACGAGCAGCATGCCGACGACGAAGACGAGCACCGGCCAGGCGACCTCGCGTCCGAGCGACCGCGGCGCAATCCGGTGTCCCGCGGTGCCGATCGCGAACAGGATCGCCGCCCCGCCAAGCGCGGCCCAGGCGAGCGGCCGGTGGGTCAGACCGAGCGCGAAGAGTCCGACCAGCGTCGCCGCGAGGACGGTCGCCGCGGCGAGGAGCCACCAATCGACCGCCGGCAGCGGTGCCAACGTCTCGGTCTCGAACCGGCGCGGGAGTTGGGCGCGGAAGAGCCAGAGGAAGACGAGGAGGTTGGTGACGACCGCGGCCAGATTTGGCAGCCACATGTGGGCCGCGAACGTGGGAAATCCGATCGCCAGTTCGTGGTAGACGAGGAGGTTCGTCAGGTTGCTGATCGGGAAGACGAGCGATGCGGTGTTGGCGACGAAGGTGCAGGCGAACATGAACGGCAGCGCGTTCAAACCGCGGCGCAACGTCACCGCGTAGACGATCGGCGTCAGCACGATCACGGTCACGTCGAGCGAGAGCAACGCGGTGACGAGGGCGCCGAGGAGAAAGACCAGGCAGAACAGCGCGATGCCCGAGCCACCCGCGATCCGGGCGCACCATTCCGCCAGCACCTCGAAGACCCCGGCCTGCTCGACGAGGACCGTCAACACCATCATCCCGGCAAGAAAGAAGAGCACGTCGGCGGTCTCGCGGATGACGTCGGGCACGTCGCCGAGGCGCATCGGGCCGAGCAGCACCATCGCCGCCGCGCCGCCGGCGGCGACCCAGGCTTCCGAGATGCCGCGCGGGCGGATCAGGATCAGGGCGAGGGTCGCGGCGACGATGGCGATGCTGAGGAGGGCGGTCACCGGGATGAAACAATGCTTCGTCGAGAGGCGCAAGACACGTTATTCGTCATACGTGTCGACCGTTTCCCCGGGTTTGTGTGCCAGGGCATCAATTCGGCGGAGGAATTCGGGAACGACGTCACCGCGGTGGTCCAGACAAGATCGCGATCGACATCATCGTAATCGTGGATCAAGTGATTCCGCATACCGACGATCCGAGCCCAAGCGATGTTTGCATGGGCGTCTCGCAACTCGCCAGACAACCTTCGAACGGCTTCGCCAAGCAGCGTGAACAGGTGAAGGATGGAAAGCTGCTTGAGTTCATCGCCCTCGAAGTCTTCGCGCGCCCAGTTACTCGTAAGACTGACGATTCGGCGCGAGAAGTTGACGATGTCGAGTAGCGTCGCCTCATCCCGCGACATAGATCGGGTCCGCGCTTCCGAGAATCGCTTGGCGCCGGATCCAATTCTTGCTGCGTTCAACGCCGCGACGTGAAACGATATCCACGTCGCGGCCCAAGAGTGCCGCGAGTTCCTCCTCCATCTCGACCAGATCGAGCAAGGTCGTGCGCGCCTCGAGAGCGAACGTGACGAGAAAATCGACATCGCTCTCCGGGCGAAAGTCGTCCCGCAGAACCGAGCCGAAGACGGACAATTCGGTGATCCGCCATCGCCGGCAGAATGCCGCGATCTCGTCCGTCGGAAGGGCGATCTTCAATTGGGAGGCAACGTCCACGGCCTGCTCCATATCGGAGTTAGTATAAGCAGAATTATACTAATCCCAAACCACTAAACTCGACGTTCTCGCCGTAGCCGCGCGGCAGAAAGCGGCCGGAACCGGGTGCGGCCGGGGTGCGGCCGGCGCCGTCGCGGGCGTCGTCGAAGATGGTTTCGCCGCGGCGGATGGTGCGGACGACGCGGCCGGTGATGGTTTTGCCCTCGAATGGGGTCCACTTCTGCTTGTGGAGCATGTCTTCGCCGCGGGCGGTCCAGGCGCGGGCGGGGTCGAAGAGGACGAGGTCGGCGTCGGCGCCGATGTTGAGGGTGCCCTTGCGGGGATAGAGTCCGAAGACCCGGGCGGGATTGGTCGCCATCTGGCGGACGAACTGGCTGGCGTCCATCCCTCGCTGGTTGACCGCGCCGTCGTAGAAAACGGAGAGGAGGGTCTGAACGCCCGCCAGACCGAGCGGGGCTTTGAAGATGTCGTCGGCGCCCGCTTGCTTGCTCTCGGCGGTGAAACCGCAGTGGTCGGAGCAGACGAGGTCGATCGTCTCGTCGAGAACGTAGGGCCAGATGGCGTCGACCTCCGCCTGGTCGCGGAGGGCGGGGGCGCAGCGGCCGAAGCCGCGTAGATTGACCAGATCGTCGGTGTTGAGGGCGAGGTACTGCGGGCAGGTTTCGACGGTGACGCGGACGCCGCGGGCGCGGGCCTCGACGATCAGGCGGAGGGCGTCGGCGGCGGCGCAGTGGCAGATGTGGACCCAGCAGCCGGTGACTTCCGCCAGGTAAAGGGCGGTGTTGACGGCGACCGCTTCGACGAGCGGCGGGCGCGACTCGGCGTGGGCAAGCGGGTCCTTGCGCCCGGCCGCCTGGACGCGGCGGAGACCGGCGGCGAGGAGGACGTCGTCCTCGGCGTGGAGCCCGTAGGGGAGCCCCGTTTCGGCGACGATCCGCATCGCCCAGTGGAGTTTGTCGGCGTCGACCGCCGGAAAGGAGGGACTGGAGGAGGCCATGAACGACTTGAAGGCAGCCGCGCCCTCCCGCGCGAGGTCGCGGAGGTCGTCTTCGTCCTGGCGCGGTTCGCCGATGATGCCGCCCCAGAGGGCCATGTCGACGAACGAGGTCTTGCGGATGCGGTCGCGTTTGGCGCGGAACTGTTCGGCGGTGACGGTCGTCGGGTCGGCCTGGGGCATCTCGACGACCGTCGTGATCCCGCCCGCGGCCGCACCGGCACTGCCGGTCGTGAACCCTTCCTTGGTGAACTCCTCCGGTTCGCGGAAGTGGGTGTGGACGTCGATGCCGCCGGGCATGACCAGTAACCCGGTCGCATCGATCCGCTCGTCGGCGAGCATGCCGCGGGCATCGGTGGTGATGCCGACGATGCGCTCCCCTTCCAGCACCAGATCGCCGCGCAGGTTGAAGGTGTCGCCGACGAGGGTGCCGCCTTCGATGACGGTGGTTTGTGGCATACGCGGTCCTTTACTAAGGGCGGAAGGCGGAAGGCGGGACGACGGGGCACACGGTACCACGCGCCTCGCGTTGAGCGACCTACCCCCCGCCTTCCGCCTTCCGCCTTCCGCCTTCATCCGCCCAGCGGCGGCCTGCGCGCAGATTGAACAGCAACTCCGCGAAGGCGATGACGCGGGCACGGTCCTCGTCGGGAATTTCGCGCATCAGGTGGTAGAGGCGCCAGTCGTCGGGGCTGATCAGGTCCCCCAGGGAGCGGTCGGCGTCGGCAGGGACGCCGTAGATCGCATCGGCCGGGTCGTCGGCGGGGTCGTCGGACTGGTGGTGGGAGGGAGACGGTTCGCCCATGCGGTTAGCCGGTGGTGGGCGTGGCGGCGGGGAGACCGGCGGCACCGAGCATGAGGGAGGCGACGGCGTCGGACGCCTCGTAGCCGGTCAGGTGCCCGAGGGGACCGGAGACGACGACGAGGAGGATGACGTCGGGGTCGGCGGCGCAAAGGGTGAGGCCCATCGGGATGCCGGTGTCGAGACCGAGTTGACGGGCCGTGCCGTCGATCCGCTTGGCCTCGACGCAGCCGGCGGGAAGCGGCAGGCGGTCGAGGATGTCGTCGCGATCCGGATCGTACGCCAATTCGCCGGAGTACTTGTGGAAGAGGTCGGTCGCCGCCTCCCAGGAGCGGCGGACGGCGACGCGGGACTCGGTGACGAGCATGACGGCGGCGAGGATGCGGGCGCCGGCGGGACCGGTGAAGACGCCCAGGGTGCCGGCCCGGAACAACTCGGTCGGCAACCCCAGACTGCCGGTGCTGGCGAGCGCCCAACCGTCGCCGAGGGTGGCGGCGGCGGGGAGATAGGCGGCGGTCGGATCGGCGGGCGCGTCCTGGGCGGAGGCAGGCAGAATGGGGACGAGACCGGACAGCACGAGCATGACCAGGAGGAGGCGGCGCAGGGTGGATGCCACGGCCGGGTCCTTTCCGGGCGTCGGACGGTTCGAGACCTGGTGGGGCGTCAGGTCGCCCCCGTCGGTAGACCACCATCTTAGCGGCGAGCGACGGCGGCGTCTACGCCGGTGGCGATCCGGTGGAGCGCGACCCGGACCAATCTGGGCATACCCGATCGAGAACGGAACGGCTATGCTGCGTCGTGCAGTCCGCGTGGGTACCGCAACGGGGGTCGGGCGGTCGTGGCGACCAACACGTTTCGGCTTCGTCCAGCGGCGCGACGCTACATCGCCGCGCTGACAGGCTCTGCCCTGGCGATTGCCCTTTATGCGCTGATCCAAATGATCCAGAACCACGATCTGCCCACTCGGACGCAAGCCGCGCTGGCGATTGCGCTAACGGCGTTGGTCACGGTTGCGTGGTTGTTCCCGCTGCCGATCTCCTTCAAGACCCATCTCTACCTCGATACCAGTGTCGTGATCGCGGCGATCCTGACGCTGCCGCCGGGGGTGGCGATCCTGGTGGCGGGAATTGGGACGGCAGTAGCCCATCGGATTCGGCACGAAGACGCGGCGCAGACGGTCTTTAACGCCTCCCAGGCGATGTTGCAGGCGGCGGCCGGCTCGGCCGTATTGCACCTGGGGGGGTGGCAGATCGACGCCCACGATTTCCGTCCGCTGATGGGCCTGCTGATCCTGGCCGCCGGGATCGTGATGATGCTGGTGACCGACCTCGCGGTGGCGACGATGGTCGCGCTGCAGACTGGCGAATCGGTGCCCAGAGCGTGGTCGCAGGCGGTGATCTATGGCGACCCGGCGGAGCGGTTGACGCAACTGGCGCAGATCGGCCTCGGCATCATCGGGGCGGTGCTGATCTCGACGTATGCCTGGACACTGTTCCTGCTGTTGATTCCGTCGGTGGCGGTCTATGTGTCGTTGGCACGGGCGATCGAGAACCGCAAACTGGCGGAGGAGGCGTTGCGGGACACGGAGGCCGCCCTGCTGGAGGCGCAGCGGGTGGCGCACCTGGGAAGTTGGGACTGGAATCTGGCGACGGGCGATCAGGGCTGGTCGGACGAGGCGTTTCGCATCTTCGGGTACGAACCGAAAGCATTCCTGCCGACCTGGAACATTTTCTTGCGCGGAATCCACCCCGACGACCGTGCGACGGTCGATCAGGCCGTGCACGACGCACTCTACACGGGCGAGCGGTTCAGTCTCGATCACCGGATCGTGCGGCCGGACGGGAGCGAGCGGGTGCTGCACGCGGAGGGCGAGATCGTCTTCGGCTCGGAGGGCGAAAAACAGCGGGTGGTCGGCACGATCCAGGACGTGACCGAGCGGAAGCAGGCGGAGCGGGCGCGGGAGGCGTTGCTGGCGTCGGTCTCGCACGACCTCAAGAGTCCGTTGACGGTGATCCGCGGCCACGCCCAGTTGTTGCAGTTGAAGGCGCGGCGGGCCGGATCGTCCCCGACCGAGATGGGCGACGGGTTGGCCAAGATCGACGCGGCGGCGAGCCGGATGGCGGCGCAACTGACGGAGTTGCTCGACGTGGCACGGTTGCAGATGGGCGAGGAGCTGGATCTGCAGCGCGAACCGGTCGACCTGCCGGCGCTGGTGGTGGAGCGAGTGGGGGTGCACCAGCAGACGACGCGGCGGCACCAGATCGTGGTGGAGGGGGACGAGCGGCAGATCGTCGGCGAATGGGACCGGGCGCGGTTGGAGCGGGTGCTGGACAACCTGATCGGCAACGCGGTGAAGTACAGCCCGGCGGGCGGGACGGTGACGGTGCGGATCTGCGGCGAGCGGGACGGCAGCGGCGAGTGGGCGGTCGTCTCGGTCGCCGACGAGGGGGTCGGGATACCACTGTCGGATCTGCCGCAGGTGTTCGCGCCGTTTCAACGGGGCGGCAACGTCGGCACGATCCCCGGCACCGGTGTCGGTCTGGCCGGAGCGCGCCAGATCGTCGAGCAGCACGGCGGCACGATCGTGGCGGAGAGCGCCGAGGGCAAGGGGAGCGTGTTTACGGTGCGGCTGCCGTGTTGAGGGCCCGAGTGGGCACGCGGAACGTCGTCCAGTCCGGATTGTTCGCGAGCGCGGCCAACAACCCCGTCGTCATTCCGAGCGGAGCCGAGGAATCGCCCGGAGCGAGGGCGGCGGCGTCGGCCTCGTTGGCACGTCTCCTGTTGCGGAAAGAGATTCCTCGGCTCCGCTCGGAATGACGACGGGGCGAATGGTCTCAGTCGTGGTTATCCCGGGCCAAATCTGCCCTTGTGCGTCGTCCCCGGGTTTGGAACCGAGCGCGATTTCGGACTCGTAGGGGCGCTGCTCGCGGCGCCCTCTACATGGTGGCGGCGTTCGCGTTCTTGAGACGGGCGCCGCAAGCAGCGCCCCTACGATTATGGTCCGCGCTTCCCCATTCCACCGGCGACCCGCCCAGGACGCACTCGGCACGAAAATCGCAACGTATCAGCAAGGCACCCGGCTCGCGGCGTTCGCCTCCGTGCCGGGCCTTGACAGTCGTCGCCCAAAGTGGTCAACTACCGTTGCAACGTTAACCCATGAATCGTCTGCGATGGCGGTTATGGTCGAGTAGAGGTCCGTTTCGATGGATTTCGTCGTCGGTCACGGAGTTCCGTTGGTCGCCCTGCTGGTCTTCATTACCGAGCTGGGCGTGCCGACCGGGATTCCGTTCGAGGTCGCCCTCCTCCTCGCCGGTGCGACGGCGGTGCATTCGCCCGAGGGGTTGGTGACAGCGGTGGCGATCGTCGCCCTCGCCGATCTCGCCGGCACGACGACGCTGTTCCTGCTCGGGCGCAGCGGCGGTCGAGGCTGGGGCGCGCGGGTCCTCTGCCGGCTCGGCGCGATGGAGGCGATCGAACGCTGGCGGGGCCGGGTCGGTCGGTCGGCCCCGAAGGACGTCGCGATCGTCGCCGGCGGGCGCCTGTTGCCGCTGGCCCGGATGCCGTTCACCGCGGCGGTCGGACTCCTGCGGATGCCCACCCCGCATTTCCTCGTCGGCGCGACGCCGGGGGCGATCCTCTGGGCCGGGACGCCGCTCTTCCTCGGCTACGTGCTGCGGCAACGGGTCAATACGGTCATCGACCCGATCGAACGGGTCCATCGCCTCGGCATTTTCGTGGTGCCGGCGATCGTGGCCGTGGTGGTGATCACGCTGGTCGTGCGGGGGCTGCGGCGCCCGCGGAATACCGCGGTCGATCCCTGCGGCCTGCTGTAACGGCTCCATCTCACAACGAGGAATCGCGTTCGGATCACCCGCGCGACGGGTACCGCGGTGGTGCCCTGGGCCGATACGTTCGTCCCTAAACCATCTCCGAAAAGACCCGTTTGCGTCTCACACGCCGGCGGTTGCGGCGTTCTATCTGCGAAGGGTCATCCGGGAACCGACCCGACGCCGACGCACCACCGGAGACCCTTGCGGCACAGCGCGGCACCGACGCCGAGGAGCCGCGAAAGGAGCGGGATCATGGCCCTCGACATCCGTCACGACACCTTCCGCAACGCCGTTGCCCCGGCGCGGAATCTGCCGCGACCGGGTCGCCGGGCCATCAGTCTCGCCGTCGGCCTGACGCTGATGTTCCTCCTCATCGACGCCATCGTCCACCCCCACACCGTCGTCGACCTGTGGACGATGCAGCTGCTGCGGCGCCTCGAGGCGCCGGGTCTCCTTCCCCTCTTTACGGCCGCCGAATCGGTGATCGGTTCGGCGGCCGCTTTCCTCTCCTGGTTGCCAATCGTTGCCGTTGGTCTCGCCTCCGTCGCTTTCCTCTTCCGCGGTCGATCGGCCCGCCGGCCAACGCCGGTTGAGCGCGACGACACCGGCGCGCGACGATCGTACCTGGAAATCGCCGGGCACCAATTCCCCCGCTCGCCCTCGGCCGCGGCCGGCGTCCAACCCCAAAGGCTGCCGACGCCGATCCGATTGACTCCTCGCCGCGAATCTCCGCGTCAGGCGGCGTGAGCGGCCGCGTGCCGTCCCGAGGGCTGGCACCCTCCCCTCTCCCAATCCCCCGATTGCCGAAGACATGAGCGGACACCCGGTACATGACCGGGCTCCGCTCTCAGGGTTTGGCGCAGAAGAGCGGAGTTGCCGGGTGGCGGCGATGCGGCGAGAATCGCCGCCGCTGCCGGTTCGGTCTGCCCCGTTTCCCGTGGGAGGTTCCGCATGCGCATCCTCATCTCCGCCGACGCCGAGGGGGTCACCGGCGCCACCACCACGACCGAGTTGATGTTCGGTCGACCGCACTGGGAATGGATGCGGGGGATGATGACCGACGACGTCAACGCCGCGGTCGAGGGCGGCACCCAGGGGGTACCCGGCCGGCGGGGCGACGGAGGTCGTCGTCAACGCTTCGCACTGGACGATGACCAACGAACAAGGTTAAGGTCTTGACATTCGGACACCAGGGCGTATGCTACGATAACTGGTACAGACAACCAGACGACCGCACGACCGGTCGTCAACGCTGCTGAACGAACCAAGCCCGCCCGTCTGTCCGTTGGCCGAGGGGGCACCCCGTCTCGCGAGTGAGCGATGGTCGAGAGCGTCAAGAACGGTCCGCTGCCGCGCTACTACCAACTCAAGGAGATCATCCGCGACCGCATCCGCAGCGGCGAATGGGCGGCGGGCACTCTCATCCCCTCCGAGCGCGAGCTCTGCGAACGCTACGGCATCAGCCGGATGACGGCGCGCCAGTCGGTCACCGAGTTGGTCAACGAAGGGCTGCTCTACCGCGAGCAGGGCAAAGGCACCTACGTCGGGCGGCCGAAGATCGCCCAGCAACTCCTGCGCCTGACCGGTTTCACCGAGGACATGCGGGCGCGCGAGCAGCGACCGGGGGCGAAGGTCCTCACCGCGGAGATGTGGCCCGCCGACGAGGTCACCGCCGAGCGACTCCGCATCAAGATCGGGCAACCCGTCTTCCGCCTGCGCCGGTTGCGGTTGGCCGACGCCGAACCGCTCGCCGTCGAAACCTCCTGCGTCAGTTTCATCGGCTGCGAGCGCCTGCTCGCCAACGACCTTGAGCACGACTCGCTCTACCGCCTGCTCGAGATCGCCTACGACGTGCCTCCGCTCGAAGCCGAGCAGGAGTTGGAAGCCGATCTCGCCGGCGACGAGGAAGCCCGGCTCCTGGAGGTGGTGGTCGGCAGTCCGGTCCTCCGCACCCGCCGCGTTACCGCCACCCGGCGCAATCAACCCATCGAGTACGCCACCTCGGTCTACCGGGGCGACAAGTACCGGTTCTACACGCGCATGGTGCGCGGGCACGAGTAGACGAAAGGAGGAGAGCGGCAGCGAGGTGCGGAAATTCGTCAGTCGTCAGTCGTTAGCGAGACGGACAGACGGACAGACGGACAGACGGACAAGACGTCCTGACGACTGACGACTAACGACTGACGACTTCGAGAAAAGGAGGCGAGGATGTCCAGGGGTGAGGAGGTGGCGAACCGGATCGGGTCGAAGCGGATCACGCGGCGGCGGTTTGCGCAGGGGTTGGCGGCGACGCCGCTCGTCCTTGGCGCCGCGGCGCGGGGCGTCGGGCGGGCGAGCGCGCAGGACAAGGTCACGATCAAGTTCTGGACGCACACCCACCCGCCGATGGTCGATCTCAACAAGAAGCTGATCGAGCAGTTCCAGCAAGAAAATCCGACCATCGAGGTCCAGTACGACATCATCCCGAACAACGACTTCGCGACGAAGATGCTGACCTCGATGGGCACCGGGACCGGTCCGGACGTCATCAACATGGACGACAACCAGATGCGGTCCATCTACATCCCGAAGGGGTTGGTGCAGCCGCTCGATCCGGCCGGCGTCGGCTACGCCTCGGCCGAGGAGTTGCAGGCCGCCTACATCCCCGGCGCGCTCGAAGGGTCGCTGGCCGACGGCAAGGTCTACGGTCTGCCCAGCGAGTTCAACGTGACCGCCTTCCAGGAGGTCGGACTCGACCCGAACGCCTCGCCGAAGACGTGGGAAGACGTCGGGGCGCAGGGGCAGAAACTGGTCACCAAGGACGGCGACACCTTGACGCGGCGCGGGTTCGACTTCCTCTACCTGCACGCCGGTTCATCCTCGTCAAGAACCGCGGTTGGGTCGACTCCTACCTGGGTCTCATCATCCCGGCCGGCACCAGCGCTTTCGGCATCTTCCTGATGCGCCAGCACATGCTCGCGATCCCCGACGACCTGCTCGACGCGGCGCGGCTCGACGGCAGCAGCGAACCGCGCATCTTCCTCGGTATCGTCCTGCCGATGAGCCGGACCGCCCTCTCGTCGCTGGCGATCTTCATCTTCATGTGGAATTGGGACAGTTTCTTCTGGCCGCTCCTGGTCACGACCGACGAGAGCTACCGCACGCTCCCGCTCGGGATCGCCCTCTTCGAGAGTTCCTACGGCACGAACTACCCGCAGTTGATGGCGGTCGCCTTCCTCGCCATGCTGCCGGTCCTGATCGTCTTCCTCGTGCTCCAGCGCAACTTCATCGAGGCGCTGACGACGTCGGGCGTCAAGGGATAGTGAACGACGTGACGCACCAACGCGAACGCGCCGACGCGGCGCTCCGCCGCCTCGCCGGCGGTCTGGTCGCTTCCTGCCAGGCCAGGGAGGACAATCCGCTCCACGGCCCCCTTTTCATGGCGGCGATGGCCCAGGCGGCGATCCGCGGCGGTGCCGTCGGCATCCGCGCCGACGGCGAAGACGACATCGCTGCCATCCGGTCCGCGCTCGGATCGACCGTCCCGATCATGGGTATCCGCAAAGTCAAGCAACCCGACGGCTCCCTCTTCATCACCCCCGCGGCCGAAAGCGCCCGCGCGGTAATCGCGGCCGGCGCCGAACTGGTCGCCCTCGATGGGACGCCGCGTCGGCGTCCGGGCGGCGACTCCCTCCGCGACGTCGTCGCCGCCATCCACGCGGCCGGCGGCGCCGCCCTGGCCGACGTCGACACCCCGGAGCACGCGCGCTACGCCATCGACTGCGGCGTCGATGCGGTCGGCACGACCCTCAGCGGTTACACACCCGACAGTCCGAAACAGGACGGGCCGGACTTTGCGCTCCTGGAGTGTTTGGTTTCGCTCTCGACCGTACCGGTCTTTGCCGAGGGGAGGATCTGGACACCGGAGGCGGCGCGGAGGGCGCTTGAGATCGGCGCGTTGTTCGTCGTGGTCGGGACGGCGATCACGAACCCGATGGCGATCACGGCGCGGTTTGTCGCGGCGCTCGAACCGCCCTCGCCCCCGGCCGCCACCGCACCCAGAGGGTTCCCGGTACCCGGCCCTTCCGAGGGAGAGGGGAGACCGCCCGAGCCAGGCGCCAAGGACATCGAGACAACCAGCGACGTCGACACGATTCCCCCTCTCCCTCGGAAGGGAGAGGGGGTCAGGGGGTGAGGGCGGTGACCAAAGCCTACAATCGCTACCTCGACCGGTTGGACGAACTGCTCGACGAGGTCCGCGCGCAAGGGGACCAGATCGAGGCGGCGGCCGGGCTGATCGCCGCCTGCATCGGTGCCGGCGGGGTCGTCCACGTCTTCGGCAGCGGCCACTCGCACATGATGGCGGAAGAGGTGTTCCACCGGGCGGGCGGTCTCTTCGCCTTCAACGCCATGCTCGACGTCAACCTGACGAGTTTCGGCACGCTGAAGGCCGGGATGGTCGAGCGCGCGGAGGGGTACGCCCCGGTCATCCTCGACTCGTTCGACGTCCGCCCGGGCGAGATCGTCGTCGTCGTCAGCAACTCCGGAATCAACCCGGTCCCGATCGAGCTGGCGATCGAAGCGGGGAAACGGGGCGCGACGACGATCGCGATCACCTCGGCCGCCAATTATGCGAACGCCGCATCCCGCCACTCGTCGGGGAAGAAATTGGCCGACGTCGCGGACCTGACGGTCGACAGCCGGGTCCCGGTCGGGGACGCGATTCTCACCTTCGACGGACTCGACGCGCCGGTCGCCGCCGCTTCGACCGCGCTCGGTGCCGCGCTGATGAACGCGCTCGTGGCGCAGACGACGGAGGCGTTGTTGGCGGCCGGGCAGCGCCCGCCGGTGATCGTCAGCATGAACATCCCCGGCGGCGACGAGCGCAACCGCGAGTTGGCCGCGCGCTACGCGCCGCGCCTGCGGCTCCTCAAGGGCTAACCCGGTGGCAGAGGCGCCGCTGCTGCTCGCGGTCGACGGCGGTCAGACCGCCACCAAGGCGCTGGTTGCCCGGCTCGACGGGACGATCCTCGGCGCCGGCCGGGGCGGCCCCTCCGACCACTTCCACATCGAGGGCGGCGTCGAGAAGAACCGGACCGCGATCCAGGGCGCGATCGCGGCGGCACTCGCGGCTGCCGGCGCTGCGGGCGAATCGGTCGCGGCGATCGGTCTCGGGCTGACCGGGGCTCCCGCCCGCGGCGCCCAGACACCGATCGTCTTCCAGATCGTGCGGGAGGTCCTCGCCACGCCGCAGGTCACCGTCGTGCCCGACTACGTGACCAACCTGGCCGGTGCCTCGGGTGGGGAACCGGGGGTCGTCCTGATCGCCGGCGGCGGGGCGATCGGCTACGGCGTCACCGCCGAGGGGCGGGAAGCGATCGCCGGCGGCTACGGCTTCCTCCTCGGCGACGAAGGGAGCGCCTTCGACGTCGGTCTCCGCGCCATCGCGGCGGCGGCCCGCGCCGACGACCGCCGCGGCGAACCGACCGCTCTGCAGGCGATCGTCGAGGAGCACTTCGGCATCGCCGCCATCCGCCAGATCACCCGCGTCGTCTACGCGGCCGGTTTCTCGCGGGAGCGGATTTCTTTGCTTGCACCCAAGGTCACCCAGGCCGCCCGCGACGGCGATGCCGCCGCCCTGGCCGTCATGCGCGCGGCCGGCGAGGAGTTGGCCCAGACCGCGCTCGGCGTGATCCGACAACTCTTCGCACCCGCCGCCGCCGTCGGTGTCTACCTCACCGGCGGGGTCTTCGCCGCCGGCGACGTCCTGCTCGATCCGTTCCGGGCGAGTCTTCGGTCTGGTTGGCCGATGGCCGAACCGAGGGAACCGCGTTTTCCTCCCGCGGTCGGGGGGTTGATCATCGCGGCACGCTCCGTCGACCGCCCGGTCGACGCCGCCTGGCTGGATACCGTCGCCGCGAGTCTGCCGGCGGTGGAGGCATGAGCGAGCGATCCGACCGGTGGTTGGCCGGCGCCGCGGCTCGCGCCTTTCCGGTCCCCATCGGCACCCCGATGGCCGGTTACATGGCCCGAACCGGTCCCGCGTGCGGGAGCCACGACGAGTTGACGATCGGGGCGATGGTCATCACCCGCGAGGATCGCCGCGTCGTCATCGTCGCCGCCGACGTCGCCGCGGTGGACAGCCCGCTCGTCGATGAGGTCGCGGCGGCGGCGGGCCTGAACCGGACCGACCTCGTACTTTGTGCCTCGCACACCCACGGCGGTCCGGCCGGCGTCGTCCCGCGGTTGCACCCGGGCGACGACGATTGCGGCGCACCAGCGTTGCGCGCCGCCTTCGTCGCCACCTGTGCGGCGGCGATCGGAGACGCGGGCGAACGGCTCGAACCCGTCGAACTCATCTTCGGCACGAGTCAGACAACCGGACTGGCCGCCAACCGCAACGATCCGACCGGCCCATCCGACCCGCGCCTTTCGGTGTTGGCCGCGCGCGCGGCCGGCGACGCCCTCGGCGCGGTGTTAGTCCACTTCGCCTGTCACCCGACGATCCTCGGGGCCGAAAGCCGGCTCGTCTCCGCGGACTTCCCGGGAGCCCTCCGTCGATCGTTGCGGGCATCGCTGGCGCGCAACGATCGGGCGCCGGTCGTCCTCTTCGCGAACGGAGCGGCCGGCGACGTGAGCACCCGCTTCACCCGCCACGGCCAGGACGTCGCCGAAGTCGAGCGTGTCGGAACCGCCCTCGCGTCCGCGGCAATCGCCGCGTTGGCCGACGCGCGACCCGTCGACGGTCCGATCGTTTACGACCGTCTGCGCGTTCCTTTGCCACCGCGTTCCCTGATCGAACCAGTTGCCGTCTGGCCCACCGACTTCGCCGGTGAAGCGTCGCCGGCTGCGCACCGTCAGGCGGTCACCCGCGTCCAGGGCGCGGTCCTGCTGGCGAAACTGGTGGCCGCCGGACCGGACGCGATTCCGCCGGCGCTCGATCTCGAAGCCTGGGCGCTGGGAGAC
>DATBFX010000480.1:0-8966 GCA_036558305.1 Thermomicrobiales bacterium | reverse complement strand
CACCGCGGCGGCTTCGGGACGATCCGCGAGTACCGGATCGAGAACCCGACCGGCGGATCGCTGCTGGCGAGTCTCGGCCGGTCGGTTCATCCGCCCTGGGGCATCGACGGCGGCGAGCCCGGAACGGTCAACTCCTTCGAGGTCGTCCGGGTGGACGGCGAAGTGGTGCGCGGCGGACGCGTGACCAGTCTGCCGCTCGGTAAGGGCGACATCGTGCGGATCGTGACCGGCAACGGCGGCGGTTGGGGAGACCCGCGAGAACGTCCCGACGACGAGATCGCGCGGGACATCGCCGACGGGTTCATCAGCCCGGAGGCGGCGAGGGCGGCGTATGGACGCGAGGTGGCGCGGTGAGCGCGCCGTCCCTGCAGGTTGCCGTCGACATCGGCGGGACGTTTACCGATCTCGTGGTCTTCGACGAGACGACGGGGGCGACGTTGGAGTCGAAGACCTCGACGACTCCCGCGGACTTCGCGCGGGGCGTGCTCGACGCGATCCGAATCGGGGACGTGGCGGCGGAAACGATCGGCTATCTCGTCCACGGGACGACGGTCGTCATCAATGCCATCACGCAACGGGCCGGGGTGACCACGGCGCTGGTGACGACAGCCGGATTCCGCGACGCGCTCGCGGTCGGTCGCGGCAACCGCCCCGACATGTACAACCTCAAATTCCACAAACCGGATCCGTTCGTGCCGCGTCGACTGCGCTTCGAGGTGCGCGAGCGGGTGGCCGCCGACGGCACGGTCGCGACGCCGCTGCACCTGTGCGACCTCGACAGGGTCGCGGCGGCGTGCCGGGAGCAGGGCGTCGAGGCGATCGCGGTCTGCTTCTTGCATGCGTACGCGCACCCGGAACACGAGCGGCAGGCGGCGGCGTACCTGGGGGACCGGTTGCCCGGTGTGACGATCTCGGCGTCGTCGGATATCACGAAGGAGTGGCGGGAGTACGAGCGGTCGAGCACGGTCGTCCTCAACGCCTACGTGCAGCCGATCCTCGATCGGTATTTGGAAAAGCTGGAGGCGGACCTGCGGGGACTCGGGGTGCCGGGGCGACTGTTCGCGATGCTCTCGAACGGCGGCACGGCGGCGTTCGACAGCGCGCGGCGGCAACCGATCCAACTCGTGGAGTCGGGACCGGCCGGCGGGATCATCGGGGCGGCTCTGGTCGGGGAGCAGATCGGCGAACCGAACGTGATCTCGCTCGACGTCGGCGGGACGACCGCCAAGTGCTCCCTGATCGAGGGCGGCGACGTCAAAATCGCCGGCGACTACCGCTTGGGGTGGACGCCGTTGTCGCCGGGGTATCCGGTGCGGATACCGGTCGTGGACATCGTCGAGATCGGCGCGGGCGGGGGGAGTATCGCCTGGTTCGACGAGGGGGGCGCGTTGCGGGTCGGTCCGCGCTCGGCCGGGGCGGAGCCGGGGCCGGCGTGCTACGGGCGCGGCGGGACGGAGCCGACGGTCACCGATGCGATGTTGATCGCCGGCGTGCTGGACCCGGCATCGTTTCTGGGCGGACGGCTCGCCCTCGACGTGGCGCTCGCGCGGACCGCGTACGAGCCGATCGCCGCACGATTGGGCGTGAGCGTGGAGGCGGCGGCCGGGGGCGTGATCCGGTTGGTCACCGAGGCGACGATCGATGCCTTGAAACTCGTCTCCGTGCGGCGGGGGTACGACCCGCGGGACTTCAGCCTGGTCGCGTTCGGCGGCGGTGGGCCGATGCACGCGGCGGCGCTGGCGGGCGAACTCGGGGTGAAGCGCGTCGTCGTCCCGCCGTTCCCCGGCACCTTTAGCGCCTGGGGGATGCTGATGACGCGACCGCGCGTCGACCTGACGCGGACGCGGGTGACGCGGCTGGACGCGGTGCAACCGGGCGAGATCGAGGAGGTCTTCCGCGAGCTGGAGGAAGAAGCCGGTGCCCGGCTGATCGAGCAAGGTTTCGGGAGCGAGCAGATCGCCGGCCACCGGCGGAGCCTGGACATGCGCTACCACGGGCAGGAGCACTCGGTCCGGGTACCGATACCGGCGCAGGGAGGGGTCGTGCAGCCAACCCTGGCGGAGGCGTTCCACGCGCTCCACCGACGAAGCTATACGTTCGCTCTTGTGGACACGCCGGTTGAGATCGTAAACTTTCGCACGATCAGCACGGTAGAAATGCCCAGACCTCCGATGGGTCGGGTGCGTCTCGGTGGCAGCGACGCCGCCGGTGGGGCGGAGAATCGATGGCGTCGCGTGGATTTCGGTGATGGCGTTCGCAGGGACACCGCGATTTTCGGCCGTTCTTCATTGCCCGCCGGTTTCGCTGCTGGCGGTCCGGCGATCATCGAAGAGGCAAGCGCGACGACGGTCGTGCTGCCGGGTCAACGGCTCGCGGTCGATCGGTTCGGCAATCTGGTGATCACACCCGGCAGCCCGGTGTAACGAGCTTCGAGCTTTCGGTTCGGTCGAGGCGGGGCGGCGGTCGCCCCGGTAGCACGGAGGAACGGAGATGTCAGTCAACGACGAGCTCAAGCAACTGGCGGATGCGTACGCGAGCAAGAAGATCACGCGCCGGACTCTCTGGAAGGGCGCGGCGGCGCTCGGGTTGTCGGCACCGTGGATCGCGGCGTTGGAGAAGGGCGCGACGGCGGCGCCGGCCCCGACCTGGACCCAACGCAAGAGCGCCAACCAGACGGACAAGGCGACGACGTTCATCGTCGCGGTCGAGGGCGACATCGACACGTTCGACCCCGGCAACACGGTTGGGTCGAAGACGGCCCAGACGACCCTGCAGAACATCTTCGATCAACTCACCCAGTATCCGATCGTCGAGAAGCAAGCGCCCGACGGCAGCACCTACAAGACCGTCGATGCGACGCAGATCAACCCGATGCTCTGCGAGGAGTGGCACTGGGACGGCAACAACATGGTCTTCACCATGCGCGACGGCCTGACCTACGCCAACGGCGACCCGATCGACGCCACCACGATGGTTGCCGGCTACACGCGCATCGAGGAAGGGACGATTTCGAACTGGCTGATCGGGATGGGCGGTGTAATCAAGGACTCCTCCGCCTTCCAGGCGCCGGATCCGAAGACCTTCGTCATCGCCCTCACGCAGCAAAACCCGCTGACCCCCAAGAACAACGTGATGCACAACAACAGTTGCATGGATCCGAAGGAGATCGATGCCCACAAGACCGCCGACGATCCGTGGGCCAAGGAGTACTTCAAGAAGAATCTCGCGACCGGGAACGGGCCGTACAAACTCGACTCGTACAAACCCGGCGACTCAATCACGCTGGTCGCCAACGACAAGTACTACGGCGAACAGCCGAAGTTCACCACGGTGATCTTGAAGATCATCACCGAACCGGTGCAGCGGGTCCAACTCCTGCAAAAGGGAGACGTCGACTTCGCGACACTGATTCCCAAGAAGCAGGTTGACGACCTCAAGGCCGACCCGAACCTCAAGGTCCTACTCATCCCGTCCGACCTGATCCGGTTCATCGAAATGAACGGCAAGATCCCGCCGTTCGACAACAAGCTCGTTCGCCAGGCGGTGGCTTACGCTACGCCCTACCAGACCATCATCGACGAGGTCTACAAGGGCTATGCGCAGCCGGCCAAGAGCATCGTGCCCAACGGCATGCCGACGAGCGACTTTTCGGCGTGGAAGTACGACACGAACCTGGACACGGCGAAGGGCCTGCTCAAGCAAGCCGGTTTCGAAGGCGGCAAGGGGCTCCCAGACATCAACCTCGTCTATCGAGTTGGAGACGACGAGCAAGAGCGCACGGCAATCTTGATGCAGGCTCAACTCAAGCAAATCGGAATGGACGTGAAACTTCAACCGCTGGCCTATGCGGCCTTCAACGAAGCCGAACAGGCCCAAACACGGGATAAACTCCAGTTCTGGCTCGATGAGTGGATTTCATGGGTCAAGGACCCGTACTATCACCTTTCGTGGCTGGGGCAATCCCAGAGTGTCGCCAACTATCCCAACCTCAACAACGCGCGGGTGGACGAGATCATTGCCCAATACACCCTCGCGCCGGAGGGACCGGAACGCGATGCGGCGAGCGTCGAGGCCCAGGGGCTGGTGACCGACGAGTGCAACTACGTCTTCGTGTGCCAGCCCAACTGGACGGTCTTCACACGGGCAGACATCGACGGCTACGTCTATTACAACGACGAACTGCCACGCTACTACGACTTCTTCCGGACCGGGTCGTAAGTACCCTCACCCCCTGCCCCCTCTCCCGGTGCGCGGGAGAGGGGGATAACGTCTGAGGCTCCGGCGCCAATGCGACTCTTGCGCTACGTGATTCGGCGGTTGCTGCTGCTGGTCCCGGTCCTGCTTGGGGCGCTCTTCATTGCCTTTGTCTTGACGCGCATCGTGCCGGGCGATCCGATCGGACGGGTGGCAGGCCCGTATGCCTCGCAGGAAACGCGAGACGCGCTGCGCCACGAGGCCCGGCTCGATCGACCCGTCTACGTCCAGTACGCGTATTACCTCGACGACCTGGCCCACGGGAACTTTGGCGATTCGTTCTACACCGGCCAGTCCGTCAAGAGCGACCTGAAATCGCGGTTTCCGGCGACCCTCGAGTTGGTGCTCTACGGCATGCTGCTGGCGATCGTGCTCGCCATCCCGCTCGGGATGATCAGTGCGCTCAAGCGCGGGGCGCCGGTCGATCACGTGTCGCGGGTTCTGTCCGTCCTCGGGGTATCGGTACCGATCTTCTGGATCGGCCTGGTCTTGTTGACCATCTTCTACAACAAGCTCAATTGGTTGCCGGGTCCTACCGGGCGGCTGCCCATCGGCATGGAGGAACCGCCCACGATCACCGGTCTGTACACCATCGACGCCGCCTTGCACGGGCAATGGGACGTTTGGTGGGCGGCGGTGGAGGCGCTGATCCTGCCGGTGGTAACGATCGGGATCGTGGCGATGGCGCCGATCGCGCGGATGACGCGGTCGACCATGATCGACGCCCTCGATTCCGACTACGTGCGAACCGCGCGCTCGCTCGGCATCCCGAACCGGGTGATCGTTCTCCACCACGCCTTCAAGAACGCCATCCTCCCGGTCCTGACGTTGATCGCCGCGGTTTTCGGATTCCTCATCGGCGGTGAGGTGCTGGTCGAGATTATCTTTTCCTGGAACGGTCTCGGTCTCTATTCGTACAATGCGATCCTGAACAGCGATTTCCCGGCCGTGCAAGGATTCATCCTCCTCGTCACCGCGATCTACATCCTGATCTATCTCGCGGTCGACGTGCTGACGGCCGTGATCGATCCGCGGGTGGAGTTCTAGTCGATGGCGCAACCGCAGGCGACGCGCGGCACGATCCCGGCACTCGAGATCCCTGGCCTCGCCGGCCGGGAAGCGCCGTCAGCGGCGTCGCTCCGCCCGCCGCGTTCCGAGCGCTTGCAGGAAGTCTGGTACGCGCTGCGGCGAAACCCGACCGCGGTCGCCGGATTTGCCCTGATCGGTGTCCTCGTCTTCTGTGCGCTGTTCGCTCCGTGGATCGCCCCCTACGATCCGAAGGCGATCGACATGGACGCGATCTTCCAGAGCGGTCCGTCCTGGTCGCATCCGTTCGGCACCGATGAGAACGGTCGCGACGTCCTCTCGATCGTGATTTGGGGCGCGCGTCTCGATCTGATGATCGCGTTCTCGGCGGTGTTTTTCTCGGTCGTGATCGGGACGCTGATCGGGGCGTTCAGCTCGTACGTGGGGGGGTACACCGACGAGGGCGCGATGCGCGCGATGGACATTGTCCAGGCGTTTCCCCGCTTCATCTTCGCGATGGGGATCGCCTACGCGATCGGGCCGGGAATCTGGACGGTGATCATCGCCACGGCGGTGTTGAACATCCCAGGGTACGCCCGGTTGATGCGCTCGATGCTGCTCTCCGCCAAACAAAGCCAGTACGCCATGGCGGCACGCTCGATCGGGGCCAAGCACCGGATCATCTTGCTGCGGCATCTGGTTCCCAACTGTCTGCCACCAATCCTTGTGATGTCGACGTTGCACTTCGGCTGGTCGATCCTGGAAGCGGCGGGGTTGTCGTTCATCGGGCTTGGTGTTGAACCGTCGGAGGCCGAGTGGGGCGCGCTGATCAAGTTGGGTTTTGGCGAGTACCTGCAAGGGCATTGGTGGGTCTACACGTTCCCCGGTCTGGCGATCGCCGTCGCGGTCCTCGGCTTCAACCTGATCGGCGATGGATTGCAAGACATCCTCGACCCGAGGCGGCGGTGATGGGCGGAAGGCGGAAGGCGGAAGGCGGAAGGCGGAGAGCGCTTAGGGGGGCGGTTCGGCTGCGATTGAAAAACCGGGATGCCACATGGTAGTTGCGGCGCCTTCCGCCGAGATGCAATCACGAACGGCGGTTGATCCGCTGTTGGAGGTTCGCGATCTCAAAACGTATTTCTTCACCCGGAGGGGGGTGGCGAAGGTTCTCGATGGGTTGAGTTTTCACGTCGGGAAGGGCGAGATCGTCGGGCTGGTGGGGGAGAGCGGATCGGGGAAGAGCGTCACCGGGTTTTCGATCGTGCGCTTGCTGAAGAATCCGGGGCGGATCGTCGGTGGTGAGGTCGTCTTTGAGGGGCGAGACCTGGCGAAGTTATCGGAAGACGAGATCCAGGAGATTCGCGGCAAACAGGTCTCGATGATTTTCCAGAATCCACGGTCATCGCTCAATCCCGTGATCTCGGTCGGCGAGCAGATTGCGCAGGTGCTGCGGTACCGGCGGGGGCTGAAAAAGGATCGGGCGTGGCAGACGGCGATCGACCTGCTGCGGACGGTCCACATCCCGGAACCGGAGCGGAGGATGAAAGCGTTCCCGCACCAACTTTCGGGCGGGATGGCGCAGCGGGTGATGATCGCGATGGCGATCTCGTGCTCGCCGAAGTTGCTGATCGCCGACGAACCGACGACCGGGCTCGACGTCACGATCGAGTACCAGATCATCCAACTCTTGAAGGAGATGCGCGACCTGACCGGGACGAGCGTGATCGTGATCACGCACGACCTGAACATGGCGGCCGAGGTCTGCGACCGGATCATGGTGATGTACGCGGGACGGATCGTGGAAGAGGCGCCGGTGCGCGATTTCTTCACGACGCCGCGGCATCCCTACACGGTCGGTCTGCTGGCGTCGCGGCCGAGTCTGGCGGTCGATGCGGACATCCCGACGATTCCGGGGAACGTGCCGGATCTGATCGACCGGCCGAGCGGCTGTCCGTTCCACCCGCGTTGCCGGTGGGCGACCGATGTCTGCCGGGACCAGGACCCCGCGTTTCGCGAGATCGCGCCGCATCACTTCGCGGCCTGCCATCACGTCGAGGACGTTGCCCGTGACGTCGTTGCTGCGCGTTGAGTCGCTGAAGAAGTATTACCCGATCCGGACCGGGCTCTTCGCCCACCGGATGCTCCATGCCGTCGACGACGTCTCGCTGGAGTTGACGCAAGGCGAGACGGTCGGGTTGGTCGGCGAGAGCGGGTCGGGCAAGAGTACGGTCGGCAAGTGCGTGACGATGTTGGAAGCGCCGACGGCGGGGACGGTCACGTTCGAGAACCAGCACCTTGAGACGTTGTCGTTCGACCGCCTGCGGAGTGTGCGGCGGTCGGTCCAGATGGTGTTCCAGGACCCGTACGATTCCTTGAACCCGCGGCGCACCGCGGGCGAAACGGTTCTTGAACCGCTGACGATCCACGGCATCGCGCGCGGCAGCGCGGCGCGGGCGCGGACGGCGGAGTTGTTCGAGCGGGTCGGTCTCAAACCCGAGCACATGTCCCGGTTCCCGCACCAGCTCTCGGGCGGGCAGCAGCAGCGGGTCGGGATCGCGCGGGCGCTGGCGACGGACCCGTCGCTGATCGTGCTCGACGAACCGACGTCGGCGCTAGACGTGTCGGTGCAGGCCAAGTTGATCCGCCTGCTGCGCGGATTGCAGCGCGAGAAGAACCTGACGTACCTCTTCATCTCGCACGACCTGTCGGTGATCGGGTATCTCTCGGACCGGGTTGCCGTGATGTACCTCGGGCAAATCGTCGAGATCGGACCGACGCGGGAGGTCTTCAGCGAACCGCGCCACCCGTACACGATGGCGCTGATGAGCGCGATCCCGGCGGCCAATCCGCTGGAGCGGCGGGAGCGGATCATCCTCAAGGGAGAAATCCCCTCGCCGATCGAACCGCCGAACTATTGCCGGTTGGCTTCGCGCTGCCCATTCGCCACCGACGAATGCCGGACGACGGGGATGGAATTGTGGGACGTGGGGCCAGGGCGAAGAGTGGCGTGCATCCGCTCGGTGCGCGGCGAGATCCCGATTCCGCATTACGACCTGGGCGGTCAGGCGGTGACGATCGCGAAGGCGGACGTTGGGGACGAGATGGCGGCGATTGCGGATGACGTGGTGAGGGCGGTTGAGGAGTAGCGGCCCGCCCTCACCCCCCTGCCCCCCTCGCCCTCGGAAGGGCGAGGGGGAACACCTCCGACGGGGCCGGTTGCCTCCGAGATCGCGCATCGACGTTGAGGAACCCTCCCCTCGCCCTCGGAAGGGAGAGGGGTCGGGGGTGAGGGCGGGCCGCTACTCCCGTTGCCGCGGATCGAGCGCGTCCCGTAGCCCGTCGCCGAGTAAATTGAACGCGAGCACGGTGATCGTAATGGCGACGCCGGGGGCGACGGCGATGTGGGGGGCGTCGCGCATCAGGTTGCGACCGGCGGAGAGCATACCGCCCCAGGAGGGGGTGGGGGGCTGGACGCCGAGACCGAGGAACGAGAGGGCGGATTCGAGGATGATGATGCTGCCGACGTCCAGGCTGGCGAGGACGATGATCGGACCGAGGACGTTAGGGAGCATGTGGCGGACGATGATGCGGGCGTTGCCGACGCCGATGGCGCGGGCGGCGACGACGAAATCGCGTTCGCGGAGACTGAGGACGTCGGCGCGGACGACGCGGGCGTACGAGGACCA
>DATBFX010000479.1:0-18992 GCA_036558305.1 Thermomicrobiales bacterium | reverse complement strand
GACCAGCAACGCCGAAGCGGTGGTCGAGGTCTGCCGGCGGTTGGACGGCCTGCCGCTGGCGATCGAACTGGCGGCGGCGCGAATCAAGGTCCTCTCCCCATCGGCCCTCGCGGCGAGGTTGACGAACCGGTTGCAGGTCTTGACGGGCGGTCCTCGCGATCTCCCGGCCCGATTGCAGACGATGCGCAACGCCGTCGCCTGGAGCTACGACCTGCTCCCGCCCGATCAACAGGCGATCTACCGGTTGCTGTCGATCTTCGCCGGCGGGTTTACGGAAGAGGCAGCGGCGGCGCTGCTGTCGGGGGGACAGATCGGGGGTGTGGTTGCCCCCATGTCCCCCTTTGACGTGTTTGATGCGCTGGCGGCGTTGGTGGATGCGAGTCTGTTGAAGCGGGACGAGGAGGAGGTGCGCGGAGGGTATCCCGAACTGCGGTTTTCGATGTTGGAGACGATCCGCGAGTACGGGTTGGAGCAACTGGCCGAGGCCGGGGAAGATGAGCGCGCGCGGGAGGCGCACGCGCGTTGGGCGCGTGGGCTGGCCGAAACGGCGGAACCGGAGTTGTGGGGGGCGGACCAGGAGCGCTGGCTCGACACCCTGGAATCCGAGCACGACAACCTGCGGGCGGCCCTGACCTGGACGCTGGAACGGGACCCGAACTCGGCACTGCTGATCGCGGGGTCGCTCTGGTGGTTCTGGCAAACGCGCGGTTACCTGACCGAGGGGCGGGCCTGGTTGGAGCGGGCCTTGGCGGCCGGTCCGGAGGCGTCGCCGGAACTGATCGGGGCGGCGCGGTTGGGGGCGGCCTTCCTGGCGGCGATGCAGGGGGACGGTGAGGCGGCGACGGCCCACGCCGAGGCGGGTTTCGCCCTCGCCAGCGCCGGCGAGGATCGGGCGTTCACCGGGCGCGCCTACTTCACCCGCAGTTTCGTCGCCGGCAGCCGCGGCGACCACGAGACGGCGGCGCGCCACGCCGAGGAGGCGCTGGCGGTGATCCGCGAGTCGGGCAACGAGGCGTGGCTCCCCTTCGCGCTGAACCGGCTGGGTGTGGAGATGTACGAGGCGGGGGACTGGACGCGGGCGGGAACGCTGTTCCAGGAGGCGCTCGACCGCTGGCGGGCGGCGGACCAGCCGTGGGGGCTGTCGACGGCCTTGGACAACCTGGCCGCCTGCGCCCGTGCCCAGGGCGACGATGGGCGGGCGACGACGCTTTACAAGGAGAGTCTGGTCTTCTCGCACCGGCAAGGGGATCGGTGGGGCGAGGTCGAGAGTCTGAGTGGACTGGCCGGGATCGCCGCCGCGCACGGGCAGGGGGAGATGGCGGCGCGGTTGTTCGCGGCGGCGGACGCATTGCGGGTCTCGATCGGGTTGAAGTTGCAACGGTATGTCCAGGTGGAGTTCGACCGGGCGGTGGCGGCGGTGCGGCGCGAGCTCGGGGAGGCGCGCTTCGAGGCGGCCTGGGAAGCGGGGCGGACGCTCTCGCTGGCGCAGGCGACGGCCGACGCGGAGCGGCTGGCGACGACCCCGACGGCACCGACGCCGGCTACGCCGGGAACCGCGAAACCGGCGGCGCGGCCGGCCGAGATCGTCGATACCGGCGGCTTGACCGGGCGCGAGATCGAGGTGTTGCGGCTGCTGGCGGAGGGGAAATCGAGCCGGGAGATCGGCGAAGAACTCTTCATCAGCCACCGCACGGCGACGACGCACGTGACGAACATCTTCACCAAGCTCGACGTCGACAACCGGGCGGCGGCGGTGGCCAAGGCGTTCCAGATGGGGATTTTGTAGCGGGATAAGCAGACGTTATGGGATTGTGGTCAGATGCTGGTTCCACCATGACCAGAGCAGATGCGATTTGTTCGGCACGTAGCGGCCGCGAACACGGAGATCCGCAAGTGTTGCAGCGAGAACATCGCGGGCGATATTGACGGTATCGGCCCAGGTCTTGACGAGATCGAGTGTCGAGAGCAATGGTGCCTGTCCCGCGAGTTCTCGGATGGCGGCGCGATCGTCGGTCACGACGGTCCAACCGCGGTGAACGGCCAGCGCCAGCGTCGCCGCTTCGCCGTCGTCCAGTGCGATCGCGAACGCGGCAAAGGAGTTCAACTCGGCGTTGGTGAGGAAGGTGACGACGGTGAGCGCCCCCCGCTCAATGAGCCTGGCGAGATCGGTCCGCTCCACGATCTCGTCGTCCGGGTCGAACGGATCGAGACGGCACTCGTCGTAGACCTGCGTGGCGATTTTGACCTGACCAGGAATGGAACCGACGATCGACTCCATCCGTCGGCAGGCGTGGAGATTGATCAGCGTACAGGCATCGAGAATGAGCGCCGGCGGCGACAACGATTGCGAGCCGGGCGCGGCACCGATGCTCAAGTTGGCGCTCCGATGAGCGGGATGCCGAGCGGAAGCGCGACCTGTCGGATCTCGCCATTCTCGTCGAATCGGGTGTCCGTTAGCTTCTCGACCCGCTCGCGCGCTCCCACCCGGTCCGTGCCGAGAAATTGGGCAAGCCGGCCCTCCGAGATCTGCCCGTCGAGGAACGCCTGGACGGCCAATGCCTCGTAGCGGTATGGCAGGCGCTGGAGTTGGTCGGGGATCGGCGGAATGGCGAGGAGTTGTTTGGCCTCGTTCACCTTGGCTGTGAATCCGGCATCCTTGAGCCGGTCCCAGGTTCCCAGGGGCAAGAGCTTCAGTTCTTCCAGTCGCAGGACCAGGGCCTGAAACGAGACGCCGTAGAGTTGTCCCAGGTTGAGGAGGTCGGCCGGTGTGACCGGACCACTCTTTGCGCGCTTGATGGTCTGGAAGCGCCGGATCAGCCCGGCTGCGGGCATCAGGAAGTGGCGGGCGAACGCTTCCGCGAAACGCTCTGCTTCGGGAACGCGCCGATACGATGGGAGAACTTGGACTTCGGCGCGGAAGCGGTCGGTCGTCAAGAAGTGGCCGAATTCGTGGACGGCGCTCCAACGCCGGCGCTCCTCGGGATGGTTGGCGTTGACGGCGATGCACCCGCCGAGTTCTTCGGAATAGGCGAAGAGCCCGGCGACGCGCGAATCGGCGAAGGGAAAGGCAAAGACGCGCAGGCCGACGTCGGTTTCCAGCACCTGCCAGATGTTCCCTGCCGGTCCGTCGCCCAAACCGAGGCGGTTCCGATCGGCGGAGGCAACCTCCTCAGCCGCTCGTTCGGGGTCGGTCCCGTCGGTCGGATGGGGCTCCGGATAGCGACCGGGGAGCGGCGCACCGGTGAGAAGTTCCAACTCGAGATACCGTTCGCAGAGATCCTTGAACTGCCGAATATCCGCCTCACGCTGATCGTTCATCGGGCTATCTGCCGGGGCGCGCGCCGACCGAAACTGCACGATGAAGCCGCCGGGTTCTCTCAGCGGACTCGGTCGCAAGAACTCGCCGACCTGGCGACCGTAGAGCGAAGCGAAACGGACGAGTTCTTCGACCTTGGGACGCCGCTTGCCTTTCTCCATGGCAACGACGGTTGTCCGTGCCAGGTCCAGTTCCTCTGCGGCCTGCTGCTGCGTCATCCCGCGCGCCTTCCGGGCGGCGGCGAGCCTGTCGCCGATCACGGCGGCATCGATGGAGTCGAGTGCGGGTTCGGCCATTGCTTCCTCGTATCGGTACGCGTCATTCTCGACCGCGGCATCGCACCCCGGAGGATGTCTGCCAGATTCGCGCAGGCGGGACCAGAATCCACGGAATGGTGCGAAACCAGTCATGACAATTCTTTTACCCAACCGGAATCCTACTGCGAGAAGTCAGAATGTCAACTCGGGGCGACTGTACGCATCTGCGGCGTCGACCTGAGGACCCGGCGGGTGCCGACTCGGTGGCGCGCCCTGCATCCAGGTTTATCCAAACTTGTCACCTTTTTGCCTTCTCAATGCACTCGTTAGGACAGAGTGGTGTGCTGCCGCGCCTTGGACGTCGACAACCAAGGGGCCTTCCCGCCGTGGATCGTCATATCGACGTACTCTGCAAGGTGGGGCCGTATGTCGTCAGAATGACGGACGAAGAACGACGCGGCAAGGACTAAGATCGAAGGGGCGTAGCATTTTGCCCGTTTCGGACGTCTTAACGAGTGGGAGAATGGTCGCGAACGAAAAGAGAGCGGACGAAACGGAGGGAACCGAACCGAGCGGTTGTGCGTAGACACGGTAACGTGGCAAACGCGACGCTCGGCAGGCCGCCGTCGGTGGACGGCCGGCGAGGAGGGTGGTTTACAATATGCGTACCCGACTCGTTGGCGAGCGCCCGCATCAACAGCAAGACCCGCTCCCTTTCGTTGCCGCCCGGTGAACAGACTGCCGCGCGGTGGCGACGCACAACCCAATCCGGCGACCCGATGCCTTCCGTCACGGCAGCACCCACGCGCGCAGGCTGAACGATGGCACACCCCCACCCCAGAATCCCTGCTGATTTCGGTCGCGGTACCCGGCGGTTCCTCCTCGCCGGGCTGCTGCTGCTCTCGGTGGTCTCGCTGGCACCCTTGCGGGCGGCGGCGGCTCCGCCGCCGAGTGGGACGACGGACTGGGCGACGCAGGAGACCGATCATTTCCGGTTCTTCGTGCAGAAGAACGATCGAATGACGGCGGAGGCGTTTGTCCAGGCATACGGTGCCTACGCCGAAACCGCCTTCAAGGAAATCAGTCTCTTCTTCAATACCGCCGCGGATCAAAAGATTTCCGTCTACGTCTACGCGGACACGGGGTCCTACAATACCGCGGTGGGGGCGCTGGACCGGGTCGAGATCGCCGGGATCGACGCCATCGCCGATCCGCGGAATCTCGACATCTCGATCGCGCTGCCGACGTTCTCGGCGCACTCGGCGCTGGAAGCCGAGAACCAGATCAGGCACGCGACGGCGCACGTCCTGGCGGGGGTCGCCTCGGACTTCAACATCCCGCGCGGTTTCGACGAGGGGATCGCGCAGTACGTCGAACGGGTCAACACGCCGAAGCTGGCGCGGATCGCCTCGGTGGTGCAGACCGCGAACCAGCAGGTGTCGCTCCCCTCCTGGGTCGATCTCAATCGCGCCCAGCCCCTGGACGGCGAAGACGACCTGATCGCGGCGTCCGCGTACTCGGTCGTGGCCTACCTGATCCAGCACCAGGGACTGCCGGAGTTCCAGCAATTCCTGGCCGCGCTGAAAACCAACCCCGGTTGGCGCGACGCGATGAAGGTCGCCTACGCCCCGGCCGACTCCAACGGACTCTACAAACAGTGGAAGGATAAGTTGTCGGTCTGGGCGGCGACCGAATGGAGTTGGAACCTCGTCGAGGGTTTCAACCTGGACCCGGCCAAGGAATTGCTGGCGAAGGGGAACTACAAGGGGGCGCAAGACCGGCTCCAGCTTTCGGAGCAACTCTTCCTGGCGCTGAACGACCAGAAGGGTCGCGACGAGGTGGAGCAGCTCAAAACCGAGTGCGCGATCGGCATCCAGGCCGAGGAGTTGATGACCGACACGCAGCAGGCGTTGGAGCGGCACACCTACGACCGCGCCAGCAGCTACCTCGCCAAAGCGAAGGCGCAATACGACCAGTTGCCGCCGGAACAGCGTCCCGACGAGTTGATCGCCACCTACGAGGCGCTGGCCAACGCCGGCAACGAGGCGACGGCGCAACTCGACGCGGCGACCGGTCTCAGCCACAGTTGGGGCGATTACCCCGAAGCGCGGAAAGCGGCACGGAACGCGGGCGCGACGTTCGCCACCCTCGGCGACGAGGAGAAACGAACGGAAGCCCAATCGGTGCTGAACGGTCTCGACACGCGCCAGCGCCGCCTCGTGCTGATGCTCGGCGCACTGGCGGTTCTGACGCTGGCCTGGCTCGCCCTCTGGCTTTGGGCGCGCGGGCCGTCGGAGTTGAAGTGGGAATGACGAGCCGGTAGCCGGTAGCCGGTAGCCGGTAGCGAGACGGACAGACGGACAGACGGACAGACGGACAGACGGATACGCTGAGCGGTCGGTGCTCCTACCGGCTACCGGCTACCGGCTACCGGCTAGAGGCTAACGGCTTATGGCTTCCAGACTGGCGCTACCGAAGGTACCGCGGATTGCGGTCGATCTCGATTGGCGGGAATGGGCGGAGACCGGCCGGCGCGGGTTGGCCTGGCGGCCGCCGCGGGGGGCAGCGCTGCGGCGGGCCCTCTGGCGGGGGGCGACGGTGCCGTACTGGTTCGGCTCGGACGTGCCGGCGCCGCAATTGCCGGCGCGGGATGGAAAAGCGCCGGCGGCGGGGTTGGCCGGGGATCAGGTGGTCCGCCACGTCGAGGAGATCGGGCGACGGGTCTGGGTACAGCGGGCGTTGACGATCGTGGCGCGGTCGGCCTGGCTGGGGCTCTTGATCGGGTGTCTGTGGCTCCTGCTCGAATTGCAGGGGGGGCCGAAACTCGACGTTCACGTGCTGGCCTGGATCGCCGTGGTGATCGCCATCCCCGGTCTCGTCTTCGCGGCGCTGGTCCGGCCGACGCGACGCCAGGTGGCGTTGATGCTCGACCGGTCGTTCGGTCTGCAAGAGCGGGTGACGACGGCGATCGAGAATCTGGGGAAGGGGGTGCCGGCGGACGGTGAGCGCGCCCGGCTCGTCTACCTCCAGATCGCCGACGCCGCCAACGTCGTCGGCGATCTGCGCCGGTTCCCGGTCTTCTCGTTCCGGCTGCCGGTCCGCGAATTGGTGATGGCGATCGTCTGCGCGCTGCTCTTCGCATCGCTCTTCTTTATGCGCGGCGTCGGCGGCGGGATCCCGCCGGTCCAGGCGGGGGCGGTGCCGGCGTTCACGCCGGCCTCGGAGCGGATGGCGAAGCAGCCGACGACGGTGGCGCCGACGGGAGCGCAGGCGAATGCGCCGTCGGTGGCCGACGTGCAGAAGCGGATCGATCAATCCAACCAGGCGCGCGAAGACCTCGACAAGCTGGCCAAAGCGCTCGAAGACCACGGTGTCACCAACCCCGCCGCCGACGCCATGCAGCGCGGCGACTATCCGGCCGCGGCGAACGAACTCCGCGATCTGGCCCAGGACGCCGACAAACTCTCCCCCGCCTCGCGCGAGGGTCTGGCCCAGGACCTCGACACCGCGGCCTCGCAGATGTCGGACGGGAACCAGCAGTTGGCCGATGCGACGCGGCAAGCGGCGGACGGTCTCCGGCAGGGAGACCAACCGGCCAAGGACGGGATGCGCAATCTCGGCGACGCGGTCGAGAAGACGGGTAGCCAGGTCGCTTCGCAGCAAGAGTTGGCCGATCAGATGAAGCAGGCGCAGGCGGCGAGCCAATCGCAGTCGGGCGATTCCGGCCAGAGCGACAACGGCGCGCAACAGGGCGATCAGTCGTCGTCCGAGGGGGCGCAGCAGCAGGCGGATTCGCAGCAGGCCGGTGACCAGCAAAGCCAGAGCGGCCAAGGCGCCGACGCGCAACCGGGAGACGCCGGCCAGCCGTCCGATTCGGGTCAGAATCAGGACGGCGGTCAACAGGGCGACGGGCAACAGGGCGGTCAACAGCAACCCGGTCAGAGCGGGCAGACCGGCCAACCGGGTGCCGCGCAACAACCGGGGCAGCAGGGCAGCAGCCAACCGGGTCAGGGCGCCCAACCCGGCGAGCAGGGGCAGCAAGGTCAGGGCCAGCAGGGCGAGGGCGCGCAGCAGGGAGCAGGAGCCGGCTCCGGGTCCGATCAGAACGCGACCGGTGCGACTCAGGCGCAGAACGCCAGTCAGGGGCAGCAAGCGGGCAACGCGACGTCGCCCGATCCGAAGGTGACCAACGGCGACGGCAACGGCGGCAAGGGCGACGGCAACGGTACCGCGCCCGATCCCCACGATGCGATCACGCTTTCCCGCTCCCCGAATGGCGACAACAGCATCCAGACGAGCGACAACAACGGCGGTTCGAACGCCGGCTCCGGTCCCGGGGTCAGCGTCAGTACCGGGACGAGTACGCAGGGCGTCGTCGGCGAGTCGGGACCGGACAGCAACCGAGTTCCCGCCGATTACCGATCGATCGTCGAGAACTACTTCTCGGATCAGGATGGGTCGTCATGAAGTCGGTCCTCCCGGTCTCGGCCCCCCCGGCCCCCCAATCCTGGGGGGAGGCAAATGCGCGTTTTTCGGGGCGGTTCCTCACGTTACGACCCGTTCTCCCCCGGGTACCCTCTGGTCGTTTGGGGGGGCGGGGGGGCCGAACGCCGGGGAGCCGACCATGCGTTTAGCCCTCCCCTCGCTGTCGCGCGCGAACGGTTCGGCCAGCGCCGTCGTCGATGAGGCGCCGCCGTCGCGGTTGGGCGACGAGACGCTGTTCGACGAGGAGTTGCTGGGGCGGTTGCGCCGCTTGGTGCTGCTGTCGAAGCGGACGATGGCGGAGGGGCTCGTGGGCGAGCACCGCTCGCGGCGGCGGGGAGCGTCGCCGGAGTTCGCCGATTTCAAGAGCTACAGCCAGGGCGACGACTTCCGGCGGATCGACTGGAACATCTACAGCCGGCTCGACGAACTCTTCGTCCGCCTCAGCGAGGTGACGACGGAGTTGACGGTGCACGTCCTGCTCGACGCCAGCAATTCGATGGACTGGCGGGGCGATTCGGATTTGCCGACGAAGTTCACCTACGGGCGGCGGGTGGCCGGATCGCTGTGTTATGTCTCGTTGTGGCACTTCGATCGGGTGGTGATCGCGCCCTTCGGGCAGGAGCTGGGGGCGCCGTTCGGCCCGTCGCAGGGGCGGTCGCACGTGGTGCCGATGCTGCAATACCTGTCGCGGTTGGCGCCGCTGGGGCAGACGGATCTGGCGGCGTCGATGGACCGGTACGTGCGGGCGCGGCGGCGACCGGGGATCATGGTCCTGGTCTCGGACCTTTTGTCGGGCGAGCCGGAGGAGTTGCGGCAACAGCTCCGTGATTTGCGGGCGCGGAAGTGGCAGACGATCGTCGTCCACGTCGTCGACGAGACGGAGTTGGCGCCGACGCTGTTGACGAGCGGCGAACCGGCGGAGTTGCTCGAGGTCGAATCGGGGCAGCGGTTGCGGTTGACGCCGACCGCGCACATCCTGGAACGCTACAACGCGGCGCTGAACGGTTGGCTGACGGACGTCGAGGCGGTGTGCAAGGACGAATTCGCCGAGTACATCCGGCTTCGCACCGACTGGCCGTTCGAGACGATCGTGCTGCGCATGCTGCATCAGCGGGGGGTGCTGGCATGAGCGGGTTGTCGCTGCTGGCGCCGATCGGGGTGATCGCCCTCGTCGGGTTGCCGCTGGTCGTGCTCTACCACATGCGGCACACGACGCCGGTGGTGAAACCGGTGCCGACGTTGCGGTTCTGGTTGGCGGCGGTCGACCAGCAGACCGAACAGGCGCGGTTCCGCCGGCCGCCGTTGACGCTGCTGCTCCTACTCCACCTGGTCATCGTCGGTCTGCTGGCGTTCGCGCTGATGCGGCCGGCGGCGACCAACGCCTGGGCCGGGCTCGGCCGGCGGACCGAACCGGAGCACCTGATCGTCCTCCTCGACGGCTCCACGAGTATGGAGGCGACGGACACGCCTTCGGGGAAGACCCGGTTCGAGGAAGCGAGGGCCGCCGCGCTGGCGCGGGTGGACAACCTGCACGAGGGCGACGTGGCGACGGTCGTGCTGTTGGGGACGCACCCGACGACGCTGGAGGCGACCGATGCCGCCGGGTTGAAGGCGTTGCGCGACCGGCTCGGTCGGGTCGCCGCGCCGGGGGGTCGGGCCGATCTCAACGCCGCGTTGCGGCTGACGAAGGACCTGATCCTGCCCGGTCTGGACGACAAGATCCTGTTGCTCTCGGACGGGGCGCTGGCGGTCGATCCGACGTTGGTCGGGGACATCGGGGCGCGCATCGAATTCCAACGGGTCGGGGAATCGAGCACCGGCAACGTGGCCATCACCGACCTCAGCGCGCGGAGCTCGCCGAAAAACCCGGATCAGGACCAACTCTACGCGCGCATCTCGAATTTCTCGGGATCGCCGGTGACGGCCAACGTCGTGGTGATGGCGGACGACGTCAACAAGGTCGATGAGCAGACGGTGACGATCGAAGCGAACAAGGACGCGGAACCGACGTTCAAGGAACTGCCGGCGGGGGTGGCCAAGGTGACGGTGACGGTCGACACCGGCACCAAGGATGCCCTGCCGGCCGACGACAGCGCGTCGTTGGTGCTGGCGCGCGGTTCGGAACTCGGTCTCCGCATCCTGCTGGTGTCGGATTTGCCGGGGCCGCTGCAACGGGTGCTGACGGTGTTGCCGGGCGCGCAGGTGACGACCCAATCGACGACGGACAACCTGACCGGCGCCGGCGATGCGGCGAGCCAGGGGCCGTTCGATCTGGTCGTCTACGAGGGATTCACGCCGACCGATCCGGCGTCGTTGCCGAACACGCCGATCCTCTTCGTCAACCCGCCGCGCGACGGTCTGCTGCCGACGGACGGGACGCGGACGATGGTCGAGCCGAGTGTCACCTCGGTCATCGCCAACGACCCGCTGCTCCAAGGCGTCGACCTGTCGGGGGTGACCTTCGGCGAGACGCCGATCCACGTCTTGAGCGCGACCGATACGGTGATCGTGGGGGCGGCCGACAAGAACGGACCGGGGAGCGGCGCGCTGATCTACCGGGGCCGGGTCGAAGCGACCGGGCAACCGATGATCGTGCTGACGTTCGACCTGAACGACGAGAAGACGAACCTGCCGCAGCGGGTCGCGTTCCCGATCCTGATCGCGAACATGGCGAACGAGTTGGCGCCGAGCCCGCTGCCGTCGGCGGTGCCGCTCGGCGATCCCTTGCGGTACCGGCCGCGCGCCGGCACGGCGACGGTACGGATCGCGCCGCCGGCCGGCGACCCGGTCGATCTGGCGGTGGCGGTCGGCGGGAACGCCACGACGGGCGGGACGGAACCGGCGACCGGCGACGGCGGGAAGCTGCGCGAGATCGTCTACGCCGACACCGGGCAACCGGGCGATTACCAGATCACGGAACTCGACGCGGCCGGGAACGAGACGGGCGGCGGCAGCTTCGTCGTCAACGCCGGTCACATTCGCGAGTCGGATCTCCGGCTCAATTCGGAGCTGCCGAGCGTGCTGGCAACCGCCCGCGCGACCCAGGATGCGGGGTCGCGGGCATCGCTGTCCGACCTGTGGCCGGCACTGGTGGCGTTCGCACTGGCGGTGCTCGGTCTGGAGTGGCTCTGGTCGGTGGTGCCGCGGCGGCGCGGCCGGCGGCGGCGGGTGGCGGAGTCGTTCGTCGTTAGTCGTTAGTCGTTAGACAAACCGTCGGCGCCACGCAAGAACATCGCTCAAGGAACACGAGTCTCTGACGACTGACGACTGACGACTGACGACTGACGACTGAGTTGAGGTTTGGTTATGAGTAATTGGATCGGTCTGACATTCGCCCACCCGTCCGCGCTCTGGCTCCTGCTGCTGGTGCCGGTGATCGGCATCCTCGGGCTTGTGCTGGGTGTGCGCCGGCGCGGCTTGCCACCGGCCGCCCTGCCGCTCCGGCTCGGGGTGATCGTCCTCCTGACGCTGGCGCTGGCCGAGCCGTTGCTGACCGAAGGGGGCGGCGCCGCGAGTACCGTCTTCGTGGTGGACCGTTCGAAGAGTATCAGCGACGGCACGGCGAGCGGGGTCGATCAGTGGATCTCCTCGGCGCTCGCCAAGGCGGGGTCCGGCGACCGGGCCGCGGTCGTGACCTTCGGTTCGTCGGCGGAGGTGTCGGCGGGTGCGGCGAAGGCGCAGGACGTGGGGCGCAATTGGGCAGGACCGGACGGCGCCGAAAAGGACAACACCGACATCGAATCGGCGCTGGCGCTGGCGCGGTCGCTGCCCCTCGGCGGGTCGCGACGGATCGTCCTGGTGTCGGACGGCGCGGAGAACGTCGGCGCGGCGATGAACCAGGCGGCGCAGGCGGCCTCAGACGGGACGCCGATCGACGTGCTGCCGGTCGATGGAGTCGGCGACAACGACTTGCGGGTAGAGGGCGCCGTCGCGCCGAGTTCGGTCTGGAAGGACGAGCCGGTGAGCGTGATGGCGAGCGTCGTCACCGGCCAGAGCGGTGCCGGCCAGTTGGAATTGCTGGTCGATGGCCAGGCGGTGGAGAACGACGCGACGACGTTCCCGGCGGGGGTGAGCTCGTTTACGTTCAAACCCGTGGAAAAGCTCGCTCCAGGGTTCCACGCCTTGACGGTCAAGGTCTCCGGGTCGCCGGAGATGGACAAATTCGCCGAGAACAACGAATTTCCGCTGGCGTTGGTCGTGCGCGACGCGCCGAAGGTCCTGCTCGTGTCGCAGCCGGGTACCGACTCGGGCAGGCTGCAAGACGCGCTCGAAGGACACGGGGCGAAGATCACCGCGCAGGCGCCGGCCGATGTCTCGTCGCGCGTGTCCGAGATCAGCAAATTCGACGCGGTGATCTTGAATAACGTGCCCGCGAGCGCGCTCTCGATCGACCAGATGGCGGCGTTGCGCGATGCGACGAAGAAGGGGCGCGGTCTGGTCGTGGTCGGGGGGACCTCGAGCTACGGACCCGGTGGCTACGCCGGGACGACGCTCGAGGATACGCTGCCGGTGACGGTGAAGGTGACGGACGGGAAAGAGCGGCAGCGGGTCGCCCTGCTCCTGGTGATGGACAAGTCGGGGTCGATGAGCTACGACCCGCTCGGTGGGACGAGCAAGATCGAGATGGCGAAGGAGGCGGTTAAGCTTGCCGCCGAAGCACTGGCGAACGGGGACGAGGTCGGGATCCTGGCGTTCAACGACCAGCAGCAGTGGGTCGTCCAGTTGACCAAGATCGACGGCGACGCGACCCGCCAGACGATCAACGCGGCGATCGACGGGATCACCGCGGACGGCGGGACCGAGATCTACTCGGCGCTCAACGTCGGGTTCGACGCGATCGCCAAGTCGGACGCCGACGTGCGGCACGTCGTCCTCCTCTCCGACGGCAAATCGCGGACGGGGACCGACGCCAGTTACCAGAAGTTGATCCAGGACAACCAGGCCAACCGGATCACGCTGTCGACGATCGCGATCGGCGACGACTCCGACACCGAGTTGTTGCAGAAGCTGGCCGAATGGGGCAACGGTCGCTACCACTTCACCGAGAAACCGGAGGACATCCCGCGGTTGACGCTGGCCGAGGCGCAGAGCGCGGGCAGCCAGTCGGTGATCCGCGGCACGTTCCATCCGATCCAGACCCTCCCCTCCCCGATCATGACCGGGTTCACACCGGAGGACTTGCAACCGCTCGACGGGTACGACTTCGCGCAGACGAAACCGAACGCGCAGACGATCCTGACCAGCGAGCGGGACGATCCGATCCTGGCGAAGTGGCAATTCGGGCTTGGCCGGGTGGTGGCGTGGACGGCGGACGACGGCACGGACTTCGCCCTCGACTGGCAGCAGTGGCCACGTTATGACGAGTTCTGGGCAAACATGATGAGGTGGGCCTTGCCCGACCCCGAGAACCGCTCGATCCAGGTCAGCGTCGCGCGGGACGGACCGGAGGCGGTGGTGACGGTCAACTCCGTCGGCGACCAGGGTGATTATGTCGACCTGGCGAAGACGACGGCGACCATCAAGGGTCCGGATGGGACGGTGAGGCAGAATCTTCAGCTATACCAGTCAGGGCCTGGCGAATACCAACTGCGGGTGGCGGCGCCGCAATCGGGCGCCTACGAGATCGACTTGCAACAACAGCGTGGCGACGAGATCCTGGCCGAAAAGGCGGGGTTCGCGGTACCCCCCTCCCCCGAATTGCAACCGGCGCCCGAGGGGCACGCGCTTCTGGCCGCGCTGGCGGCGAGAACGGGCGGACGCGTCCTTTCGCTGGACGACGCCGGCCACGCCTTCTCCGGTACCGGCTTGAGCGGCACGGCGTTGCGCGACTACCGGCCGGTCTGGTTCGTGCCGCTGACGGCCGCGTTCGTCCTGTTGCTGCTGGAACTGGCGGTGCGGTTGCGGTTCTTCCCGCGGTTGCGGGGATTGAGGCTGGGGCGGTTGCGGGCGGTTTAGAGCGGATGACAGAGGATATGGTCTTGGCGGTGCCGTAGGGGCGGACCGGGTGCCCTCCGGGCGCTGTCCGCCCCGACACGACAAGACGGCCCAACGGCACCGCAACGCTCCTTCGGGGCGCTCTTCTCCGCGTCGCTCGTTGGGAAATGGTTTGGATGCGACGCGGTACGGCATGCCGTGCCCCTACGGGTGGTCGCGTGCGATGAGCGTTTGAGGGCTGGCCCCGTGACGGATGTGATGACGCAATTCCACTACACTGTGGTCGGACGCCATTCGCTCGTGTTTGGGGCACGACGTGATCACCGTCAATGTGCATGCCAACGGCAAGATGGTCGAGAACGATTTGCCGCTCTCCTCGATCAGCGACGTCTTGGGACAGAAGGACCACCTGTTGTGGTTGGACGTCGCCGATCCGACGGACGACGACATTCGGCTCCTGGCGGAAGAGTTTTCCTTTCACCCTCTGGCGATTGAAGACGTCAGCCGGCGTCACCAGCGACCGAAGATCGACTTCTACGAAGGCGTCGTCTTCATCGTCTTCTCGGCGATGCAAAACACGCCCGATGGTTCGATTCGCCTGGTCGAGGTCGATTTGTTCATCGGCGAGAACTACGTCGTCACGGTCCACGAAGGTCCGTTGGAATTCCTCGGCGAGACGCGCGAACGGTGGTCGCGCAACGTCGAGGAGATCGGTAACCGGAGTGTCGCCCTCCTCCTCTACTCGATCCTCGACGCGATCGTCGACGGGTACTTCCCGTGCATCGACGAGTTGTCGGACCGGATCGAAGACCTGGAGGCGAGCATCTTCGAGCACTTCGACACCAAGACCCAGCAGGAGATTTTCCGTCTGAAGAAGGATCTCCTGGGAATCCGTCGCGTCGTGGCGCCCGAACGCGACGTCCTGAACGTGCTGGTCAGGCGCGAGAGTCCGGTGTTCGACCCGGCGACGATCATCTACTTCCAGGACATCTACGACCACATCTTGCGGGTGACGGACGCGGTCGATACCTACCGCGATCTTATGTCGAGTGCACTCGATTCGTATCTTTCGGTGACGTCGAACCGGCTCAACCAGGTGATGAAGACGCTGACGGCGTCGTCGATCATCTTGATGAGCATGACGTTGGTGGCGAGCATCTACGGGATGAACTTCGACAACATTCCGGAATTGCACTGGCGACTCGGCTATTACGGGGCGTTGACGTTGATGGTCCTGATCGGGGCCGGTCTGGGCTGGGTGTTCAAGCGCATCGATTGGTTGTGACCCGACGGCACCGAGATGGGACGGTGTCTCCTCCTCAGGGAGAGGTCGAGGCGGGGTCCTCGGCCAACATGCGGTCGTCGGCGGTGGGGTTGTCCACCCGGGTGGACTTGGTGTCACCGGTGGTGGGGAGGCGGAAGAGGGCGGCGAGCCAGTCGGCGGCGACGGCGGTCCAGTCGTCGACCAGGTCGTAGAGCCCGTGCGAACCGCGGGGGTACCAGACGAGGGTGGCGAGGTCGCCGGCGGCGGCGCTCAGGTGGAGGGACTCATCCGGCGGGACGACGAGGTCGCGGCCGGCGCCGAAGACGAGGAGGGGGCAGCGCAGGCGGTCGACGATCTCGACGAGGGAGAAGTCCGCGGCGAGATCCTGGAGCGAGGCCGACTGACCGGCCAGCGACAGCAGTTGGTGACCGACGATCGGGTTGACCGCATCGATCCAGCGGCGGGCATCGTAGGGGGCGGTGACGGTGACGCAGGCGTCGATCCGGCGATCCAACGCGGCGGCGCGGACGGCGACGGCGCCGCCGAGGCTGAAGCCGATCAGGGCCACCCGCGCCGGATCGAGATCGCCGTCGGCTTCGGCGAAGGCGATGATGCCGTCGGTGACGTCGTCGCACTGGCTCGACAGCGGACCGCCGTCGGCGGCTTCGCCGGTGCCCGGCCAGTCGAGGGCGAGGACGGCGAGCCCGCGCTCCAGGAAGTGGTCGGACCAGAGGAGCGTTTCCTCCTTGGTGGAGGTCGCCCCGTTGAGCAAGACCACCGTCGGCAATCGGTCGTGGTGGAGCGGCGGTTTGGCGAGATAGGCGGGTAGCGCCGACGCCCGCCAGGGAACCCCGACCTTGCGGACGTGCGGCATCAAGCGCGCCATCGCCTGCGAATACGCCTGCACACCGGCGGCACGAAGCGCGCGCACGGTCCGGGGATCGTCGTCGGTGATCAGGTGCGCGACGTGGTAGGACATGGCGGCGTTGCGGCGGGCCGTCGCCGCCTGTTGCCAGTGACCCGCGGCGTCCTCCCGGCGCGCCTCGGCGAGGAAGCGTTGGGCGGCACGGTTCCAGACCGGCAACCAATCGGACAGGCGGCGGATGTCGCCGAGGGCGCGGTCGACTGTTTCCGGCGGGAGGCGCATGGCGAGGAAACGAGCCCTGAAGGAACCAGGGAGACCGCGACCGCTGCGCAGGCGGAGGAACCAATCGACGTGGCGCGGGGTGAGCCGGGCCGAGATGCGCCAGGCGCGATCGGCGCGGCGCCAGACGACGGGGGTTTCTGGTCGCGGTGCCGGCTGGGAGCGATCGTCGCTCATGGCGGGTTCGTCCACGAACGCTGACGGGCCCTGGACAGAGTGTCCATCATCATAGCAAGATCGTCGTCGAAACGGGAGACGACGACCACCGATTCGAGCCGGGTATCGCCACGCCGCAGGTGGGCCACGAACTCGTCGGCGATCGCCTCGACGAGGTCGGTGCGTTCGCCGGCGGTGGCGTCGGCGCGCAACCCGAGCAGCGGCAACGCCAGCGTGCGAAAGCGGTGCTCGTCGGCGATCCGCAGCGCGGCGGCCAGCGCCCGGCGCACGTCCGGTACCTCGGCGGTCTCGCCGAGGTGGGGGGCGACGACGGCGTGGATGATGGCCGCGATGCCGCGGTCGGCGAGGCGACCGGACCCGGTGAGGAAGGCCGTCCCGAGGTCGAAGGGGGCGCCTTCCATCGCCTCGCGCTCGATTTCCGGGCCGCCGACGAGGCGCACCGAACCGGCCGGACCGGCGCCCATCACGCCGCGGCTGTTGGCGGCGTGGACGATCGCCTGGACGGGTTGGTCGACGAGTTCTCCGGCGGCCGGTTGGACGACGGTGCGCCCGAACCGAACGGCCTGGGTGGTTTCCGCTTCCGCCATGCGTCCTCCCGGATGCGCCCGGTCGGGGAGCGGGCGACCGGAGTCTACCATCCGGCGCGCGACGAGGGCCGCTCACAGAGAGGACGAAGGAACAGAAGCCATCGATGTCTTGACATAACGTTGAAGTCGGCAGAGCATGGGGTGCCGTGCTCCTACGGCGAGGCGAAGTCGTCGGGGGAGAGGAGGCGCAGGGTGGGCGGGTCGCCGGCCGCGACGAAGTAGATCCCGGTCTCGCTCCACCCCGGCGCGCTCGCCCCGGCCTCGGCCGCGCGGCCGAGGGAAGCGCCGCCGTCGAGGGCGTAGAGCGCCAACCCCGCCCCGTCCGCCGCGACCAGTTGCGTCCCGTCGGGGGCGAAGGCGAACCCGCCGGCGGCGGGCACCGGCTCCCACAACGCCGACCACGGGCTGTCCGCCGAGACGGCGACCAGTTGCCCGCCGACCGCGAAGGCGATCGCCGACCCGAAGGGCGAGGCGACCGGGTCGCCGATGGCGCCCCACGGGTTGGCGACCGGGTCGTCGGCGGTGCCATCCAGGCCGATGCGCACCCACCCGGCCCGGGTCAGCGCCCAGACCCCGGCCTGCGTGTAGACCGGGCGGGCCAGGAGGGGGTCGAGGCTGCCCTGCCAGAGCACCTGGTCGTTGCTGCCGTCCCACTCGGATCCGTGCAATTCGGCGCGGCCCGGGTCGTCGGCGAAGGTGCGCAGGTAGAGGAGCGTGATGTCGCTCCAGCCGGCCGGGTAGTCGACGACGGCGTCGTTGCCACGGGTTTGCTCGGAGATGGAGATCGACTGGCCGGCCTGGCGGTCCCAGACGGCGACGCCGCCGCTGCCGTCGGCGTAGAGCAGGACGAGACCGCGGGGGGACCAGACCGGGGACAGGCCGGTGAGGGTGGTGAGGAGGTGGCCGTTGGCGTCCGCCACGACGATCTGGCCGCCGAGGTCGAGGGCGAAGGCGCCGCCGTCGACGGCGAAGCGCAACCCGGTCGTCGCCCCAGCGGCCTGCGGAAACTCGGCGACGACGCCGGCCCCGGCCGGCGGCCCCCCTTGCGCCTCAGTCGGGGCCACTGTGGCCGTTTTGGTCGGTTTTTTCGCCGGGCGTTCGGTCGGTACTTCGGTCGCCGCTTCGGGTGAGGAGACTTCGCCTCCTGTGCTGGTGCCATTGCCGGTGTTCGTGCCGTTGCCGGTGGGTTCGAACGGAACTTCCGTTGCCTCGCCGCCGCCGGGCGTCGACGTGTGGTGCGGTTGGATGACCTGACCACCGGTGGTCTGGGTTGCCGTGTCCTCAGCGGTCGGCGTTTCGGTCGGTTCTTGGACCACTTCTTCGGTCGGTATTTCGGTCGCTTCCGCGGTCGGCGTTTGGGTCGCTTCGGATTCCACCGACGGTTCTTCGGTCGGTTGCTCGGCCTCTGGCGTGCGCTCGACCTGAACGATCGGCGGGGTACCTGTCTCGGTTGGCGCTTCGGTCGGCTTCGGCGTCTTCGTCGGTTTCGGCGTCCGGGTCGGACGCGGTTGCCTCGTCTCCGTCGGTGCCGGCGTCTGGGTCGGCTCCTCCGTCGGGGTCGCCGACGGCTCCTCGGTCGCGGTGGCGGACGGTTCCGCGGTCGGTGTCTCTGTCGGTGGCACCTCGGTCGCAGTCTCGGTCGGTACCGGCGTCGCCGACGGAGCGGGTTCGGGCGTCGAGGTGTCGGTCGGCGCCGGAATCGGGGTCCGGGTCGGCTTCGGCGTGCTCGACGGTGCAGGCGTGTCGGTCACCGCCTCGGTCGACGTGGCCGTCGGTGGCGCGGTCTCCGTCGCGGTCGGCGCAGGCGTGTTCGTCTCGGTCGGGGACG
>DATBFX010000478.1:0-5515 GCA_036558305.1 Thermomicrobiales bacterium | reverse complement strand
CGTGCTGGCGCTCCGGCCGGAGCTCGTCCGCGAACCGAGACCGCACCGCGACGACGTTCCGCCCTGGACGCCGAATCCGGCACCACCCTACCGGCTCGAACGCCACGGGTCGTGGCAGGCGATCGACGGCTACACCGACAGCCCGGACCGCGGCGACGCGGAGCGCGGGCGCACCTACCTCGACACGGTTGCCCAGGCGGTCGGCCGGGCCCTGACCGAGTTTTACGTCACCTCCGGGGGCCGATTGCGTGAAGAGCCCCGTGACTGAGGCGATCCGCGTCCAGGTGGCACGGCATAAAAATAACCCCGTTCCCGCCCCGGTTGTCGTGAGGAGACGCCAATGAATCGTCTGCACGATCGCGTCTGCATCGTCACCGGTGCGGCGCGGGGCATCGGCAAGGGCATCGCGAAAAGGTTCCTCGAAGAGGGAGCATCGGTCTGGATCGCCGACATCAATGAAGACGGAATCGAGGTGGCCGTTGCCGAGTTGGCCGCCCTCGGCCCGGTCGCCGGCGGCGTCGCCGACGTCGGCCAGCGCGAACAGGTCGAGGCGATGGTCGAGGCGACGGTTGGCCGATTCGGGAAACTCGACGTGCTCGTCAACAACGCCGGCATCGCCCACCACGCCCGATTCGTCGAGATCGAGGACGCCGATTGGGACCGCGTCCTCGATACCAACCTGCGCGGCGCCTTTCTCGGCACGCAGATCGCAGCGCGGCGGATGATCGCGCAGGGAACGAGCGGCGCGATCGTCAACATCGCGTCGACGAATGGGTTGCGCGGGCAGCCGATGCTGGCGCCCTACGGAGCGAGCAAGGCGGGGATCATCAACCTCAGTCAAACGGCGGCGCTGGAACTCGGTCGCCACGGGATTCGCGTCAACGCGCTCTGTCCGGGGACGATCTGGAACGAGATGAGCGCGCAGTCGGGATGGGACGACGAACTCTGGACCGCGATCCGCTCCCACACCGCGCTCGATACCTTCGGCACTCCCGCCGACATCGCCGCCGCGGCCGCCTTCCTCGCCAGCGACGACGCCCGTTTCGTGACCGGTGCGGTGATGGTCGTGGACGGCGGTCTGACGGCGCGTCAGCTCAACATCGACGAGGCGATCACGAAGCTTCGGTGAGGTCGACGATCGAGCGGATCGGTTGGACGGGAGCGAAGCGATCTCCACCGGCCGGCAACCCGTCCAACGGCCGAGTCCTCAGGTCCCGCCAAGCACGCACGCGTGCATCGTCACGTACCCGAGTCGGGCGCGTGCAATCGTCTCCAGAGCCCGCCAAGGTCATAGTAGAAGCGCTCGCCGGCAAGCAGTCCCTCGCGGAAGGTGAGAAAGGTGACGATGGGGAAATCGATCGTCGCGCCGGTTGGCGCTTCGCCAAACAGCGAACCACGGTGAACACCCTGGTAGCGCGCTTCTGAGACGATGTTCCCGTCGTTGATCATATGCCGCCGTTCGCTCACGACCGTCAGATCGAGCGCTTGCCACCAGGTCTCGTAGTACTGCTTGGCCCCTTCGCGGCCGTGGTAGTCTTTGCCGGTCATCCGGTCCTCGAAGACGCATTCGGGATGCAACGTCGCGAGTGTCCCGCTCATGTCGTGCTCGTTTTCGGCCGCCAGGTGGCGCTTCAAGACGTCGAGATTCCGATCCGCGTCGCGATCGTCATTCATTTCGGGATGCCTCCGGTATGCACGTCGATCCTCGTCTTCCGCACACCTGTCCGTCTCTCGGGTATGCGCTGCAACCTTGGTGCCAACGCCAGCGCCGGACGCCTCGTCACAAGGGCATGATCTTTAGGACGATCCTCTTCGGCCCCATCGCCACTGCCCAGTCGATCTGCTTCCGGATCGCTCCAGGGAGAACCCGGCCGCCTGGCTACGCCCCAATCCGGGGATGAGGGTCATCATCGACGACCGTGGAGGAGCGTACGCCGACGGGGCGCGAAACGGCGCCTCGGACGCGACCCAGGCGAGAGGTCCGGGCAATCACCGGGATTGCAGGAGTGCCCAACGACGAGGCGATCACGCGCCGGCGTCGGTAGCCGGATCGCCCGCGGTACCGGCCAGGGTCGGCGGACCGACCGGCGTTGCCACGGTCAACGGCGCCCACTGCGGTGCCCCGCTGAAGCGGCGATCGGTGTCGAAACCGATCGCCAGGTGCGTCGGCGTACCGGCGCCCTCGCCCAGCGGGACGAGGAGGGAGGTCGACCCGGACCACGTCCCCAGCACCACCACGGCCTGCCCGTCCGGCGACCAGGTCAAGGAGCGGCCGCCGGCGAAACCGAGCTCGATCGTCCGCGAACGACCGCCGACGGTTTCGACGTGCAGGGTCGAGCCGTCGATGACGTAGGCGAAGCTGTTGCCGTCCGGCGACCAGACCGGCGTCGAGGCGTCGTTCGAGGCGCCGAAGATGAAGGGGCGCTCACCGGTGCGGAGGTCGATCACCGAGATACCTTCGTTGCCGCTCGTCGATCCGTTGGCGCGGGAGAAGACGAGCAGGGCGTCGCGCGTCGGCGACCAGGCGACGCGGCGCGCGCCGGACAGGATGTCGGGTTCGACCGCGGCGACCTCGCCCGTCGCCAGCTTTGCCACGTAGACCCCGCCCAGCGGGTATCGCGGATTGACGGCAGTCTGTTCGCCCGTGACCCGGCTGACGAAGGCGAGGCGGTCGCCGGTGGGCGACCAGGTTGGGGAAGCCGGGTTGGCAACCAACCCCTTCGTAACGTCGGTCACGATCCCGGAGGCGAGATCGACGTACTCGATCGAGCGCGTCGCATAGGTCGGTTCCCCGATCACGCCGGCTCCGCCGACGAACGCGATGCGCCCGCCGTCTGGACTCCAGGCGGGTGCGACGTCGGTACGCACCGACGTCGCCACTTCGGTCAACCCCGAGCCGTCGCCGTTGATGACGTAGAGACTGCCGCCGTCGTTGGCGATGATGCCCTGGGTGGAAACGAAGGCGATGCGACCGCGGTCGGGACTCCAGACGGGCCAGGCGGCGGAGACCGCATCGGTCAGCAACCGCTCGTCGCTGCCGTCCGGGCCGATCAGGTAGAGATCGCCGTCGCGGGCGTAGACGAGGGGGGCGTGGTCGCGCCGGACCCCGGCGAGTTGCGCCACCAGATCCTCATCGGTCGGGTTCTCCGCCACCAACGACACCAACGAACGCTCGACCGTCAGCCAATCGGCATCCTCGGTGGCCCGATCGACGGCCCGGATCAACTCGTCCCGCCGCGCGTCTCGCGCCCGCTCCAGCAAAAACGCGGCGTCCTCGTAGGTCGGCAGATCGCGGACGACGGGAAGGAGCAAGGCGATCGCGTCGTCGTAGCGCCCGTCGTCCAGTGCCGTCACGCCGCGGAAGTAGGCATCGCGGTAGGGAGCCAGGCGGTCGACCACCGCCGCCCGCCGTGCCATCGCGTCCCGGTACCCGGCGGCGTGCTCGTAGGCGTCGATCGCCGCCAGGTAGTCTCCGGCCGCCTCTGCCGCCTCCGCGCGCTGGTAGGCCGCGGCCACCGTCCGCTGCCGGGCCCGCGTGCCGTCCACGTAGAGCGTCGTCGCCAGCAGGACCGCCAGGATCGGGAGCAGATAGAGACAGCGACGGAGCAGCCGTCGGCGCGGACGCTCGCGGCTCGACCGTTCGGTGGTGCTGAGACCGTCGCGAGAGCGGGTGGTCGGGGGAACTCGTCCGGCCGCACCGTCCGTGGCGGTCGGATCGGCGGCGAGTGGGGCGCCGCAGGTTGGGCAGCGCGCCGTGGCGGCGGCGGTGAAGGTGGCGCACGAAGTGCAGAACATTTGACACACCTCCGAGTCGGCGGAGGTCGGGCGCGCCTAATCTACCACGCGAGCCGTGCGCTCGGCATCACCGGATCAGCGTCAGCACTTCGCCGAGCACCGGTACCATCGCCCGATGCACATCGTTCTCCACCGAGTACATCAACCGGTCCACGCCCGCGGCCGCGAACTGCCGCACCTGCTCCGCCGCCGGCTCCGGCGTCCCCATGATCCAGAGTTCGGTGTTCCGCATGTGCGGTCGCGATTCGGCCAGCAACCGTTCCCGCAACTCGTCCGCCTCCTCCGCCGTCTCCGCCACGCAGAGCCCGCAGAAGACCGCCAACCCGAGACTGGCCGGATCACGTCCTTCTTTTTCGCAGGCGCGGTCGAGCCGCTCGCGCACCTCCCGGCACTGGGCGGGCGTGGCCAGGGCGATCACGAATTCCTCCGCGTACTGGGCCGCCAACCGGACCAACCGGACCGACGTCGGGCGGCCACCGACCAGGATCGGCAGGCCTGGCCGCTGCACCGGTTTGGGCGTAAAGTGGCAATTCTTCAAGTGATAGTGCGTCCCGTCGAAGGTGAAGGGGTCGTGCGACCACAAGCCGGTGACGACCTGGAGTTGCTCCTCCATCAGGTCGACGCGTTGGGCCGGTTCGCCGAAGGGGAATCCGTAGGCGGCGTGCTCGGATTCCAGCCAACCGGCACCGATCCCCAACTCGGCGCGGCCGTCGGTCATGTGGTCGAGCGTCGCCGCCATCTTCGCCAGGACCGACGGATGGCGGAAGGTGACCGGGCTGACCAGACTCCCCAACCGGATGCGCCGGGTGTCGCGCGCCAGCCCGCCGAGGAAGACCCAAGCGTCCGCGGACATCCGCTCGATGATGCCCGACGAGGGCTCGTAGTGCTCGGCCAGGAGCGCGGCCTGGAATCCGGCCTCCTCGCCGGCGCGGGTCATCGCCAGCGTGTCGGCGTAGGTCATTCCCTCCTGGATCTCGATCGACAGGCAGAATTCCATACCTCATCGCTTTCGTGAGATCGCCGAGCGAATTCCGAATCGGCGGCCAATCGGTCAGGACCGGAATTGTACCGGGGAGCAGGGCGCCACCGCCGCGCTTCTTTGGTGAAGGTCCACTGGGTCAAACCGCTAGGAACGGCCACCCGGCAACGTCGGGTCGCCTCCGATGATCGGAGCGAGCAGTCCAGCGGCGATGGAGGCCGCCTGCGAGGCGGTCTGCAGGGAGGGAGCGAGTTCCAATCCCTGTTCAAGTGCGGCCGTCGTTTTCGTCCGCTGCAGATCGCCGGTACGGGCCAGGCCCGCCACGACGTGACGCGTCAGGGACCTCGCGGCGAAACCGGTGCCGGCGATGGCGCGCATCAAGGGGCCGTAGCTGAGATCGCTGGCGGCACCGAGGAAATGGAGACCGGCGACCGAACTCTCGAAACCCGGTCCGAGTCTGGGCTGACCGCACAGCGTGCGCAGCGAGCGGACGATCTCCGGCGATAGGAAGCCGAATCGCGAAATGTCGATCGCGAAACCGGTCCCCTGCACGACGTGATCGACCAGGCGCTCGCTGCCGTCATCCAAACGGACGCGGATGCGGTCGCCGACCATTTCGGTCGTCGTCACCGACCGCCCGAGCGTCTCCGTCACCCCCGCGAAGCGGGGTCTGATCCAGTCCGACCCGGCCGGTCGCACCGCCCGCGTGAAGACCCTGATCCTCACTGGTCCGGGCAGGGC